>NZ_JBFAXL010000109.1:0-15020 GCF_040680795.1 Streptomyces sp. NPDC051976
GCCAAGATCCGCAGCGAACGCCAGCAACGCTGGGGCCGCCCACGACCCAAAGCCGCCTAACCAACCCCAGCAACGTTCGTGGCCAACGCACTAGCGGCCGGTTCGCCGCCGTCGTCTTGGTCATTTGTCTCGTTCGAATCGGTTCTGATGCCCGACGAAATGACCGCGTTGATTCGTTCTACTGGTGGTGGCGGTCGTACCGGTTCCCGCCACACGAGCACAGGGCTTGGGTCGTTGTCCGGCTGCTGGAGGACGTGAAACACCACCCATGCGAAGCCCCTAGACCGGTCGTCCCCATCCCGCACCCGGGAAGTCCGCGGTCACATTGCGCTTCTGACCAGCCTGCGCCGCACAGACAAGAGCCGCACGAGACATTTCCCGTGCCCGTAGGAAGGAACGAGACAAGGCCATGACCATACAGCGGGAAGACGCCGTTTCCCGGCGCCGGCGCTCGCATCTCGTCGACCTGGTGCGCAACATCAGCTACGAGGTGATGCCGTTCAAGAAGACCGAGCGGGATGTGCTCGAGTATGTGCCGGCCGAGGTCCCGCTGACGGTCACCGTGACCGAGGCCAAGGGCATCGACACGACACTTGAGCTCACGGAGCGGCTGACGCGACACGGTTACTCGGTGTCGCCGCATCTGCCGGCGCGTCAGTTCGTGGATGCGCAGCACGTGGCCGACGTCGTGGCGCGTCTCAAGGAGTCGCAGATCCGGTCGGTGTTCGTCGTCGGCGGCGACGCTCCGAAGCCGGCGGGTGCCTTCCAGGACGCGTACTCGCTGCTGCGGGCCCTCGAGGAGATCCACCACCCTTTCGAAGAGGTCGGTATCGGCGGCTATCCCGAAGGCCATGCCGCCATTCCTCAGGACGCTCTCGAACTGGCTCTTAAGCAGAAGGCGCCGATGGCGACGCGGATCCTCACGCAGATCTGCTTCGACGCCACGACGACCGCGAACTGGGCGGGGGGAATTGCGGGGACGGGAGTCGATCTCCCCGTGTACGTAGGGATGCCTGGACCGGTGAACCGGCAGAAGCTGATGCGCATCTCGGCTGGCATCGGACTCGGCCAGTCGGCGCGGTTCCTGCAGAAGCAGCAGAGCCTGCTGTGGCGGTTCCTGCTGCCGGGCGGCTACAAACCGACGAAGCTGGCGAAGCAGTTGGGAGCCTCCGTGCCGAAGACCGACGGCAACATCCGCGGGCTGCACATCTTCACCTTCAACGAACTGAGGCAGACAGAACTGTGGCGGCAGCGTCTGCTGTCGGCCGTCTCCGCGAGCACCTCCGAAAGGGACAACCGGTCATGACCGAGCAGAACCACGACCCTGACAACGGCCGGCTGATCGTTCAGGGCGCGGACCGGCCGGGCATCGTCGCCAGCGTGTCGGGAGCACTCACCGAGTTCGGGGCCAACATCGTCTGGCTCGACCAGTCGTCGAGCGATCCTGCTGGCGGGCGCTTCTTCCAGCGCACGGAGTTTCATCTGCCGGGCCTGTCGGGACGACTCGACGAGCTGGGCGAAGCCCTGCAGAGGAATCTGGGCGACGAACTCGGCCTGGAATTCCGACTGTTGGAGACACGACGCCGCAAGCGCGTGGCCATCATGGTCTCGAAGACGGACCACTGCCTGCTCGACCTGCTGTGGCGGCAGCGCCGCGGCGAACTGCAGATGGACGTTCCGTTGGTGATCTCCAACCATGCCGATCTCGGCGACGAAGTCCGGGGCTTCGGTATCCCCTTCTTTCACGTACCGGTGGCGAACGGCGACAAGACTGCTGCCGAGAAGGAACAGCTGAACCTCCTCAAGGGCAACGTCGACCTGGTCGTCCTGGCCCGCTACATGCAGATCGTCTCCGGTGACTTCCTGACGGACATCGGCGTCCCGGTCATCAACATCCACCACTCCTTCCTGCCGGCGTTCATGGGCGCGGGCCCCTACCAGCGGGCCAAGGAGCGGGGCGTGAAGCTGGTCGGCGCGACCGCCCACTACGTGACCGAGGACCTCGATGAGGGCCCGATCATCGAGCAGGACGTGGTCCGCGTCTCGCACCGGGAAACGGTGCGCGAACTGCAGCGCCGAGGCGCCGACATCGAGCGACTCGTACTGTCCCGCGCGGTCGGGTGGCACTGCGAGGACCGCGTCATCCGAGACGGCAACACCACCGTCGTGTTCTAGAAGTTCTGGGAGATCGAGTGACTGCACGGATTCTCGACGGCCGGGCCGTGTCGGCGGAGCTCCTGGAGCAGGTGCGGCAGGAGGTGTCGGAGTTCGTCGACGAGCACGGCCGCGTTCCCGTCCTGGCGACCGTTCTTGTGGGTGACGACCCGGCGTCGCACACGTACGTCCGCATGAAGGCCAACCGCTCGGCCAAGGTCGGCATGCGGTCGCGGCGTATCGAACTGGACGCCGGGATCACCACAGAAATGCTGGTGAAGCAGATCCATGACCTGTCCGAGGATCCGGAGGTCGACGGCATCCTCCTCCAACATCCGGTGCCCGACCACATCGACGAGCGCGCTGCTTTCGAGGCCATCGCCCCGGCCAAGGACGTCGACGGTGTGACCCGTACCTCCTTCGCCACCACGGCGTTTGGGGAAGGCGGGTTCAAGTCGGCCACCCCCGGCGGGATCATGACACTGCTCGACGCCTACGACATCCCGCTCGCGGGAAAGCACGCCGTGGTCGTCGGCCGCAGCGCGATCCTCGGCAGGCCCGTGGGCATGCTGCTGCTGACCCAGGACGCCACCGTCACCTACTGCCACTCTCGCACGGTCGGCCTCGCCGAGCGGGTCGCCGAGGCGGACGTGGTCATCGCGGCCGTCGGCCGGCCGGGCCTTATCCGCGGTGAGTGGATCAAACCCGGTGCCGTGGTCATCGACGCAGGCTACGCCGACGGCAGCGGGGACGTGGAGTACGAGGCGGCCGCCGAGCGGGCGTCGTACATCACGCCCGTTCCCGGTGGCGTCGGTCCCATGACCATCGCCACGCTGCTCGCCCAAACCGTGCAGGCGGCACGGGAGCGCGAGGCGGCACATCGGCCCCGCACCGCCCCGGAGAGGGTATGACCATGCCAAAAGCACAGGACAACTACGTGCTCGACTTGTCGGCGAGCAGGCGCGGCTACGCGATCAACCGGATGTGCGGTTCGCTGGCGGACGAGGAGAATCGGCGCAGGTTCAGCGAGGACGAGGCGGCTTACTGCGACGCCTACGGGCTCAACGCGGAACAGAAGAAGGCGATTCTGCAGCGCAACTGGACCCAGATGCTGGACCTGGGCGCGTCCATATTCTACGCGTTCAAGCTCGCTGTGGTGGACAAGAAGTCCATGCAGTACCTCGGCGGAGTGTTCACGGGGATGTCGGCCGAGGAGTTCACCGCGGCCATGCTGTCGGGAGGGCGGAAGTTTGGCTGAGGTGATCTGGGGTCTGGCGACCTCGCACGTGCCGTCGATCGGCGCCGCGATGGACCACGGCAAGACGCAGGAGCCGTATTGGAAGCCATTGTTCGACGGCTATGAGCCGGCGCGGAAGTGGATGGCCGCACACCGGCCGGACATCGCGGTGATCGTGTACAACGACCACGCGAACGCCGTCGACCTGGATCTCGTTCCCACCTTCGGGATCGGTACCGCCGAGTCCTATGACGTGGCGGATGAGGGGTGGGGGCGCCGCCCGGTGCCAACCGTGTTCGGTGCTCCGGAGCTGAGCGAGCACCTCGTGACCGAGCTCATGGACGAGTCGTTTGACCTCGCCACATTCCAAAGGCTGGAGGTCGACCACGGTCTCACCGTGCCGCTGTCGGTGTACTGCCCTGACCCGGATGACGCGTGGCCGTGCGCGGTCGTGCCCGTGCTGGTGAACGTGATCCAGTACCCGCAGCCCACAGCGGCGCGCTGCTACGCCTTGGGGCAGGCACTCGGGCGGGCGATTCGGTCGTTCCCGCAGGATGTGAAAGTCGCGGTGTTCGGCACCGGAGGCATGTCGCACCAGCTGGCCGGCGCTCGGGCCGGACTCATCAACGAAGAGTTCGACCGCATGTTCTTGCAAGCGATCGAGGACCAGCCCGAGAAGCTCGCCGCGCTCACCCGCGAGGAATACATCCGCGAGGCGGGCACCGAGGGCATCGAGCTGATCATGTGGCTCATCATGCGCGGGGCGCTGAGCGAGAAGGTCGCCCGAGTCCACGACACTTACCACGTACCCGCCTCCAACACGGCCGCGGCGCTCGCGCTGTTCGAAGATCTGGGGGCAAGGTGAGTACGTTCGTCCTGGTTCACGGCGCCTGGCACGGCGGCTGGGCCTGGCAGCGGGTAGCCCCGACACTGCGCGCGGCCGGCCACGAAGTCCACGCGCCGACCCTGACCGGCGTCGGCGACCGCGCCCATCTGGCCAGTCCCGCCGTGGGGATGTGGACCCACATCGAGGACGTGGCGGCGCTGATCGAGGCGTACGACCTCGACGACGTGGTGCTGGTGGGTCACAGCTACGCCGGGCAGGTGGTCACCGGGGTCGCCGACCGTGTCCCCCACCGGCTGGCGAGGCGGGTGTATCTGGACGCCTTCGTGGGCCGCGACGGCGACGCCGCGATCGACCTGTTGCCGGAGACGGTAGCCGGACACTACCGCGAGTCGGTCGCCGGTCCCGGGTTTGGTTGGCTCATCCCCGTGCGCTCGCTTACCGTGCTCGGTGTAACGGACCAGGCTGATCTGGACTGGCTGGCTCCCCGTCTGACCCCGCACCCGTGGCTCAGCTACACCGAGTCCTTGCGGCTCACCGGCGCCTGCGAACAGGTGCCCGCCGCCTATGTCGAGTGCACCGACTGGATGCGGGTGTTCCAGCCCCACGCGGAGAGAGCGGCATCCCTCGGCTGGCCGGTGCACCACATCTCCACCGGCCACGAGGCGATGGTCACCGCACCCAAGGAGCTCGCGGAGCTGCTTCTCATCATCGCCACGACCTGAGGAGACAAACCATGGAATTCCTGGTCCGCACGGAGAACCTGCTGCCGCCCGACACGCCGGACAACACCCGTGAGCAGCTCCGCAAGGTCGAACGGGAGCGTGCCATGGAGCTGCGCGAGGCGGGGACCCTCAAGCGGCTGTGGCGGGTCCCCGGCCGTAACGCCACCATCGGCCTGTACGAGGCCGAAGACCCCGCCGCACTACATGACGCGCTGGTCTCACTGCCCCTGTGGAAGTGGATGGACGTGACCGTCGAGGCACTCGCCACGCACCCCCAGGAGCAGAAGAGGTAGCCCCATGGACCGCGCACCGTCGGCGCTGAGGTCACGCTGACGGTGCGCCCCATGCCGCTTCCCGCAGAAACGTCCTGGCTTTTCCCGAGGGTGGGACCGCTATGAACGAACACCCCGCAGCTCTCGACCACCCATCCGTCGTACGGCCCGATATCGGCCCGATGCGCGTGATGGGGATCGTCAACGCGACCCCCGACTCGTCGACGCCCTGTAGGGAGCTTGGGCGCGAAGGAAGGTGGCGGTTCTGCGCGCTCCGGGCACCCGTCGCGCAGGAATCATCGTTGCCCGAGCCGTTCAGCCGCAGGATGGCTGTCAGGGCAGAATCCTCTGCCGACGATATTCTGACGGAGTGCAGCCGACATGGCGGCGGAACATCCGAGCGAAGTTATCGGGGTTGGGAAGGCCGCAGAGGCGACCGACGGTATGGATCGTCTCACTCCCCGACTCTAAGTAGTGGCGAGCCGCTTCGATGCGCATTTCCGTGAGATAGCGGTACGGTGTACGTCCTGCAGCGGTCGTAAAGCTACGCAGGAAGTAAAAACGGCTGAAGCCGACCAGGTCCGCCAGATCATCGATCCTGATGGGATCCGCGAGATGCGACCGCATATACGAAGCCAATGTCTCCATCTGCCGGCGGCTCAGGGTCTTGGTCCCTGAGCCTTCCGCAGTCACTCTGGGCGTGAGGAGGTGAGCGGCAAGGTACTGCGCAACGGAGTCGACGTAGAGATCCCCCGCGCCCGCTTCCTGGGCCGCCAAGATTTCCGGCACTATGGCGGAAACGATCGGGTCCGGCTCGGCTAAGACCTGTCCCGTAAATGATCTTTGGCTGGGTGTGGGCGTGGTCGGTGGCCAGTCCGGCTGCTTGCTTATCCGGCGAGGTTGAGGTTGTGCAGGCGGGCGATGCCGAGCATGGCGTGGTGGACGCCGTCGCCCTTGAGACGGCAGTCGCGGAGGATCTTGTAGGTCTTCATGCGGGCGAAGACGTGCTCGACGCGGGCCCGGACCTGCTTGTGGGACTTGATGTGGGCCTGTTTCCAGTCGGGCAGTTCTTCGCCTTTGCGGCGGCGGTGGGGCATCACGAGTCCGGTGCCCGGATAGCCGCCGTCGGCGATCGTCATGGTCGCACCGACGGCGGCCTTCGCGCCGGATTCCTCCCACGCCTTGCAGTCGTTGCGGTTGCCCGGCAAGGGCCGGCCGACCACCACGACGAGCCGAGTGTCGGCGTCGATGACGACCTGGTGGTTGGTGGAGTACCGGTCCTACGTTGTTGGCGGGTCGATCAAGGCCGGTCGTAAGGTCTGGAGGCCCGGAGACCTCGGGTGTGGCTCAGTACCGGTTGCCGTCGATGGCTCGAACTACCTGGCCACCCGGGGTTTCACGACGACTGGACCGCTGATTAGGGGCTGCGAGTACATGTGTACGTCGCTGAGTAGGACCACGCCGGCGAGGTCGTCCGGGAAATTGTCCATCGACCGACCGGAGGGACCGTGGCTCAGATCTGGGCTGGTACGGATATCGGAAAGACCCATCATCACTGCGTTGTCCTGAACGCCAACGGAGAACGACTGCTTTCACGACGCGTGATGAATGAAGAGTCAGAGCTTCTGTCCTTGCTTGCCGACGTGTTGGCCATAGGCGAGGACGTTGTCTGGGCTGTCGACGTCGCCGACGGCATGGCCAATTTGTTGATCAATGTGCTGCTCAACCATGGCCAGCAACTGGTCTACATTCCTGGCCTCGCGGTCAGCCGTGCTTCTGCCGGCTATCGCGGCATGGGCAAGACGGATGCCAAGGATGCTGCCGTAATCGCCGACCAGGCCCGGATGCCTCGGGACCTTACAGTTCTGCGGCCCGATGACGAGCAAGCTGCAGAGCTGAGGGTCCTCACCGGTCGACGAGCCGAACTGACTACCGACCGAACACGGAAGATCAGCCGCCTTCGTGGGCAGCTCACCAGCATGTTCCCTGCCTTGGAGCGAGGTTTGGACTTGCGCAACCGTGGCCCGTTGTTGCTGCTGACCGGCTACCAGACACCGGCAGCCCTGCGGCGGGTCGGCCGCGCTCGATTGACGAGCTGGCTACGCAACCGCAAGGTGCGCAGTGCTGGGGTCCTGGTCGAAATCGCTCTCGAAGCGGCCGAAGGGCAGCACACCGTCGTCCCGGGCCAGAAGGCCATCGCGCAGCTGGTGCATTCCATGGCGAAAGAGGTGCTGGTCCTCAACGATGAGATCGCCGAGATTGACGAGCTCATCGAGGACCGCTTTCGTCAGCATGAGCTGGCCGAAGTGATCTCTAGCATGCCCGGAATCGGACCACTCCTCGGTGCGGAGTTCCTTGCCGCTACTGCTGGTGACATGAGCCGCTTCGGCAGTGCCGATCGCCTCGCAAGCCTGGCCGGAGTTGCACCCGTCCCCCGGGACTCAGGCAATACCGCTGGCAACCTCCGTCGTCCCAGGCGCTATCACCGCGGGCTGCAGCGCGTCTTCTACCAATCAGCCCTCATCAGCATCCGAAGCTGCGCTGAATCACGCCGGTTCTACGAGCGCAAGCGAGCCGAAGGCAAACGCCACACCCAAGCCGTCCTCGCGTTGGCCCGGCGGCGCGTCGACGTCCTGTGGGCGCTGATACGGGACGGACGGTGCTATCAAGTCGCACAACCGACCGCAGCGTGCGGTTGACAACTACATTAGGAGGTAGTTCTTGGACTGCTCGGCGATGGTGTGGTCGCGGGTGGGCACCAGCGTGCCGTCCACGATGAGCACGGTGTCCTTGCGGAACCGCTTGCGCGGCTGGAGCGCGAGCGAGGGGCCGAGATGGTCAATGATCCGGTCGGCCGCGGACTTCGAGATTCCGAAGAGCGGAGCGAGCTGGCGCATCGTCAAGTTCGTGCGCCAGTACGCCGCTACCAGCAGAACCCGGTCCTCCAGCGAAAGGCCCCACGGCCGGCCCTTGCGGACCGGATCCGCCCCTTCACGGCGCAGCGCGGTCACCAGCTTGCCGAAAGAACGCGGGCTCAACCCGGTGAACGGGGCTATCCAAGACGGCTCCGACGCCGTGATCACACCAGACACCACAAGATCATCTCACCCGTGACCAGCAGATACGGGACAAGTCTTAGCGTGTCAACCTGCTCAATGTCCCGTAACGGAACGCCGGGCTCGCTCCGTTCGATGAACTGGTCGACCACGCCCATCGAAAGACGCAGACACATCAGCTCGACCGACTTTCCGGCGGAATAACTCAACAGACGTTCCCGGCCCGGTGGGGTTTTACTGACAGCATCGGGCAGACAACGCTTGTGCGCGGCCCCGGAATCGAGATGATCTCGAAGCCCCGTGGCCGTAGCGGGATACACGACCATCCTGAAATACTGAGCCTGCGACACCCGGAACGGTCTCTCGGCTGTCACCGTACGCTTAAACACGCTGAGCGCACGCGGCGCCTGATTAACTGGCTCCGCAAGGATGTCCACTGCCGCTTACCCACCGCTCCGTGTGCTCGTGAAGGTATTCAACTCTGATCACTCAGGTTTCAGCATCCGTCAAACTCGGCACGCATCAGCCATGGAGGCGTTCCGCAATCCATACGCAGGTAATAGGTGCGCAAGAGAGCAGCACACGCCTATTGACACGAGCATGCCGCCATAGAGCCACAGTGGAGGTCAGCCAGCAAACAAGGACCCAACAATGCAATCCTGACTGGTGCGGCACGGTGGCGGTGGAAATGTCAGGCACTCGGGACTTCGCCATGTGGATCTCCGTAGTGATCGGAGACCCAGGTGTCAACGGTGATCGTCAGTTTTGGACGACACCTCGATCGTATGGCTTTGTTCCCGGTCCCATGAACGGAGCCAATCGTGCCTAGCGCGGGGGTAGTTCGCAGGAGGCGGTCGGGCTGCACACGGCCGCACTGTCGACTCCGTCAGGGCTATCGGTCCAAGCCCGCTCTAGCGCTCGGGTGAAGGCAGCGACGGACTGGCCACCGGAGATGACGGTGTGTCCGTCGATGAGGAAGAAGGGGACGCCTGGCACATCGAGTTCGCCGGCACGTTGCTCGTCGGCCCGGACTTCGGCGGCGTAGGTGGTCGGGTCATTGAGCACTCGCTGGACGACTTGGGCCTCCAGTCCCGTCTCGGTGGCAAACTCGGCCAGGGTGCTGGCGGTGAACAGATTGCGGGCCTCGGCGAAGTTGGCACGGAAGGCGGCGGCGACCAACTGGTGCTGGAGGCCGTACTCGCGGGCCAGATGGATCAGGCGGTGGAGGTCGAAGGTGCTGCCGACGTGCCGGTCAGTGCGGTAATCGAGCCCTTCTGCGCGGGCCAGCTCGGCAACCTGCTGGTCCATGCCGGGTCCGCGGGACCCGAATCTGTCGATTAGCATCTGCCCAACGGGCTCGACACGTGTTTTGTCGCGTCCTGGCTCCAGCTCGAATGAGCGGTAGAGCACCTCGACTTGGTTGCGGTGGGCGAATGCAGCCAAGGCTTGATCGAAGCGCGCCTTACCGATGTAGCACCAGGGGCAGATGATGTCGGCCCATATCTCTACGCGCATGTGGCACCGTCCTTGGAATTGATCAGGGGCGGGCCGAGACATCGACAGCCGGCCCGTGGTTGGGTGTAGTGGCGGGGTGTCGCCTCGCCAAGGCCAGCGAGGCGACACCTGGCTGTGCGGGTGAGCGTCAGGGGGTCATGGCCGCGTGGACGCTGGCGGAGTCGACGATTTGCTCGAAGCGCACGATGCGCCCGCCGCGCACGATGAAGCAGTGGGCAACCCGCACGCTCATCGACTTGCCCGTGGCCCGGTTCGTGGCGCTGTACCGTCCCAGGACGACGACGCGCTCACCGTCGACGACGTAGGTGTCGTCGTGGGTAACCCAGTCGTCCCAGGCCGCGGCTAGATGCTCGAAGACACCCTTGATCACACCGTCCGGGGTGCGATAGGTACCGGCCAGCGGGAAACCCGCCGCCTCGATCCACTCCACGTCGTCCGCGACCGCCGTGCGCCACATCTGAAGATCACCCGTGGCTGAGGCCAGATACTGGCGGCGCACCACGTCCGCGGGCTCAGTGGCGGCCAGATCGGATGCGGCCATCAGAACATGCTGTTGGGGTTGGCCGCGTTCTCCGGCACGTCCTGGATAACGTCCCAGTGCTCGACGACCTTGCCATTCTCCAGCCGGAAGAAGTCCGCTAGGGCGCGGCCCGGCTTGCCAGGCTCCAGGATGAGGTGGGAGTGCGTGACGACCATGTCGCCCTCGGCCAGGACCCGCTTAATGTCCAGCTTCAGCTGCGGGTACTCCCCTCGCAGCCAGGTCACAAAGCCGGTGAAGGCTTCCGGCCCGTCGGCCGCATCGGGGTTGTGCTGGATGTACCGGTCGCCGAAGTGGTCCGCGATGGCCTTCTCGGGGTTGCCGCCGAAGGCCGTCTGGTAGTAGTCGACGACGATCTGCTTGTTGCGCTCGAGCTGCGACATGAGTCATTCCGTTCGGTGGGGGTGGTTCCCGGAACGATGACTCTGAAGGAGGCCGTAGTACCGGGAACCAGGATTTCTCAACTGGTGCCCTCGCGTCATAACAAAGAGTGGCCTGGGCGGCACACCGACGCTAGTACTACTTTCCCTTGCCATCCCGCAGGCGGGACGTGCGCCAGGATCTGCCGCTATTCGGTGGTGATCTCCTGTCGCACATCCAACGTAGCACGCGGGCGTCCATCACTGGTACCGCGAAAGAGGCTCTTCACAGTTGTGGGTATGTGACGTTCGCCCCGACCCGGGTCGCCGTACTCACGGCGACGAAGCTTGGGTCGAGCGGCAGGCCTCAGGCGTGTGTATGCGACTTGCTTCGGGCTTCCGTGAGTTCGTGCCGCGGGTGTCGCGCCACTCGGCCAGGCCGCGGATGGATCATCACGATCGGCTTCGGATCACTGGGCGTAGCCGCTCTTCAAGGCGAGGAGCCCCAGTTCGGCCGCGAGGTGCGCGGTCGGATCAGGAACGCCGCGCGCGATGAGGGCTTCGGCGGCGTAGAGGACCTCGACGTTGCGTGACGCTACCTTCGCCTGCCCTGACCTGACCAAGTTCTGCGGCTCGATGAGCCCGGCCTGATCGCGACCGGCCAACGACTCGAACCCGACCGAGCCGTCCTCGCCTGCCGAGTCGCCGAGGCTACGGCCCAGAGCCCGGCCCCACACCAGGTGAAACGGCGAGGTTCGTGCTTCGGGCGTGGCGGATCGCGTCGAGGACGATGTGTGTTGCATCGCGGCCGCATCAGCAGCCGTGGGCAGGTGCATGGCCCCCGTCAGCACGAGTCGGCGGCCCGGCGCGAAGGGGTACGGCTCTCCGGCGGCCGGCGTGGAGGCCCGACCGCCGGGTGTTGCGCGCGGCCGGGCCTCTTGCTAGGGGGGTTCCCACGGGAACGGGTCAGAAGCCGGAGTTGCCCGGGCCGCGGATGATTGCGTAGGTACCGGGGTTGTTCAGGGCGGCGGAGCCCGTGCCGCTGACGGTGGTGTTGCCTACCGTCATGCTGCCGGTGACGTTGTTGATGTCGAAGCCGTAGGTGCCAGCGCCGGTGATGGTGTCGTGGTCGAGTGTCAGGTTGCTGATCTGGTGGGCGTAGGAGAGGAGGACGGCCTGGTAGGAGCTGTCCTTGATGGTGTTGCCGGTGACATTGACTGGCTGGGTGATGTCGCCCTTGGCATCGGCGAAGATCCACAGGGCGCCGATGTCGGAGTTCCAGTTGTAGTTGTGGGAGCCAGCGCGGATGAGGAGGTTGTCGCGGACGGTGGTGGTTCCTGAGAAGTTCTGGCCGAAGGCAGTGCTGATGTTGATGCCGGAGCCGAAGGCGACAGTGTCACTGACCGCGTTGTTCTCCACCACGTTGTTTCCACCGCCGTAGACCCCGATGCCGCCTGCCTGGATCGGCGTCTGCGCGGTGTTGTGCGAGACGCTGCAGTTGGTGACGTCGCCTCCCTCAGTGTCCAATGCGATGTTGTCGTCGCCGGTATTGCGGACGTTGGACTGCTCGACGCGCGTGCCGGAGGAGCCGCCATGCACGTGGATGCCGTCAGCGAAGATGTCACGGGCGCGGACGCCGGAGACGTCGAGTCCGGTGCCGGGGACCGCCCACAGACCGACCTTGGCGTGCTCCATCCACACGTTGAGGATCAGCGAGCCGGAGGTGAAGGCGCCCTCGATGGCAGGCGCGCCCTGGTCGTTGTTGCGGAAGGTGTGGTCGCCGAAGACGGACAGGTCCGCGATCTGGTTGCGGCCGCCGGTCGCGTACAGACCGCCGCTGCCGTTCTCCGCGGTGGACTGGAGGGTGGTGTACCACTGGCCTGCGCCGCGCAGCGCGACGTTGTTGAGGTTGACCCGGCCGGAGATGTTGTACGTGCCGGCCGGCAGCCACAGGCCCTGGCCGGTGCCGGAGAGCTGGCTGAGCGCGCTGTTGAGCACCGAGGTGACGTCGCCGCCGGGGGTCACGCCGTAGGTCGCCGCCGAGACGTAGCCGGTGGGCATTGCGTAGGCCGCGTCGACCAGTTCGGTGTCGACGGTGTCGATCGTGAACGTGCCACCGGCCGTGCTGTCCTTCTGGAACTTCAGGACGGTTCCGGCCGGCCAGGTGGCGGAGTTCTTGTAGCGAACGTCGTCGTAGAAGTGGTGGCCCGAGCCGTCGCCGGGGTTGTTGGTGTCGTAGTAACCGCCGCCGTACAGCCACGCGTACTTGTTGGTCAGAGTGAGGTCGGTGACCTTGGTGCCGGTCGCGTAGAGGGCGAGCGGCGCAGTGGTGGGCGACCCGTCGGAAGTGTCCGGGATCGAGTAGCGCACGACCACGGAGTTGGCCGGCTTTGTGAGGGTGATTTGGACGTACTTCCCGGTGCCGGTGAGCTGGGCGGCGCTGCGGCCGGTGGCCTCCGCGCTGAGCGAGGGGTACGCGCGGCTGACCGGCAGCACACTGCCGTTGGTGGCGGCGTCGGCGGCGCGGTATTCGGTGTACGGGAGCGTCGCCCCCTGGGTGGCGAGCGCGGTGCCGCCGTCGACCGAGACACCGTCCACGGCGACATTGCCGGTGTCGCCGGAGTCGTGCTGGAGGCCGACCAGATTGACGCCGGAGCGCAGCGTGACGGACTTGGCGGCGGACAGCCAGCCGCTGCCCGCGGGCAGGCTGACCTGGGAGTTCTTGATGCCGTTGAGGTAGAGCGAGAGGGTCTGGGCGGAGCCGCTGGAATTGGCGTACGCGACGGAGACGGAGTACGTACCCGCCGACGGGACGGCGGTGTCGATCTGCGTCTGGGCGCCCTGGGCGGTGAAGCCGGTCAGATAGCCGCTGCCGGCGTAGCCGGAGATCGAGGTGCCGACCGAGGGGCCGCCGGTGAAGAACGAGGTGGCCGCGTCGTACGTCTGGCCGTCACCGGCCGGAGGCGTGGTGGGAGGTGTCGTCGGCGGGGTGGTGGTCGTGGTGCCGACGGTGATGCTGTCGATGTTGACGTTGCCGTTATCGGAGCTGTCGAAGCGGTACGCGACGGTGTTGGCGCCGGACTTCAGCGTCAGGCTCTCGGTGACGGAGGCCCAGGTGTTCCAGTCGGCGGTCGCGGGCAGCGACGTGGTGAAGGCCTTGGTGTCGTTGACGTAGACCGACAGGGTGCGGGTGGACCCGGTGCCGTTGGCGTAGCGCAGGGCGACCGGCGCGCTGCCGGCGCTCGCGGCCGTCACGGAGAAAGTGGTCGCGGCGGCGCCCTTGTTGCCGTCGGTGTAACCGCCGACGAAACCGCTGCCCGTGAAGCCGGTGTGGTCGGAGGCGACCACGGTCCCACCGGACAGCGCCGCCGACTCGGCCTCGTACTGCCCGTCGGCCGGGGCCGGGACACCGGCGAGGGTGATGTTGTCGAGATTGACGTTGCCGCTGTCGCCGCTGTCGAAGCGGTACGCGACGGTGTCACTGCCCGCGATCAACGTGAGGGGGATGGCGAAGGTGCCCCAGGTGTTCCAGTCGGCGGTCGCTGGCAGCGAGATCTGGGTGACCTTGGCGCCGTTGACGTAGACGGACAGGGTCTGTGCGGCAGTTGTGCCGTTGGCGTAGCGCAGGGTGGAGACGTAGCCGCCGCCGCTGGCGGCGGTCACGGGGAAGGTGGTCGCGGCGGTGCCCTTGTTCGTGTCGGTGTAGCCGCCGACGAAGCCGCTGCCGGTGAAGCCGGTGTGATCGGCGGAGGCCACGGCGCCGCCGGACAGTGCGGCCGACTCCGCTTCGTAGACGGTGCCGGTGGTGGATGCCGAGGCGCGCAGGGCGGTCCAGCAGACGAGGGCGGCCAGCACGGCGAGCAGAGCGATTATCGCGGCCGGTGCGGTTCTGGGCAGACGTGTGACCCGGGATGTTTCGGGCATGAATGGGCTCCGCAGCAGGAGGGGGGTGGCCTGAGTGAGCCGCACCGTAGCCCCGCGTTAACCCCGGTGCAACGCGCGAGAGCAATCCCGCCGAATGCCACCTTCACCGTACGGAATTCGCCTGCCGCCCCTGACAAGGGAGTTGACCTGTGCGGATGGCGGCAATCAGGCGAGGACACGGCAACCGCCGGTGAATACGGTCAAGCTTTTCGGTCGGTTTCTTGCTCGATATTCCGGAGCCCGGGGCGCGCTACCGCTGAGCTGCGCCGGACTTGGTCCAGGGCGTCCTACTGCCGTGACGGGGCGGGGGCGGTGGAGTGGCGGACGACGAGTTCGGGTTCGTGGAGGAGTTCTTTGGGGGTGGGGTTGGTGCCGTTGATTTGGTTGGTGAGGAGG
>NZ_JBFAXL010000110.1:0-14313 GCF_040680795.1 Streptomyces sp. NPDC051976
TGAGCTGATGCGCTGCCGCGTCGACGGTCTGTGCAAGGAGGACAGCGATGGTCATGGGACCGACACCGCCGGGGACAGGAGTGATCAGGCTCGCCCCTGCCGAGCGGTGTCGAAATCGACGTCCCCGACGTTGCCCGGGTTGTATCCAGCGTCGATCACCACGGCTCCGGGCTTGATGTCCGCCCCGTTGATGAAGCGCGGCCGGCCAACCGCGGCGACCAGGATGTCCGCCTCGCGAACGATCGAGGGCAGATCGACTGTGCGGGAATGACAGTAAGTCACCGTGGCGTCCTGCCCGAGCAGGAGCATGCCGACGGGCTTGCCGAGAATGGGGCTGCGTCCCACCACGACGGCGTGCTTCCCGGTGAGGTCGACGTCGTACTCGTCCAGCAGACGCATGATCCCTCCGGGCGTGCACGAGACGAAGCCGGGCAGGCCGAACCCCATCGCCGCGAAGGAGCGCATGGTGACTCCGTCGACGTCTTTCCCGGGGGCGATCGCCTCGAAGGCGGCGCGCTCATCGATGTGCGCGCCCACCGGGTGCTGGAGCAGGATGCCGTGCACATCCGGATCCTCGGACAGCGCGGTGACGGCCTCCACCAGGCCGCTGGTGCTCACAGAGGCAGGCAGCGGCACGTGTCGCGAGCGGATGCCCGCCTTCGCGCAACGGGCCTGCTTCATCCGGACATAGGTGACCGAGGCCGGGTCATCTCCTACCAGTACAGTCGCCAGACACGGGGACACCCCCGTCCGCCGACGAAGATCCTCAGCGGCCGCCGCGCTGGTCTCGGTCATTCGGCGGGCGAGATCCGTACCATCCATCGGCCGCGCCTGCTGGGTCTCCATCACGTGCCACTCCTGAGCTCCACAGTGAGGTGCCCAGGCGCACAGCATCGACGAGGCGTCAGGCCGCTCCCCGGTGGTACTCCACCTCAGCGCCAGTCACGGCCCGAGCCCACAGTACCGAGGACTACCAGCTCATCGGTCTCATCCACAGATCTTGACAATTGCTCCAGACCCGACCACCTTGACCAAAGACGTAGGGGCACCCCCCGCCGTTCCGCGGCAGTGGGAGGCCCGGTTGCCCCGCCGCCGACGAACTCACCGAGGCGGGGGCGGTCGACGGGACCGGACACCCGCCTCGACACCATGCTCGCCGGGACGTCCGGTACGGCGGACCTCGCGCGAGTGGTCGTCCCGTGAGGAGGCGGCGTTCTTCTCGGCGACACTGCCGGAGAGGCTGCGCCCGGGCTCGCGGAAGAACGCCCATCCGCGCCGCGTTCCACGAGGCCGCACAGGCCGCACCTGAGAAGGGAGGCCCGGCCGCCCGGCGCGGGCGACCGTGGTTCCGGCCGGATCGAGACGGCACGGTCGACCGCGGTCACCAGGCGGAACCGGACGGCTGACGCCCTGACGGCGGCTCGGCCCCTCGTACTCACCCGGGTCTTGACGTCGCAGGGATGGGCAACCAACATGGTCGCACTCGAAAGTGACAACGATGTCACATCGTCGCGGGCGCACCCGCCAAGTCCCCCCACGACCCGCTCTGCGCGTTATGACCAAGGAGTATTCATGCCCGACGGCATCACCGAGGACAGAGATCCGACCGCCGGTCCTTCTCGCCGTACCATGCTGCGTTCGGGGGGCGCCGTGCTCGCCGGCGTGAGCCTGACTGGTGCCTTCGCCGACCGGGCCGTCGCCGCGGCCGGGTCCGCGGGGCCGGGCGGCCAAGGCACGGGAGCCGACTTGGCGCTCTACCGGCCCGTGACGGTCTCCTCGACCGCGTACGGCCCCGCGCCGGGCTCCTTCGCCGTGGACCGCATGGCGCAGTCGGGCCCCAAGGGCAGCGGCTGGCGGGCAGCGGACAACGACGGTCCGCAGTGGATCGCGGTCGACCTGGAGGGATCCTGCCGGGTCACCTCGGTCGTGCTGGTCTTCGAGGCCGCCGAGGGCGACACGGTCTTCAAGCCCGCCCATGACGTCAACCCCCGCACCGGCACGACCGGTTGGGAAGTGCTGTCCAGCTACGCCACGGCGTTCAGGATCGAAGTGTCGCCGGACGGCGAGGAGTGGACGAAGATCCACGAGGGCACGACGAGCACCGGCGGCAGTGTCGAGGTGGTCCTGGACGCGCCGGTCACCACCCGCTGGATCCGCTTGGTCGGCACCGCGCTGTCCAACCCCAACCCACTGGGCCTGAACTCCTTCCAGGTGCTGGGCACCGCGCTCGGGCACCGCCCGACCGCCGGCGGTTGGACCGAGTGGACCAGCGGCGCCCAGCCGGTGCCCGCGCTGGAAATGTCGGACGACGGCACGGTGGCGATCGAGTCGGGTTGGAACCTCACGCTCGAGGAGTTCGCCGGCACCGAGGACGGAGCGGTCGTCTCAACCCCCGGTGTGGACACCTCGCGCTGGCTGCGAGCTCAGGTGCCCGGCACGATCCTGGCGTCCCTGGTCGCCGAGGGACACCTGCCCGACCCGGTGAGCGGCTTCGGCAACCTCCTCGTGCCCGAGGCCCTGAGCCGCAACTCCTGGTGGTACCGCCGCACGTTCGACCTGCCGCGGGGCTTCGGCGGGCAGGGCTGCGACCGGGTGTGGCTGGAGCTGGATGGCGTCAACCACCAGGCGGAGATCTGGCTCGACGGCACCAGGGCCGGCGAGCTGGCGCACCCGACCGCGCGCACCGCTCTCGATGTCACCGCGGCGCTGGCCGACGGCAAGGAACACGTGCTGGCCGTGCGCAACGACCCGATGCCCTACCCCGGCAACCCTGGCGACAAGGGCGCCGACGGCAGCTCCTACGCCGACGCCGGCTCCGCCGTCATGATGCTCAACAGTCCTGGCTTGCTGGCGGTTTCGGGCTGGGACTGGATGCCTGCGGTGCGTGACCGTGTGATGGGCATCTGGAACCACGTACGGCTGCGCGCCACCGGCGACGCCGTCATCGGTGACGTCCGCGTCGACACCGTGCTGCCGGCCTCGCCGGACCGGTCGAGCGGCGAGGTGACTCTGACGGTGCCGGTCCGCAACGCCGCGTCGACCGCCCGCACGGTGACCGTCGAGGCCCGGCTGAGCGGAATCCGTGTCCGCAAGGACGTGCAGGTCGGTGCAGGGATGAGCGTCGACGCGGTGTTCGCCCCCGGCGACTTCCCGGCGCTGCGGCTGAAGAACCCGCGGCTGTGGTGGCCCAACGGCTACGGTGAGCCGGCCCTGCACGATCTGCGGGTGACCGCCGAGGTCGACGGCGCCATCAGCGACGCGCGCAGGGTGCGGGTGGGCCTGCGGGAGCTGTCGTATGCGTCGGGGAACCCGATCACCTTTGCGCCGGGCGCCAACCACGCTGAGCAGACGGTGGACATCCCCGCGCAGCAGGCCCGCTACGTTCGCATCCAGGGCGGCAAGCGCGCCACGGGCTTCGGCATTTCCCTGTGGACGCTGTCGGTGCTGGACAGCGCCGACCCGGGCACGGACCTCGCCCTGCACGGCGCGGCCACCGCCTCCTCCGACGACAACCCCTCCAATACCCCGGGCAACGCGGTCGACGGCGACCCGCAGACCCGCTGGTCGTCCGACTACAGGGACGACCAGTGGATCCAGGTGGACCTCGGCCGGAGCCGGTCCTTCGACCGGCTCACCCTGGTCTGGGAGACGGCCTACGCGTTTACGTTCACGGTGCAGGTCTCCGACGACGGCAGCACCTGGCAGGATGTGCTGGCAGTCGACAACCGGCCGCACCAGCTGCAGATCAGCGTCAACGGCGTGCGGGTCATGTGCCGCGGTGGCAACTGGGGTTGGGACGAGTTGCTGCGCCGCATGGGCGGCGGCCGCATGGAGGCCGTCGTCGGGATGCACCGCGACATGAACTTCACGATGATCCGCAACTGGCTCGGCAGCAGCAACCGCGAGGAGTTCTTCGCCCGTTGTGATGAGAACGGGTTGCTGGTGTGGAACGACTTCTGGAATGCGTGGTTCCTGGACCCGCCGAACCACGCCCTGTATCTGGGACAGGTGCGCGACACGATCCTGCGCTACCGGTCGCACCCGTGTATCGCCGTGTGGTGCGGCGCCAACGAGGGGACCCCGTCGGGAGAGATCGACCAGGGCGCCCACGACGCGGTGGCCGCCGAGCACCCGGGTGTGCGCTACGTCAGCAACTCCGCGGGCGGCGTGGTCAGCGGCGGCGGCCCGTACGCCTGGATCGACCCGAAGCAGTACTACTCGGCGCAGACCTACGGCGCCGGCAGGTTCGGCTTCCACACCGAGATCGGCATCCCGACGGTGTCGGTGGCCGAGAGCATGCACAATCTCGTCGGCGACGGGGACGGCTGGCCGATCAGCACGGTCTGGAATTACCACGACTGGTCGACCAAGGGGAACCAGTACCCGCAGAACTACAAGGCGGCGATCGACGAGCGGCTGGGCGAGTCCTCGTCGCTCGATGAGTTCGCGGCCAAGGCGCAGTTCGTCAACTTCGAGTCGATGCGGGCGATGTTCGAGGCGTGGAACGCCAATCTGTGGAAGGACGCCAGCGGTCTGCTGCTGTGGATGTCCAATCCCGCCTGGCACAGCACGGTCTGGCAGACGTACGACTACGACCTCGACGTCAACGGCAGTTACTACGGGGCCCGCAGCGGCTGCGAGGCGCTGCACGTCCAGGCGGATCCGCTTAGTTGGGACGTGCTTGCCGTCAACCACACCCCGGAGGCCCTGCACGGCGCGCTCGTCACGGCCGAGGTGCTGGACCTGTCAGGGCGCCGGCTTGCCGCCCCGCAGCGGCAGACCGTCGACGTCCCCGCGTCGGGGACCGCCGCTGCGTTCACGGTCACCGCGGGCAGCGGTGTGCACCTGGTGCGGCTTCGGCTGAGCGCGGCCGACGGGACCGTCGTATCGGAGAACACCTACTGGCGCAGCGACCGGCCCGCCGACCTGCAGGCGCTGAACAGGCTGTCCGGTGCCGACCTGCGCCTGACCAGGAGCCGGGTCACGGCGCGCCACGGTCGGCTGACGAGCGTCCTCGCCGTACGCAACGCCGGGACCGCCGTCGCGCCGATGGTGCGGCTGTCGCTGCGCAGCCACCGCACCAAGCAGCGCGTACTGCCCGCGCGGTACTCGGAGAACTACCTGTGGCTGCTGCCCGGCGAGCAGCGCACGGTGACGCTCTCCTGCCCCGACTCCGGCCGGTGGACCGCCGCGGAGTTGGAGGTCACGGCCCAGGGTTACGGCACGGGGACCGTCTCGGACCGGCCGGGCGGCTGAGGCCGTGCCGGCGCACGACCGCGCCGGCACGAAACGGCGGCGGTCGGGGAGTCCTCCGCCCGCAGCCGTTCCGTGTCGCCCGAGCAGAGCGCGCACCGGCGAACCTCGCCGGTGCCCGGGCGGTCCTGGCCGGCCGCCCGCACGGGACTCGCGCCGTACGCCGCAGTCACCCGGAAGTCGCCGGTCGCGGCCGCGACCGGCCACCGGCAGACACGGGAGACGGTCTACGTCGTCACCAGCCTCGACGCCCATCAGACAGCCCCGGCCGAACTGGCCGGCGCAGTCCGAGGGCACTGGTCCGTGGAGGCCCTGCACCATGTCAGAGACGTCACCTTCGCCGAGGACGCCTCCACCGTCTACACCGGAACCGCACCCCCGCGCCACGGCGAACTTCCGCAACCTCGCCATCGGCCTGCTGAAAACCCTCGGTGTCGGCAACCTCGCCAAGACCACACGGGCGATCCGCGACCAACCAGAGCGAGCACTCCCGGTCCTGGGCATCACCAACAACCCCGAACCCCAGGGAACTTGATCAAGTCCTGGGACGATAACGGTTGGAACTGATCACACGGCGCTGACCGTGACGTCGGGGGCCTGGGGGAGCCAGACGTCCTAAGCTCAATACCGTGACTCTGTTGGCGATCTTGTCGGGGTCAGCCGGTGGCGGTGCAGAGGGCGTGGAAGTGGCTGGGTGCCCGCCGGGGGCGGGCTGGGTCGGCGATCCAGTCGGCGATGCGGGTGACGTTGCAGGCCAGGCCGGTTAGTACGTGCTGGACGTGCGTTTTGGGCAGGCCTCGGTAGCGGGTTCGGCGCAGGCCGCAGGTGCGGACGTTCTGGGAGAGGGTGGCTTCGATGCCGGCGCGGATCGCGTAGCGCCGTTGCCAGTCCTGGGTGTGCTGGTCCAGGCGGTTGCGCTGCTGGATCTCGTGCAGTTCGCGGGTGGGCAGCAGCGCGAGCGAGCGCGGACCGTTGACGGCGTCGGTGCATTGCGGGCGGACGGGGCAGGCCAGGCAGGTGGCCTTGTCGAACTTGACCTGGATGTAGTCGTGGCCGCTGATGTGCAGGGGCCGCCATTCGCGGCTGAGGTTGCCTTGGGGGCAGGTGGCCTGGCGGTGGTCCCAGTCGATGGCGAAGGCGGCCTTGTCGAAGCCGGCACCGCTTTTGGCCTGGTGGCTGTGGTCGGGCACGACCGGGCCGAGCAGGGTGATGCCGTGCACCCGCTGGGCGCGTTCGATCCGCGCGGGGCTGATGTAGGCGGCGTCGACCGCGTGCTCGGCCGGGGTCAAGTTGATCGCCGCGAGGTCGTCGTGGATCTGGTCGGTGAGTTCGCGGTCCTGGACCGGGGCGATCGTGGTGGCCACGTGTACGACCACTTCGGGCATGTCTGACGTGCACGTTTCGGTGAAGTGGGTGCGGTAGCCGGACCAGGCCGTATCCCTTTTGACGCAGTAGTGCGCGTCGGTGTCGTACGGGGAGTCGAAGCGCAGCGACGCGGGCGGCAGTGCGTGGCCGTCGCGCCAGCGCAGCCGTCCGCGAGGATCCCAGTAGTAGTGGTGCACCCAGACCTGCCGCAGGACCTCCACCTGCGCCAGCAGCCGGAGCCGGGGCGGGGCGTCGGCCGCCCACGCGGCGGCCAGGATCTTCTGCCCGTCGCGGCCGAAGGCCTCGGCCAGGGCGGTGGCCCCGGCTTTCCCGCCGGGGACCTTGCCGATTTCGACCTTGCGCCCGTAGCGCTTGTCCCACTCCGGCTCCACCAAGGGCACAAGCCAGTCCGACGCCGTCTGGGCGAGCTGTTCGAGTGCGGCCCGCGGGCTCTCGCCGACCAGCTCCAGTCGGCTGAGCGTGCGCACCGCCGCGAGCACGTGCGTCGCGTCGGTCCGCTGCCGGCCACCGCACTTCAGTAGCCCGGCCTCGGTCAGCCGGTGCAGCATCACCTGCAGCAGCCCGTCCGCGGCGTCCCCGTCGGCCAGCCGGGCCCGGAACTCGCACAGCCGAGTGGTCGAAGCCGGGATCGTCCAGTTCCAGGCCCAGCGCGTATTTCCAGTCGATCCTGGTGCGGACCGCGTTCGCGGCCGCGCGGTCCGACAGGTTCTCCGCGAACTGCAGCACCGACACCAGCGCCAACTGACCCGGCGACAGTCCCGGCCGCCCGTCCTTCGGATACAGGTCCGCGAACTCCTCGTCCTCGAACACCACATCCAACCGGTCACGCATCAGCGTTGCCGGCGTGCCCTTCGGACACGCCGCCCACGCCGTCACCACCGTCCGCGTCGGAATCCGCTGGTAACTCCTGGCCCGCAAGGACATCTCCGGCCCTCTCCCCGGAACCACCCCGCCCAACTTCAGCAAACCGCCGAACAGACGACTTGTCAGCACCCCTCACAAGATCGCCAACAGAGTCCCGGTACTGAGGCTAGCGGGCTCTCGCAGGGGCGCGGAGCTGTTCGGTCAGCCGCTCGAGTTCGGCCGCCGTGGCAGGCGAGGGGTCGTTGAGTCCGCTGTGCACGGCCGTCGGGCTCTTCAGGAAGCGCCGGAGCACGGCCACGAGGAGCCCTTGCGGCAGCGCCCGCAACGCGGCGAACGCGCGAGGTACCGGCGGCGTCCCCATCGCGGCGAGGTTCTGCCGCATGAGGTGAAGCATGCCGCGGACCGCGTCCGGGTCGTCGGCCAGCGCTACCGGGCCGCCCGCCGCGTGTACCGCCTGTCCGAGCGGCACCTCGAATGCGGCGTGCGTCCTGAGCCAGGCGTCCATCTGCGGCTCGGCCTTGGCGTTGATCCCGGCGGTACGGAACGTCTCCACGATCCGTTCCAGTCGGGGGGTGGTGCGGCCGTGGGGCTCGCCGATCGGCATCGCGACCCGCCGGGTGATGAAACTGCTCTTGCGGTAGCGGATCACGTCGCCGTCCATCGTGCCGCCCGTCATGGGGAAGCCGAGCAGCACTCGTTCGTGGCCGATCACCGCGCCCAGCGTCTTTGGGCCGGCTGCCCAGTTGAGCAGGAACAGCACGTCACCTTGGACGCCGGCGAGTGATTCCAGCACCGCGTCCACCTGGTGGGTGCGGACGAAGACGGTGATCAGGTCGTACTCGCTGCCCGGGTGCTCGATCACCGGTACCGGTACCCGCCTGACAGCTGGGCTGTCTCCCTCGGCGAGCTGCACGCCGTGCCGGCGCAGAGCGGTCAGGCGCCCACCCCGGGCGAGGAGCGAGACGTCGTGGCCGGCCTCATGCATGCGGGCGGCGAACAGGCTGCCGCAAACCCCGGCGCCGTACACGAGCAGCTTCATGACAGCCTTCTTTCAAACGTTCGATTGAATCATACGTTCGTTTCATTCAAACATATGTAGAGTCCCTCGTGTGGCGACCCCAGACACCCGCACCCAGCTCCTCGACGCGGCCGAGCACCTCTTCGCCGAGCACGGATACCGCGGCACCTCGGTCCGCGCGATCACCAAACTCGCCGGAGCAAACCTGGCCGCCGTCGGCTACCACTTCGGGTCGAAGGCGGAGCTGATGGCCGCGGTCGCCCGCCGCGTGATCGAGCCCATCAACGCTGCCCAGGGCGCAGGGCTCGACAAATTGCTCGCTCGGGCCCCCGACCCATTGGTCAGCGAACTGGTGGAGGCATTCGCGGGGCCGCTGTTCGACGAGATGCCCGCCGGCGACGAGGGCGGCGCCCGGACGTCCCGGCTGATCATGACGATCCTCAGCGACCCGGCCGAGGAGGCACGGAGCTGGACCGGCCCGGGCCAGGACACGGTCCGCGAGCGCTACTTCGCAGCCTTCGCGCGCGTACTGCCCGGCCTTTCCCCGGAGGAGCTGTGGTTCCGGATGCGGGGGATCCTTACCGTGACGGCCGTCGACCGCCTCGAGGTCCACCAGCAGCCCTCCCCAGGCTGCACGTCCCCGGTAGCGGGCGAGGCGGCCCGGCGATGGGCGATCACGTTCCTGACGGCAGCGATGAGTGCGCCACCGACCCGGACCTGACGACCCAAGACAGACGCTGGCGGCGCGGGTCAGGCGGCGTCCGCCCCGTGGACGAGGGCAGTGAGACACTTGTCGGCGGGGTTCTTGTCCCGCCAGATGAGGTAGCGGCGGATCATGCTGCCCTGTTCCTGTGGGTGGCGTGGTCGGTCCCGTCGAGGGCGAAGTAGCGCAGGGTGCTGAACTGGGCCTCGATGCGGTTGAGCCACGAGCTGTTAGTCGGGGTGTAGGCGATCTCGACGTTGTTCGCGGCGGCCCAGTCGCCGACTCGCTGACACTCCACGGCCGTGGTGGACGTGGATGCCTGATCCCAGGATGAGTTCGGCGTGCACGCGGCGGAAGGCGTAGGTGCCGCGAGAGGCGGCATGGATGCCGATGATGGCCTCGGTGAGCCAGGCGTAGTAGCGGACTCCGCCACGTGCAGCACCCGGCAGGCCCGCTCGACGGAATGCCCCTCGCCCGCCATCACGCGGATGGCTTCGAACCGCCTTTTGGGGAGGTCGCCTCGCCCAGCAATTCGGCGGCACGGCGGTGGACGGCCAGTTCGGCCTCCACCCGCCGTGCCGCTTGCGGGCCGCGGCGAGTTCGGCCTGATCGTGGGACGGGACACCGGGCATCTGCCCGGTGTCGCGCGGTTACTGACCGACGGGCTGAACAAACGTGTCCGCGGACTCGAAACCACGATCCGGGAACTGGTCACCCCGCTGGCACCCGCGCTCCTGGAGATCACAGGGATCAGCCACGTCTCTGCGGCGGTCCTCCTCGCCGAGATCGGTGACATCACCCGTTTCACCAGCTCAGCAAAGCTTGCCCGCTACACCGGGACCGCCCCGATCCCGGTCTACTCCTCCGACAAGGAACGCTACCGACTGCACCGAGGCGGCAACCGGCGGCTCAACACCGTGCTCTACACGACGTCCATCGTCCAGCAGCGATTCCACCCCGGCGCACGAGCACTACTGGCCCTCGGTGGATCAAGGCTAAGCAGGACCAGGATCGAGATGGCATCGCCAGTCAGTGCCAGCGCGTTCCGCCACGGTCGCACTGAACGCCCGGCCACATAGAGATCGTCAATCCCCTCCGAGTCGGCGCCGAACAGCAAGCACAGCAGCAGGGTCATGCTGACGACCAGGAAGAACGCCACCAAGGGTGCCGCATTGGTCGTCGATGCCGCGGCCCCGTGAAGGTCTCCTCCCGTGCTCATCATCTCGGTAGCTACTGGTCTCTATGCTGCGGGCCATCTAGGCGAGTTGACGCACCTGTGCCGTTCGAGACGGTCGATGCCGCGCTCGTGCCGACAGCGCCAACGTGATCACGGACGTGGCCACCACATCAGCCGCCACGAACGACGCCCGGGCCCTGCCCGGCATCCACACCCGCCTGGCTCGTCGAGGGCTGCTGCCCGCCGAGCACCTCGTCGACGGCGGCCTACACCTCTCTGGTCCACCTGGAAGGCGCCACCCGCGAACACCAGATCACCGTCAGCGGCGCACTGCCGGGCAACCCCACCGGCCCCAACGCCGAGGCGAAGGCTTCGACAGGGACGACTTCCACATCGACTTCGACCGCCGCCAGGTCACCCGCCCCCAGGGTCAGGTCAGCGCGGGCTGGCACGGCCCTTACCCGACCTCCTCGCCCACCGCCGCACCCCGGTTCACCAAGATCCAGTGCCGCCCCTGCCCAGCCCGCACCCGCTGCACCGCCTCCGCCGGCAGTGCCCGGCACCGTGGGGTTTCCCCCGCGACAACTCGGTGACCTGCAACTCCGCGTCCGGGCCGAGCAGCAGACACCCGGCCGGAAGAGTCCGCTCCGGAGTCGCGGGCACCATCGCCGAGTTCGCCGACCGACACGGCATGCGCCACTGCCTCTACCGAGGACAGCCGAAAGCCCACCTGCAACACGTCCTCACGGTCATCGCGGTGATCATCGAACGACTCAGAGGCCAGTCAGCGACCGGGGATCCCTCTTCGCCGGGACCACCAACTGCCTTCCAGACCTTCCTGGGCCAGAAACGAGACCCCGGTCAAGTCCTGGCGCACCCTCGGCAGTTGTCCTCAACCATCAAGGTCACCGACAGAGCCGAGCTGAGTCGCCTGGGCAACTCCACCGCCCGTCCTGCGGCCGAGGCCCACGCTGGCGAGCTGCGCCAGTTCGTCACGGCGTAGACCCGGCACGCGACAGCGCTCTCCGAAATCCGGGAGTCCCACGCCGCCGGCCGCAACTGCGACCGGCGCATCTTCAGGGACTCCCCAGCCGCGGCTTCTTGTTCACACGCCGAGTATCGAGTACTGGGACGCCAGACAGCCTGCCCCTGGCAGGGGCAGGCTGCGAGCGGCCAGCGCCAGCACACTCGGGGCCACGAGCAGGACGCAGGGCCGGCCCCCGGAACGGAACACGGGCGGAGGCCGACCGGCGTCACCGGCCCGGAACGCCGGTACGGCGACTTCGCCGTCCACGCGGCGCTGGCGTCGGCTCGGCCCGACCCACTTGGGCAGGGCATCCCGCCCGCTATGTCCCGCACGCGATGTCCGGCGCACCGGCCGGACCGCGCCTTCGGAAGGAAGCACGACCCATGAGACTGAAGCATTCCGCGATCGCCGTGGTCCTCACCGCCATGACGGCTCTCGGCACAGGGCTGACCAGCGCCACGGCCGCCCAAGTCACGCCCGGCCGACACGCTGGCACGCCCACCCATGGCGCTTCGCGTCCGGCGGCGCCCACCGTCGAGGCCAGGGGGCCGGGTGTCTTCCCTCATTCCGTGGACTACGATCCGGACTCCCGGAAGTTTGTGGTGGGTTCGCTGGCGCACAGCACCATCTCCTCCGTCGGCCAGGACGGGACGGTGCGTACCCTCGTCGACGACAAGGGCCTGGTGTCCGTGCAGGCTGTCCGAGTGGACTCCAAGCGGAACCGGATCCTGGCCACCGACGTGGACTACGGCCTTGCCGACCGCTCCGCACCTGCCACCAGGTTCCAGGTCGCGGGTGTCGCGAGTTACGACGCCGACAGCGGACGCCGGCTTTGGTATGCCGACCTGGACAAGGTCGCGAGCGACGGCAAGCAGCATCTGGTGTCCGACGTGACGATCGCTCCGGACGGCACGGCGTACGTCGTCGACGAACTGACCCCGACGATCTTCCGCATCGACTGCGAGGGGCGGGCCTCCGTCCTCCTGCGCGACGACCTGCTGGCCGGGAAGCTGGATATTCCGGGCTTCCTGAACGACGTGGGCATGAGCGCCGTCGCATGGATGCCCGGGAGCATCCTGATCGTCGCGATGGCCGACGGCAGCCTGGTGCGGGTGCCGGTCGGTCACCCCGAACAGGCCGCCAAGGTGCAGCTCTCGACTGGGCTCAAGACGATCACCGCGGGCATCCGGGTCCTGCCGGACGGATCGATCGCCGCGGTCAGCAGTGGACTGCTGTCTGGTCAAGCCGCCGTTGTGCAGCGGGTACGTCCCGCCCACCACTGGAAGTCCGCCACCGTCACGGTCACCGACAGCGTCACCGACCCGGTCACCAGCGCCGTCACAGCCGGCCCCCGGGGCACGACCTATGCACTCAGCGGCGGCCTGGCCGCGCTCCTGGCGGGGCAACCGAACGACGGCTTCACGCTGCGCCAGGTCAACGTCCGCTGAGCGCACCACGTCTTTCCACCTTCCGCATCTCTCCACCTCGTAACACTGACGAAAAGGGAACCACCATGTCTGCTCTCTACACCACCGAGGCCCTGTCGACCGGCGACGGCCGCAACGGCGAAGTCCATTCCCTGGACGGCGTGTTGGACGAGGTCCTCGCCGTTCCGAAGGAGATGGGCGGCCCCGGCGGCGACAAGACCAACCCCGAGCAGCTCTTCGCCGCCGGATACGCCGCCTGCTTCCACAACGGGCTGCGCCTGATCGCGGGACAGCAGGGAGTCAAGCTGGGTGCCTCCACTGTTCAGTCGAAGGTCAGCCTGCTCGCGCTGGACACCGGCGGTTTCACCCTCGCCGTGTCGCTGACGGCGCACCTGCCCGGCCTGGAACAGTCCACCGCCGACCAGTTGGCGAAGGCCACGCACGAGGTGTGCCCGTACTCCAACGCCACCCGGGGCAACATCGAGGTGACCCTCACGGCCACAGTCCAGTAGCGGATTTCGCACCGTCGGCGCCCCGAAGAGGCTCAGCGGCTGCCGCCGCCACATGATGGCGGCAGCCGTGCCCACCAGCCATGGCCCTGGTGGGCATGACCCTTGTCCTGCAGGGCGTCTTCAGCCTCAGGCTGTTGTGAGGTTGCCTGTCCGAGGCTTGATCATAAACGCGAGAAGTGCTCCTGACCTGAAATGATAGGACCTTGTCGAGGGTCCAGATCGTGCCGTGGAAAGAGGCACTTCCCAGGTGAAGGTGCGACACGAGGTCGCGTGTCTTGAGTGGGCTGCCTTGGAGAGGGGGTCGGCGATGGCGTCGGCAACAGAGTAGCCCCGGGTCAGTGTCCGTTGACCTGTCCCCACCTGGACATGCGTCGCTCGACGATCTCGTAAGTGGCCCCGCATTCAGGGGTCTTGCGCAGGTATCGGTATCCGAACGGGCGCCGCCCAGCACGTTGATGGACCCCGAGCGCGCCCGGTAGGTCTTCCCTCGCCGGTAGCGTTCCATCAGCTGGGCCTTCTCGTACTCGGCGAACATGCCCTGGAACTGGACCATCAGCTGGTCCTCGGGAGTGTCGCTGCGCGGGCCGCGTCCGAACTCCACCCGGGTGCCGGCGCGGGCGAACTCCTCGATCAGCAGGGCCTGGTAGGCGAACTTGCGGGCCAGGCGGTCCGGCGCGTAACACAGCACCACATCCACGCCGACCTGGGCGACAAGGTCGCGCAGTCGCTCCAGTGCGGGCCGCACCAGGGTCGCCCTGGAGTGTCCCTCGTCCTCGAAGACCCACTCCTCGGGCAGCTCAAGATGCGAGGCGGCGGCGTGCGCGCGCAGGGCCGCGGTCTGCGAGCCGATCCCCGAGTTCGACAGTTGGTGGGCATACGGCGGTGGTGAATCTGCGGGCTGACCTGCGGTGATGGGCATGAAGGGGCTCCGGGGCCGTTTGCCCAC
>NZ_JBFAXL010000111.1:0-12918 GCF_040680795.1 Streptomyces sp. NPDC051976
GCGGCTACAACCTGCCCACGCCCAACCGCCGACCTGAAACCGACTCGAAACCGGTCACAAGATCCCTCCCCACACCACGTCGGTGGATCGAGGCTTAGCGGTGGCGTAGGCGAACACGTCGGCCAGGGTATGCAGGCGTACCCCGGCCTCGCCGGGGACCGCGAAGCCACGGGCAGCGAGCAGTGGGCGGATCTCGTGGACGGCCCGGGTGACGGTGGAGCGGTCGACGCCGTAGAAGACGGCGAGGGCGGCGTGCGGGAGCTGGAACCGCAGGATCACCAGGGTCGCGATAACCCGGTCGGTGAAGACCAGTTGATGGCCCGGTCCGCCGCCTTCTGCGCGCAGCCGTCATGACCCCGGCGCTCCCGCAGCCGGCAGTCCTGCTGCGCCGTCCACCCGGGCGCCAACTCGGCGATGAGCGCACCGAGTCGACCCCGCGAGATACCCGTGCAGATACGATGCGAGAGAGCCATACGGGCCAAGGATCGCTTCACAACCATCCCAACCCGTACGGCTCTTCACACGTTCCCCACCAGCCAAAACCCCTGCCGGAAGCACCTTCGAAAGATCTCTCTCACAGGGATGGAAAGTCGCCGAGCGGGGGCGCATTTTGTAGAAGCGCGGGTCGCTCTGCTGTTCAGGGGCGCTGCGGCGGGGGCGTCCCGAAGCGGGCCAGACAGTGCCACACCTTCTTCAGCGCCTGCTGGTCATAGCGTCCGGTGCGTGCGGCGATCCCGAGGTTCCAGGGATCTAGATACCCGGCCGATGCCATCTCGCAGCCGAGGTCGACGTACTCCTGCCCGCGGTAGTCCGGGTGGCCCAGAAGCTCTTCGACGCTGATCCGCACTCCCGGATGCCATTCGAGCGGGCACGGCAGATGCCGGGCTGCCACCTCCACTTCCGTGCCCCGATAGCTGGGGTCCAAGACCAACGCCTCTACGTGGCGATCCAGTACAAGCGGCCCGTGGACCTGCGCCTCGATGTAGTCATCGAGCGCGTCCTGGCTGTCGGCCTGGGCCAACTCCACCAGAGACATGCCCGCGGCGACGCCGAAGGCCGTCGGTTCAAAGAAGCTGTCCGGGTAGCAGAACGTGGTGCGGGAGAGCGTGTCAGCGGTGAGCCGGAAGTACGCCGACCCGAACCGCGGCGCCCCGCCGAGTGCCTTGCGCCGGAAGTTCAGGGCCCCGTAGACAGGCCGCTCATGCGCGGCCGCATCGTCATACGCGCCGTCAAAGATTCGGCTTTCCCAGCGCCAGCGGTCACCACCGGGGTGGGCCGTCAGGCCACCGTTGCTTGTCCCGGTCACGAACTGCGAGTGGTAGACGCCGTCGGCAGCCATCGCGAGCAGGATCGGCCAGCCGAGCACCATTCGATCCGGGTGAAAGTTCAGCGTCACACGCAGCACCGGGTCGACTGGATCCCCTGACGCCCTGGAGGCGACGTGCCGGAGGGCCCGCTCCTGCGGCAGCCGGGCTGATGCAACGTTCATCCGCGCAGTCTGCCCGAGCACGGGCAACACGTGCACATGCATTGCCCCGGCCATCGCCCCCACCGGGAGCGGCGGCGGGTAACGATCCACCGTCGTGCGGGAAGCGATCGCTACGACGTGCTGTTGGCGGCCGGCCAGCAACATCCGTCGGCGCACCTGTCGTGCACCATGCCGTTAGCGATTATCTGACGCTCCGTCAAAGTTGACAACGCCCTTCGCGCGCACTAACCCGTCACCTCCCCGGCTTGCCGTCACGACCGGCGGCCGCGGGGTGGCCGGCCGCGCCGGATCCCGCCTGCTCGCTGATCTCGCCGACGCCACCGGTCTGGCTGGCGCTTTCACCAACGCCCTGCGCAGACTGTGCCCACGCGGCACCGGCCACGATCCCGGCCGCGTCACGGTGGACCTGCGCTCCTCGGGCCGCCCGAGTCGGACCGTCGGCACCACTGAGCCGCAGGTCCTCTCCGCTGCTGGGCCGACTCGGAGTTGATCAGGACAGGACGGCCCAGGCGTGTCGGCAAGCGCGGCGAACGAGCTGACCGGATGGTCTGGTCGACGGCTCGGCCACAGCTGACAACCGCATCGCCGGCCCGCGTGGTGTGGCGTACACGCGGATACATGAGCGGCCGTCGCGGCCGCGTTCCGGCCACAGACGCACGCTGCCATCGCTCCGACCGGCGGCCGATTACGCCGGAGAGCTACCCGGTGCCGGTGCCGGTCGGCGGTCACCGGTGAAGCCGGTTCCCAATGCCGCCTCGATCGCCAGAGCGACCCGGAAGGCCGTGCCGTCGTCGTACGGGGCCGCCGCGACCTGGACACCGGTCGGTACCCCGTTCGACGCCCAGCCGGACGGGACGGCGACCACCGGGTGCGTGCTGTGGATGTTGAATACGGGTGTCAGCGACGCGTCGGCGAAGTGGTCGAGTTCCATGCCGTTGACCGTCAACCGGGTGTCGGTGTAGTCCTCACCTGCAGCGAAAGCGGTCGCCCCGACCGTGGGCAGGACGAGCGCGTCGAACCGGCCGAAGATCGCGTCGAGGCGGGCTCCGATCGACGCGGCGAGCACCTGACCGGTGGCGCTGTCCACACGGTGCGCCGCATCGACGCCTTTACGCGCGAAGGCGAGCGTGTACGGCGAGACCACTCCGGGCTGCCGCCGGTCGAGCTCGAGCACGCGCGTGGCCAGCTCGTTGCCGAAGTGCGCCCACAGGGCCCGGTTGACCTCGTCGAGCCGCCACGGGATGTCGATCTCCTCAATGACGGCCCCGGCCGCGCGCAGCGACTCCGCGGCGGCCCGGGTGGCGTCGCGGACCTCCGAGTCGACGGGGAAGTCACCAGGGGTCGCGCAGAATGCCACGCGCAGCCCGTGTACTCCCCCACGAGCCCGGAGATCCGCGACGGGCAGCCCCGAGGCCGGGTCGCGCGGGTCCTCCCCCGCCATCACGCTCTGCAGGAGCATGCAGTCGCCGACCGTCCGGGCCATGGGCCCGTGGTGCTGGTAGGGGTCGAGCCCTTCCGGGGGCAGGATCGGGTTGCGGCCGTGCGGCGGTTTGAATGCGACGACGCCCGCGAACGAGGCTGGTGCGCGGAGGGAGCCTCCGATGTCGGTGCCGGTGGCGAGCATGCTCGTGCCTGCGGCGAGGCTGGCTGCCGATCCGCCGGAGGATCCGCCCACAGCGGCGGAGAAATTCCACGGGTTGCGCGTCACGCCCCATCGGCGGGTGTGCGACATCGGCATGCAGCAGAACTCGGAGGTGGTGGTCCGGGCGTGCAGGATGCCACCTGCAGCCTCGATGCGCGTCAGCACGATCGCTGTCTCCCCTGCTCGCCGGGATGGGGCGAGCAGCGTGCCGTCGGTGAGCGGCCGCCCGGCTATGGGGAGATTCTCCTTCGCGGCCACAGGCAGTCCTTCGAGCGGACGGGGATCGCCACCCGGCCGGTACCGGCGCTCGGCCGCAGCAGCCGCGCGCAGGGCGTGCTCGGTCATGGTCTCGACGAACGCGTTGACGGCGGGCTCGGTCCGTTCCGCTCGTTCGACCACAGCCCGCATCAGCTCCAGCGGCGAGAGCTCGCGCGCACGAAACAGCCGCAACGCCTCCGCGGCGCTGAGATAGAACAGGTCGGTCATCCCTCGGTTCCCTTGCCGACAGGCGGCGCGAAGACCGCGAGCGCAAGCGCCAGCATCGAGTAGTAGCCGGTCAGCCAGACCAGCTCCGCCAGCACCTCCTCACCCAGGCCGTCCGCGACGCGCTCGTACTCCGCGTCGTCAACCCTGCCCGAGCGCAGCATCGCGGTCACCGCGGGCACAGCCTGCCTGGCCTGCTCGGGAAGGCCGTCCGGCACACCACCGACGCGCAGGGCGTCGAGCACGCCGTCGTCGAATCCGAGCCTGCGGGCCGGCGGCTCGTGGGCCGACCACTCGAAGGCGCTGCCGTGGTGGGCCGCCACAAGCAGGATCGCCGCCTCGCGGGTGGCGGGCTCCATCCTGGTCGCATAGCGGATGGTCGCGCCCAGCTCCTGCACGGCGTCGCCGACCCCGGGCGCAACTGCCATCACCGCGAACGGTCCGAGCAGAGAACCGTCCCCGGCGACCATCGGCACGTCACCGGCAGCAGCACGCGGGCCGGTCGTGAGCCTGCGGTGGAACGCGCGTCGCGCGGCGTCGAGGAACTGGGGCGGCCGCGTCGTGAGGCGGTGCCGGACCTGGTTGTCCACGTTGCCTATCCTTCGACGTCTGGGGTGCCGTAGATGTGGAAGTCGGATGGCAGCGCAGCTCCCCACCCGGGCTTGGCTCGGTACTCCTCGTAGCTCCAGACATAGGGCTCTGCGTCGGGCGCGAACATGAGGTAGCCGCCGTTGGCGATCTCGATGCGGTTGCCTCCAGGTTCGCGGGTGTAGAGGTAGAAGCCCTGCACCGCGGTGTGCCGGGAGGGCCCCGCCTCGACGCGGATCCCGGCGTCGGCGAGGACGTCGGCGTCGCGCAGCACCTCTTCACGGCTGTCGACGAGATAAGCGAAGTGGTGCAGGCGGCCGTTCGCGCTCGTGCGCTCCTGGGTGTAGATCAGCTCGTGCCCCTGGATGCTGCTGCTCATCCACGCCGCCGACTCACCGACCCCGTCGGCCAGACGCACGATCTCCCAGGTGCGCAGCCCGAAGCCGGTCTCCCAGAACTCCCGGCAGGCGCGAACGTCACGCGCGAGCAGGTTGACGTGGTCGAGCCGCCGCACGGCTGCCCCGCGCCCGGGGTAGGCCTGGAACCCCGTCGGCACGGCGGGCCGCTTGTCCGGCGGCGCCACATAGCGCCGCGTGTCGTAGTAGAGCCGGAAGACGTGCCCGTCCGGGTCGTGGAACTCGTAGAACGGGCCGATCCCACGATCCGCGGGGACCCAGCGGCCGGGATGCCCGGCCAGCTCGAGACCGCAGACTCGCCGCTCGAGCGCCTCCGCGCTGGTGGTCCGCCAGGACACCCACTCCGGCCCGGCCCGGTCGGACCCGATCACCTTCAGCGACCATTCCTCGTAGTCGCCGAACGCCCGCAGGTACGTCGCCGTCCCGTCGACCGCGACCACGTCCATGCCCAGCAGGTCGACGAAGTAGGCGACGGTGCGCGCCGGATCGGGGGTGTGTAGTCCGTGCACGCCCAGGTGTGCCAGCTCGTGTGCCGGTCGATCGCTCATCGGTCCTGGTCCTCCTTCGTTGCGGGTGCTCGGGTCCGGTCCCGGAACACCGGGACGATCACTCGGCGCGCGATCCGCCAGGCGCCGGGGTCGTGATGGACGTAGGTGTCGTGGAAGTCGGCGACCATGTACAGCGGCACCCCCTCCGCCCCAGCTCCGTTGCGGGCGAAGGTGTGCCAGCTTCCGCGGCCGGTCACCACACCGTCGCCGCTGGCGGTCAGCAGGAGGTTGCCAAGACCGTGGCGGGTCGTCCTGGCCTCGTCGCGGGCCCGGAACGACTCGATCAGGGCGTCAGCGCCGTGGAACTCGCGCTCGCCGCTGAGGTAGTACAAGTCGGGGGCGAGGATGTCGGGCAGCGCGTCCCAGTCGTGCAGATCGAGTGCCCAGGCGAACCGGGCGTTGAGGTCCACCAGCGCAGCACGGGTCGCGAGGTCCACCGTCGTCACCCTTGCGAGATCCGTCGTCATCGCCACTGCACCGGGTTCGCCAGTGTGCCGATCCCGTCGATCTGGACCGCCACCTCGCCGCCGAGCCGGTTGAGGTCGAGGTTCTGCACAGCCGCCCCGCCCTGCGGCGACCTGCGCAGGGCAGTGCCCATGCCGATGACGTCGCCCGCCTCCAGCGTCATGTACCGGGAGGCGAAGGCGATCACCTCACTGACGCTGAACCGGAGGTTCGCGGTGGTGTCGTCGGTGACGAGCCTGCCGTCATGGGTGCACGTGATCCGAAGGGCGTGCGGATCGGCGATCTCGTCGGTGGTCACGACCCACGGACCGAGCGGTCCGAACGTGTCGGATCCCTTGTAGCGGGCCGGATAGCTCACCCAGCTCTCGACGTAGCGCACCTCGTCGCCGCCCGGCGACGGATGGACAGCTTGGTAGTGGAACGTGTCCTCCGCGCGCAGGTCGGGTGCGGTGATGTCGTTGAGGATCGTGTAGCCGAAGACATGCGACAGCGCGTCGCTCTCGGCGATGTCGCCGCCACCTGCGCCGATGACGACGGCAAGCTCCGGCTCCGGGTGCACCCGCCCGTCGCTGCGGCGCAGACGCACCGGCCTGCCATGCCCCACGAGCGCCGACGACGGCTTGATGAACATGGCGGGCGTCGCCGGTCCGGAGATAATGCGTCGCGGGTTCGCGCTGTTGTTCAGGGCGACGCACACGATCTTGCCGGGCCGCAGGACAGGCGGCAGCCACGTCAGATCGGCCGTCGGGAGGCGCTCGCCTGCAGCCAACGCCTCGTTCGCTGCGGCCACGCCGACTTCCGCCGACACCCTGCTGATGCTCCCGACGTCGGCAAACCGCTCGGGCAGGACCGCGACCTCGTCATCCGAGGTCGCCACCACCAGCGTGGGTCTGCCGCCGTGATCGATCGTAGCGAGTCGCACGGAGGCCTCCCTTCACCCTTGGGCACTCCACAACAATCGCAACTGAAGCGACTTCGCTATATTGTAGTCGCCATAGTTGCAAATTAACAGCCGTTTGGGCCTCGACCGGCCGATGCCGGCGTCAGGAGTCCTGACGGAAGCCTTCAGCCAGGCGCAGCCGGCCGCTCAGGACGTCATGAACCGTGTAGTGCGCCAACTCGGTGCCCACCGCCGCGGCGACCGCCCGGTCGAGAGCGACGAGCGAGTCCCGCACTCCACGACCGACGACGCAGTCCGGCGCGGGGCCGTGCAGCCCGAGCACCGGCTCCGAGCCCTGCAAGGTCTCCCACACCTGGGCCAGCGAGATCTGCCGAGGGTCGGCCGCGAGCTCCCAACCGCCATGGACGCCGGGCCGGGACCGCACCAGCCCGGCCTCACGCAACGGGCCGAGCGCGCGCCGGATGTACACCGGGTTGGTGTTGGTGCTGCCCGACAGCTCCTCGGAGCTCACGGGAGCGTCCACGTCGCCCGCGAGGTAGGTCAGCACGTGCACGGCGACGGCGAACTGCGTGTTGGTCGACCTGGCCATACGCCCAATGTTGCCATATCGCATCTGCGGCAGCTACGGTTTTTTCGTAATCACATCGACTACGGATTGGACCTGCCGTGACGATCGCGATCACCGGAGCCTCCGGTGGATTGGGGCGCCGTACCGCCGAGCTGGTGCTGCGGACCGCCGATCCGCGCGAGGTCGTGCTCACCAGCCGTAACCCCGCTGCGCTGTCCGACCTCGCCGACCGCGGCGTCGCAGTGCGCAAGGCGGACTTCGCCGATCCCGGCAGCCTCGCCACCGCGTTCACGGGCGTCGAGCGCCTGCTCATCGTGTCCACCGACGCGATCGGCGCCCGGCTCGACGGGCACCGTGCGGCCATCGCCGCGGCGTCCGACGCGGGTGTCGCCCGGGTCGTCTACACCTCCGTGCCCGAGCCCGTGCCCGCCAACCCGGCGCTGGTCGTCGCCGACCACGCCGCAACCGAGCAGGCGCTGCGCGAGAGCGGCATGGCCTGGACCTCGCTGCGCAACAACCTCTACGCGCACATGCAGGTACCTGCGCTCAGCCAAGCCGCGGCGACCGGCCTGCTCATCACCAACACCGGCGCGGGCGCCACCGCCTACGTCACCCGCGAGGACTGCGCGGCGACGGCCGCCGCCGCGCTCGTCCAGGACGGACACGAGAACGTGGCCTACGACGTCACCGGCCCCGAGGCGCTCACCGCCGAACACCTCGCGGCACTCGCCGCCGGCATCGGTGGCCGTGACGTCGAGGTCGTGCACGTCGACGACGCCGCGTCGGTCCAGGGCCTGACGGCGGCGGGCCTGCCCGCCGAGGTGGCACAGCTCATCACCTCGTTCGGCGCCGCCACCCGCGGCGGGTTCCTGTCCACGGTGTCCTCCGCGGTCGCCGACTTGACCAGTGCCCCACCGACGCCGCTGGCCGACGTCGTACGCGCCGCGCACGCTACCGCGTCCCACTGACCAAACCTCATCGAGGAGACCAGCATGACCACCACGACCACCGAGGCGTTCAGTCTGCGTAAGCTGACCTGGGCAGGCGTCGAGATCCAGCTCGGCGACACCCGCATCCTGATCGATCCGCTCGAGAACCTCATCCCGCTGGAGCCGGTGCTCGGCGCGCCGCTGTGGCCGGGCCTGCCCGTGGACCTGACACCCGGGACGCACGTCCTGCTCACCCACATGCACCCCGACCACTACGACCGCGAGCTGCTCTCACGCCTGTCCCCCAGTTCGACGGTGGGCGTCTACGCCCCGCACCTCGCCGAGCTCGACGCGGCGGGGCTAACGCCCGCGACCGTCGGGCAGCAGCTCGGCGAGCCGCGCACCATCGGGCTCTTCACCGTCACCCCGGTCGTCTCGTTGGACTGGCGCGGCGACGATGCCAAGCAGGTCGCGTGGGTCGTCGAGGGCGCGGGCCGGCGCATCATCCACTGCGGCGACACGATGTGGCACGGCAACTGGTGGCAGATCGCGCGCGACCACGGCCCGTTCGATGTCGCGTTCGTGCCGGTCAACGGCGTGATCGCCCGGTTCGAGGGCTACGAGGCCACCGTGCCGGTCACCATGACCCCCGAGCAGGGCGTCGAGGCCGCCGCCGCGCTCGGGGCCGCGGCCGTCTGCGCCGTCCACTACGGACAGTTCCACAATCCGCCGCTCTACATCCAGCAGCCCGACATCGAGGCCAGGTTCGCGCGTGCGGCCACGGAGCGCGGCATCCCCGGGCTCCTGGTCCGCGACGGCGACCGCGTGCCGGTCGAGGCGACTGCCCGATGACAGCGACGTCATGACCGCCTCCGGCACCGTCGTGCGGCTGTACGTCTACCCCGTGAAGGGGTTGACCGGGCAGCCGCTCGACTCGGTCGACCTCGAACCTGGCCACGGGTTCCCGCACGATCGTGTGCTCGCGCTCGCCCGGCCGGAGGGCCGCTACCGACCGGGCCACGACGGCGCCCTGCCCAAGGACCAGTTCTTCATCCTCGCTCGCGACGAGCGCCTCGCCGGGCTTGACACCCACCTGGAACCCGCTACCGGGCGCCTGCGGATCCGGGTCCGCGGGCATCTCGTGCTCGACACCGACCTCACCACCGCCGACGGCGCCGAGCGGGCGGGCTCCTTCTTCTCCAGGGTCCTCGACCGGGCCGCCGCCGACGCGCCCGTGCTGGCGCGCGGGGGTGGGCGTCGGTTCACCGACGTCTCGGTCGTCTCCGACGCGATGATGAACGCGATCTCGATGATCAACTTGGCCTCGGTGCGCGACCTCGAGCAACGGATCGGCATGGCGATCGACCCGCGCCGGTTCCGCGCCAACCTCTACGTCGACGGCCTCCCGCCCTTCTGCGAGCTCGACCTCGTGGGGAAGCAGGTCCGCATTGGCGATCTGACGCTGCGGGCAGTGCTGAACACCCGCCGTTGCGCAGCCACGGAGGTCGACCCCCACACCGGCCGGCGCGACCTCCTCATCCCACAGCTGTTGAAGCACGAGTACGGCCACAGCGAGATGGGCGTCTACCTCGAGGTGGTCCACGGCGGCACCCTCCGCCCCGGCGACCATGTCGACCTCCCGGACTGATTCGAACAGGAGACCCGTGCCCATCCCGAACCTCACCCTGCGGATCGCAGGGAAGAGGATGCTCACCCCGGACATCTGCCGGTTCGACCTACGCGATCCCGCCGGTCACGCCCTGCCCGCCTTCACCCCCGGTGCGCACGTCGACGTCCGCACTCCCAGCGGGGCGACGCGCAGCTACTCACTCGCCGGCGACGCCGGCGACCGTGACCGCTACGTCATCGCCGTCTCCCGCGAGACCACGGGCCGCGGTGGCTCGATGAGCCTCGTCGACGACACCGCGACCGGCGACCTGATCGACGTCGCGGTGCCGTCGAACGCGTTCGAACTGCTGCCCGCGCAGCGCTACGTCCTCATCGCGGGCGGCATCGGCATCACCCCGATCCGCGCGATGTATCGCGCGCTGCGCCGAGCGGGACACCCACGCGTCACCGTGATCTATCTCACGCGCACCCTGGCCGAGGCCGCGTTCGCCGACGAGTTCGCACCCGGCGCCGATCCGGGCGCCGGCCTGCACCTGCACGCCAGCGACGAAAGCGGCAGGCTCGATCTGTGGCCGTGGCTCGCCGAGCCCGACGACGATGCTCGGATCTACTTCTGCGGCGGCACGGCTCTCATGGACGACGTCCGGGCACTCACCATGCACTGGCGGCCCAGCCGCATCCACTTCGAGGACTTCACCGGCGTCTCCACGACGGCCGGGGCAGGCGTTCCGTTCCGCGTGACATGGCAACCGACGGGCCAGCAGGTCACGGTCCCGTCGAACCGCAGTCTCCTCGACGCCCTGCGCGGTCTAGGACTCGAGGTCGCCGCGTCCTGCGAGAGCGGCACCTGCGGTACCTGCAGGCTGCGGCTCCACGACGGCACTCCGGAACACCGCGACCACGTCCTGGACGAGCGCACGCGCAGCCACAGCATCATGCCGTGTGTCTCCCGCGCTCGCTCGGAGTCGCTCGTGGTCGGCCCGCCGGGCTGAGGTCTCGTGCCCTGCACCTATGAACCCACGGGCGGAGAACGGCTCGGCGCGTCACGTGCGGGGCCTGGTCGAGCATTTTCCCTCTTGCCATTACTGCAAGGTTTCGTGTCAGGTCGTGGTGCGCCTGGCAGGACTGAGCGCCTACCGACACAAGGAGTCCTGACGAGCACCACCGATGCGGTCGCCTTCTGGGACCGCGTCTACGCGGCTCGGCCGGCAGCCGGCAACCCAATGCTCGACTCACCGAGACGGTAAGGGGCCTGCCGCCCCGCGACGCGTTGGACCAAGCTCAAGGCCCTGCCGCAGCTGCGGAAGGCGGCGTCACACTTCGGACAGTCGTGCTGTCGTCCGCGTCCGACCGGTCGGTTGGGGCAGGCTGCTGAGGGTCCGTCATGGGCCCGGATTTTCGCACAATGCAAGTCTCAAAAGAGGGTCCGTCCCGCTTTTGAGAGAGAACGGGTTCTGCAAACGAATCCGGGATCGGCGGGAGTCCGGCGGCCCGTGATTGATCTTGCTCGCGCGGGGTCGTTTATGCGAATCCCTTCCCTGCTCTCGGATCGCGTGTAACTGAGTGTTGGGTCGGCCCCGGAGGTTCGGAGGGCTTGAGCGGCGTGGTGAGTTCTGTTCTCACCGCGCCGGGCCGGTCTCTGGTCTTGTGGTGCGGGCGGCGTGGGCGTAGCGGGCGGCGAGGTCCCCGAAGGCGGTGGCCAGTTGGGGTGGGCCGATGACTTCGATATTGGTGTCGAAGCGGCCGATGGCGGCGGCGAGTCCGGTCCATGACCAGGAGCCGAGGATGAGCCGGCAGTGACGGGAGCCGAGTTCCTCGACGATTCCGTCCTGGGCGAAGGGTGCGACATCGGCGGCCGGGAGGCGGAGGATGACTTCGCCTTGGCAGGGCCAGTCGGTGGTGGTGCCGTCGTTGCCGCGGAATCGGCTGGTGATGAAGGTGGAGACGGTGCCGCCGGGGAGGTCACGAGGGGTGAAGCGGGGGCCGGTGGGTGTGCGGGGCCGGATGCGGTCGACGCGGAAGGTACGCCAGTCCTCGCGGTGGAGGTCCCAGGCCACGAGGTACCAGCGATGACGCCAGGTGACCAGGTGGTGGGGTTCTACGCGGCGGACGTCGTCGGCCGAGGTGCTTGAACCCCGGGCGTAGTCGAAGCGAAGTTCCTCGCGGGTGTGGATGGCGCGGCTCAGGTCGACCAGGACCTGGGTGTCGACCCGAGGAGTGTCGCGGGCCGCGGGCGGTGGGACTGCGGTGATGCGCAGCAGGTCGATGCGGTGGCACAGGCGGGGTGGCATGACCTGGTGGAGGGTGGCCAGGGCGCGAGTGGCGTCTTCGGCGACGGTGGTGCCGGTGGCCGCGGTCTGCAGTGCGACGGCCAGGGCGACGGCCTGGTCGTCGTCGAACAGCATGGGTGGCAGGTGAGTGCCGGCCTCCAGGCGGTAACCGCCGGCCGGTCCCTTGACGGTCGTGATTGGGTAGTCGAGTTCGCGCAGGCGGTCGATGTCACGCCGCACCGTGCGCGACGTGATGCCGAGCCGCTCGGCGAGATCATCGCCGGACCAGTCACGGGGCGTTTGAAGTAGCGAGAGCAGCGCGAGCAGCCGGGCAGATGTTTTGTGCATGGCACCCATACTCCCTGGAGTACCGGACACAACCTGTCCTCTACCTCTGCCATCGTGGCACACGAGCCGTTGCGGGAGGCATCGCTCCTGGTCACGGCAGCCGCCGCTGGAGCTGGGACGGTCGGCGGTGTATTCATCACATCGAGCAAGGAGCAGGTCATGTCCGTCACGACCACCACTCACCTGAACTTCCGGGGCACCGCACGTGAGGCGCTGGACTTCTACCAGTCCGTCTTCGGCGGACGTACTGTCGCGGTCACCTACAAGGACGCGGGCGCCGAGCAGAACGAGAGCGAGGCGGACTGGGTGATGTGGGGCGAGGTGGCCGGCGACAACGGCTTCCACGTCATGGCCTACGACGTGCCGTCGCAACTGCCCTGGAACCAGGGCGAGAGCCCGTTCTTCGTCTCCGTACGCGGTGACGACGCCGAGGAGATCAGCGCCCTGTGGGGCAAGTTCGCCGAGGGCTCGACCATCGTGCGTCCGCTGGAGCCTGCGCAGTGGGCGCCGCTGTACGGCATGCTCACCGACCGCTTCGGCATCACCTGGGTCTTGGACGTCACCGCTCCGTACAACGGCTGAACCAACCGACCGACCTGACATGCCTGCGCCGTCCGGGCCGCCGCAGCCGCGCGGGCGGCC
>NZ_JBFAXL010000112.1:0-12303 GCF_040680795.1 Streptomyces sp. NPDC051976
TCCGCATCGGACACGACCAACGGCGCAGCAACAGGCATACGCCATTCAACCGCACTCCGACTCTTCGTCCAAGGACTTCATTCACGCGACACTAGCCCGTACCAGGCACCCCGGATTCCCGAACTCCGTGGAAATTCACGGGAGGTGCAGTCATTCGGCCAGTTCTGGCGCCAGTTTCGGGCAACCGGCGCGCACTTCGGGCACGGCGGTTCCCGGTTCGGGGTTTCCCACACGGGGCCCTGAAACGCCCCGAGTTCAGAGTTAACCGGGCCGGTTCGAATGGAGACTCCGGACTGCCCCGAGTTGGGTGGAGTCGAGTTGCTTGGTTTCACGCTACCGGTGGTGTGCGGAGTTCGTACTCCACCGGGCTGAGCATGCCCAGCGCAGAGTGCCTGCGCTGTCGGTTATGGAAGATTTCCAGGTACTCGAAGAGCGCGGTGGACAGCTCCAGACGCGTACGCCACCGTCTGCGGTTGAGTAGTTCGACCTGGACCCGGGCCCAGAAGGACTTCATCATCGCGTTGTCCACGCAGTCGCCGATGGAGCCCATCGAGGGCAGCAGGCCGGAGGCCCTCGCGCGCTGAGTGAATGCCCAGGACCCGAACTGCATTCCGTGATCGGGGTGAATGATGGTGCCACCCCGGCCGCGGGGAGCGGTTGCCGATGGCCATGGCGAGGGCGTTGGTGGTCAGCGCCACCAGCGCCGGTAACGCCAGCGTCAGGCAGGTGGCGATGGTCAAGACCGTGCCGGTCACGGCCTCAGACAGAGCGAGGACGCGCATCGGGTACAGCACGGAAACAGGCAGGAAAAACCCCGTCCCCACCGCGTCGACTCCCATGACCGCGCAGGCTACGCGCGCCGAGCGTACGGCCGACCGAGGACGTGCCACTGATTTGATGGACAAATTGTCTCCTGCGGCAGAACGATTCCGCCATCGTGTGAGGTCTTCATGCGCCGACGGCAATGGCATCGGAATCATCGATAACTGTACTGTTCTGTGCCGGGTGGCGTGATGGGATTTCACCCAAAGTAGGACATCGTTGTCCACGGTTGGCGATACGAGTCAGGTGGGGGAGGGGGGATGTTTGTCGCTCGACTGATTCGCCAACCGCCGATTGGTTCCCTTGCCGCATTGACGCGAAGAGATTATCGAGATCTGCTCACTCGACTCCGACTCATCTTGGCCAGGATCCGACTCATCTTGACCAGGTGACCCAAGGGGTGCGACATTCTCTCGCATTTGAGAGGTTTGATCACGAGATGCAGAGCGTGGGGGCGGCCGGCTGGCGGCGCGGGCGTGCTTGCGCGGCCAGCGAACCGTTGTCGCAACCGGTCAGCCGGAGGGTGACGAGGTCCTGGCGGGGCTACCGCGATTCTCGACCGCCTCCCGCATCACTGCGAGGTCGTATCGATCTGGCAGGTCGCGGCAGCAGCGAGCCCAGCGCGCCATCGAGCAGGACGCCGAGCCGGCGGAGGCGTGGAAGAAGGACACTTGGCCCCGGGTAGAACCTTGCGGCAGAGCGCTACGCCTACATTGTGTTCGAGGACGAGGCCGGGTAGTAGATGACTCCGCCGCGCGCTAGCCTCCGCGTTTCGTTTGCGGTGGCGTCCGGATCTTGAGCGGGAACGCGAAAGTGCCCTCTGAACTGGGAAGATGAGGCTTGTCTAAGGTCTCTGTCATCCCAGCAGGAAGGCACTTTCTGCGTGCACACTACCGGGTCGCGTCCCAAACTGGTCGTCTCGGCCGACGGCCGTGGGGTGGTCAGCCACGCAGGTTCCCGCCTGCTGGCCGACCTCGCCGATGCCACCGGTCTGGCAGCGGCCTTCACCGACGCGTTGCGTCGACTGCGGCCACGCGGCACCGGGCACGACCCCGGCAGGATCGCGGTCGATCTGGCGGTGATGCTCGCCGGCGGAGGTGAGGCCATCTCCGATCTGGCCCTGCTGCGCGACCAGGCAGAAGTGTTCGGCCCGGTCGCCTCCGCCCCGACCGCCTGGCGCATGTTGGCCGGCATCGATCCGGCCGCTCTGGCCGCGTTGCGCTCGGCCAGGGCCACAGCCCGGGACACCGCTTGGTTGCAGGCCGCCGAAACAAGGATCGGCATACCCGCGGCCCGCGCTGGCGGACGCGACGTGCCCGGCCTGGTCCTGGACATCGACGCCACACTCGTGACCTGCCACTCCGAAAAAGAGCAGGCGGCGCCCACCTACAAACGCGGATTCGGCTACCACCCGCTGCTGTGCTTCCTGGACAACACCGGCGAGGCCCTGGCCGGCGTGCTGCGGCCGGGCAACGCCGGCGCCAACACCGCAACCGACCACATCACCGTCCTCGACCAAGCCCTCGCGCAGATCCCCGACGCCCACCGCCACGGCACCCCGATCCTCATCCGCACCGACACCGCCGGCGGCGCGAAAACCTTCCTCGCCCACCTGCGTGCCCTGCGGAACCGGGGCATCCACACGTCCTTCTCCGTCGGCTACCCCGTCACCGAGCCCGTCCGTCATGCGATCAGGGCCCTGCCCGATCGGTTCTGGCACCCCGCCCTCGAACAGGACGGAACGTTGCGGGCCGGCGCCGAAGTCGCCGAGCTGACCGGCATGGTCGACCTGACCGGCCACCCTGACAGCACACGGGTCATCGTTCGGCGCGAACGCCCGCACCCTGGCGCACAGTTGTCGCTGTTCGACCTCGAGGAGGGCATGCGTCACCAGGCATTCCTCACCGACACCCCCATCGGAGAAGGATCCCTGCAGTATCTGGAGGTCCGCCACCGCGGGCACGCCCGCGTCGAGGACCGCATCCGCTGCGGCAAGAGCACCGGCTTCGGCCGCTTCCCCTCACGCCACTTCGCCATCAACACCGCCTGGCTGGAGCTGGCCCTGACCGCCATCGACCTGCTCGCCTGGACCCAGACCCTTCTGCTGGACGGTGAGTTGGCCACCGCCGAACCGAAGAAGCTCCGCTACCGCCTGCTACACGCAGCAGCCCGCCTCACCCGCGGCGGACGCCGCATCCACCTGCGGATCGCCGCCACCTGGCCCTGGCGCCACGACCTGACCACGGCATTCACCCGCCTCGCCGCCCTGCCCAGACCGGCCACCTGACCCACCGGCCAACTACTGCCCGCGACGACCCGAAGGAACCCTGGAGCACCCGACCCGAGCGTCGGGTGTCGGGTGTCGGGCCGCAGCCATACCCACCCACCGACAAGCAGCGACAACCCCGCCCAAGCCGATCAGCCCAGCTCAGCCGACCCCAAGCGAAACAGCGAGGCTAGGAGTTGTCGTCAAATGTCACGCCCACATCAGGGAGCGATGCGGGGGTGACGGCGGTTGAAGCACCGTTCCACGACGTTGCGACGTTTGTAGAGCTGCTTGTCGAAGGCCGGCGGGCGACCACCGTGGCTGCCGCGCCGCCGCAGCCAGGTGCGGATGGCTTTGGAGCTGTAGCCCTTGTCGCCCAGGGCATGCGCGGGCCGCACGCGGGGCCGTCCAGGACTGATGCGGAGCACCCGTATCGGTCCGGGACGGTGGTGAACTGGGTGCATTTCCCGGCTCCCGGAGGGTGATCCCGAAACATCGTGACACGTGGCGGGGCCGACGCCGCTGTGTGCGATGCCGGCTCCGGAGCCTTGGGTGCTACGGGCGGTCGAAGGGCTGACCCCGCAAGTCGAGACCGACGGGGAGGTGCAACAGCCGTGGGAACCGGCGCATAGATCTCTCGGTGAGGGGCATCAGGGCTCCTCCATTGACTCTGATGACCTGGTCAGTGACCTCAGGCCGGAGCGTAGTGCCGTGGTAGACCTCGGGGCGCGACGCAGCCAAGACGCTAACTGGTCGATCGTGGGCCGTATCCCTTTACGATCCTTGCAGTAGCGTTTCTGCTTCTGCAAAGCGTGCGCCCAGGTAGTACAAATGGGTAGGGTTGCTCCATGGCAAGTGTCGACGTGGAAGCCTTCGTTTCCGACATCGCTCGAGGACTCCAGTCCCGAAGGCATCAGCTCGCTGAGGCCTTCGAGGAGGGCTTCCGCAAGGAGGCTCCCCATCTCTGGCAGTACCAGGACCTGGTTGCTGTGGGGACTCTGAGCATCCCCGAACACATCGCCACCGTGCTCGACGCGCTGCAGCGAGGCTTCGATACCAGCGAGATCAAGACGCCGCCCGCCGGGATTGAGGTGGCGCGTCAGTTCGCGCGGAATGGGAAGTCGATCAGCGAAATGACACGCCTTTGTTTCCTTTCCTATACTTTTTGGCTCGACCTGTTCACCGAGGAGATATTCCGTCGCACCAGAGACCCTGAGTTGATCAAGGCAGTAGCAGTGGCGGCGGGTCGGGCCATTTTCGAGATCGTGGACCGCACCGCGGAGCAAACCGTCGCAGCCTACGTGGAAGAACGTGACCTGAGACTGCAGCGTCGGCTGATCGTGATCAATGAGGCCAGTACGCGGATCGGGACCACCCTGGATATGGCCCGCACCGCACAGGAACTGGCCGATGTCGGCAATGAGCACCTGGCTGATCTTGTCACCGTGGACCTGCTCGATTCTGTGATCCACGAAGAGGACCGGTATCCGGTACCTGGGCCGACGGTGCTTCGCCGGATAGCTCAGCGGTCCGTCCTGGATGACTGCCCGGACTCCGCGGTAGCTCTGGGGCAGACGCACAGCTACCCGGAGGGCTCGTACCCCGCTCGCGCGCTCACCAGGGAGCCTGTGCAGTACCGCATCACCCCTGACGACGTTGCCGCGTGGTGGGCGGCCTCCGCGGAGCGTGCGCGTGCCATCGGCACATACGGCATTCACTCGGTCCTGGTGGTGCCGCTGCGAGCCAGGGGGATCATCCTGGGCGTCGCGCAATTCTTCCGACACCAAACCGCCGAGGCCTTCGACGACAATGATCTCCTTCTGGCTCAGGAGATAACTTCCAGGGCCGCTGTGAACATCGACAACGCCCGCCGGTACACCCACGAGCGTTCCATCGCGGCCACTCTCCAGCGTTCCCTCCTGCCGCAGCAGGCAATGAATTTGGTTGCCGTGGAGACGGCGTCCCGCTACCTGCCCGCCGGGTCCCGCGGCGGGGTGGGGGGCGATTGGTACGACGTCATACCGCTGTCGGGAGGGCGCGTGGCCCTCGTAGTAGGTGACGTCGTAGGCCGTGGTCTCCACGCTTCCGCCACCATGGGCCGCCTGCGGACGGCTGTCCGCGCCTTCGCGGACATCGATCTGATGCCCGACGAGTTGCTCACGCATCTGGATGACGTGGTCATCCGCCTTCAGAAAGAGGAGGCAGGGCAGGAGGACGAGATCAGCGCCACGTGCCTTTACGCCGTCTATGACCCGGTCTCGCGGCTGTGCACCGTGGCCAGCGCCGGACATGTTCCGCCGGCTGTCATCACACCTGCGACCTCCGGCAGCATTCCGTCACTCCACAATGCGGTTGACTTTCCCGATCTGCCGATCGGCCCGCCGCTGGGCCTGGGAGGGCTTCCGTTCGAAACGACGGAGTTCGAAGTGGCGGAAGGAAGCGTTCTGGTCCTCTACACCGACGGCCTCATCGAAGCCCATGGCCGCGACGTCGATGTCGGGCTCAACAAGCTGCGGAGCGTTCTCGCCGAGGCCCCGTCGTCGCTGGAAGAGACTTGCGACATTCTGCTGTCGACGCTGCCGGAGCGACGTCGCTCCGATGACATCGCGTTCCTGCTGGCCCGGACCCGGTCGCTCGACTCCGGCCACGTCGCCTCGTGGGATCTTCCCTCCGATCCCGCGGTCGTCGCCGAGGCCCGCGCTTCTGCGGCCGACCAACTGGCTGCCTGGGGACTGGAGGAGTTGGCTTTCACCACGGAGCTCGTGGTCAGTGAACTGGTGACAAATGCCATCCGCTACGGGAAGCCTCCTATCCAGCTGCGGATGATTCTTCAGTCCACCTTGACATGCGAAGTATCCGACGCCAGCAGCACCGCCCCGCACTTGCGGCGTGCCCGCGTCTTCGACGAGGGCGGTCGAGGCCTGCTGCTGGTCGCCCAGCTCTGCGAGAGTTGGGGTACGCGGTATACCCACGGGGGAAAGGTGATCTGGGCGGAACAAGCACTTCTCCCCGAAGCGAAGTGAGCTGAACCGGATTTTCCAGCACACCGAGCACCGACGGCACCAGCCACATCCACGAGCCAGACGAGCGGACGAACCACGCCCATCTCTCCCGCCAGTGATTGGAGTTTATGCACGCACACCCCGAACTAACTAAACGACCACGTTCGGAAAGCGGATGGCGTCTGAAGCCAGGCATGATCTGGGAGAGCACAGGTCCGATGCCTGCATTACCCCGATGACCTGCGCGAGCGAGCTATCCGTGAGGCCTCGGGCTGTCTAGTAGGACTCCGTTAGGTTGCTCTGGCTCTTGGGTTTGGGCTGGTGGTGGATGTTCTGGGCAGGGGGCGGTGGCAGGTGGTGCAGGTGCCGGTCCAGCAGTTCAGCAGGTCCTGGATGGCGTCGAGGATCCGGTAGAGGGTGAGTCCGCTGTATCGGCTTTTGGGGCCAGGCGCTGTTCGGTGAGGAACGCGTGGGCGGCGGTGACCAGGGTGACGTGGTGATGCCATCCGGTCCAGGAACGCCCCTCGAAGTGGTCGAGGCCGAGGCCGTGCTTGAGTTCCCGGTAGTCGTGCTCGATGCGCCAGCGGATCTTGGCCAGGCGGACCAGTTCGGCCGGCGCGGTGGCGGCGGGCAGGTTGGACAGCCAGTAGTCGGTGGGGGCTTCGGTTTCCTCGGGCCATTCGACCAGCAGCGTCATCTCAAGCAGGACACCGTCCCAGTGGCCGTGTTCGGCGATGGCGGCGGCCCGGGCCAGACGACGGGGCCGGACCCCGGCCAGCCGCACCCGTAGGGCCAGGAAGTGCGAGCGCATCGCAGGTGGTGATCGGCCCACCGTCGGCCACGAACCGGATCGGCGGGCATCAGCGGCTCGATCCGGTCCCACGTCGCATCAGTGATCACTAATCGGACAGACGCATCCGATCAACTGACCAACCGATCGTAGAGACACGCTCTAGTCGCCTATATCGCCCGGGGACCTTGGCATCCACAAGGAAGCGTTACGGCAATGGGTCCGCCAAGACGAGGACGTCCAACGGGCCGTGCAGCACTACATGCAGGGCTCCTGGAACACGGTGCCCAACATCGCCCAGGTGCCGGGGGAGGAGGTCGCCCTCTTCTTGGCCAAAAGCATGATGTGCAACGTCATTGCAACCGCAGGCGGATCGGACGGCAACGACCCCCAATGGCAGCCGGTACTCGCAACCCTGTGGTCGCACAAGTTTGAACTGGCGTAGGCGACGGCCCCATCAAGACGCATGACGTCGTCACGCCTACTGTTGGCGGCTGCCGCGTTCTGTTCCTCAGAACAGTGGTGATAGGATGGCGACGTGGAGCGTCTACCGCCGTACCCGATTCAGTCGGTGGACAATGCGCTGCGCCTGTTGCTGATCGTGCACCGTGACGGCGTGCTGCGTCTGAGTGCCGCGGCGGAGGAACTGCACGTGGCCAAGTCCACTGCCCACAGGTTGTTGGCGATGCTGTGTTACCGCGGATTCGTCGCGCAAGACGCGGAACGCGCCTACGTCCCGGGGGCGGCGCTTGCAGGAAGCGGAGGGCACGTGCCGATCTCGCTGACCGGCGTGTGCCGGCCGTACCTCGAAAGGCTGAGCGAAGAGGTTCAGGAGACGGTTCACCTGGTTACCTTGCACGGAGCCGAAATCCGGTTCGCCGATTCGGTCGAAGGCCAGCAGTTGTTGCGTGTGGGCAGCCGTATCGGCGTCGTTCTGCCAGCGGTGCACACGTCTGGTGGCAGAGTTCTGCTGGCCGAGCTGCCGCGTGCGGACCTCGAGCGCCTTTTCCCGCAGTACCCGCCCGAATCGGATGAGATGCTGAAACTGCTGCGGACGCTCTCAACGACGCGTCGGCGCCGTTACGGCACCAATTTCGAGGAAACCGAAGCCGGTGTGACCGCTATCGGCGTTGCGGTTCGCGACGCGGACGGCAGAGCCGTGGCTGCTGTGACGGTCTCGGCGCCGACCATCCGTTATCGCCGTGGACAGATCGTCAACGTCCTGCCGGCGGTGCAAACGGCAACCGATGCCATTCGCAGGGATCTCATCGGGCAGCGCTGAGACGGCGGGTGACGCTGCCGAACGGTCCGCCGCACTGTTCTGTACAGCAGAACATCCATTGTTGGTCATGTGGCTCGGACTCAGACTGGGGGCGTGTCCAGCTCACAGAATGCAGTCGAGTCCCCCGTCCGGCTGCGCGCAGCCACGGCCGCGGACCAGCCCCTAGTCACACCGGCACTCGAGCAGCTCTACCGCGGGTTCGAGCGCGAGTCGCTGGTTCCACTCTGGACTGAGATCGGCGATCTCATGCCTGTTCAGCCGCGACCGCGAGCCGTACCGCACCTTTGGCGGTGGGAAGCGTTGCGAGTACTCGCGGTACAAGCCGGCGACCTGGTGCCGGTCGGCCGAGGTGGGGAACGGCGTGCGATAGCGCTCGCGAATCCGGGGTTGGGCGGACGCCCGTTTGCAACGCCCACGCTATGGGCGGCGATTCAATACCTGATGCCTGGGGAGGACGCGCCAGAGCACAGACACACGCAGCACGCGTTCCGGTTCGTCATCGAGGGCGAGGGCGTTTGGACCGTCGTCGGCGGCGACCCGGTCGCCATGCGGCGAGGCGACTTCCTGCCCCAGGCCAGCTGGAACTGGCACGCCCACCACAACGCGACCGCACAGCCGATGGCCTGGATCGACGGCCTCGACATCCCATTCCAATACGCCATGGACGCCACGTTCTTCGACTACGGACGCGATCAGATCAGTGACGCCGAACGGGCGATGCCGCACCGGTCTCGCTCCGAGATGCTCTGGGGGCATCCGGGCCTGCGCCCGTTGTCGGCCGGGCCGCTCACGCCGGGGTCGCCGCTGCTCGCCTACCGATGGGAGCACACCGACCGCGCACTCGCCGATCAACTCGAACTCGAGGCCGAGGGCTTCAACGCGACTGCCGAGTTCGGACACGCGGCCGTCCGGTTCACCGACCCGGCGACCGGAGCCGACGTTCTGCCAACCATCCGCGCCGAGATGCACCGGCTGGTCCGCGGCGCCGAAACCGCGCCGGCGCAAGCGCCAGGCTCATCCGTGTTCCAGGTATTCGACGGCTCAGGAGTCGTGACGGTCGCACAGAAGTCGTGGACGGTCGGTCGCGGTGATCTATTCGTCGTGCCGTCCTGGCAGCCGGTCTCGTTTCGATCCGAGGCCGGTTCGAGCGACTCGGACTCCGGGGCTTTCGATCTTTTCCGCTTCAGCGACGCGCCCGTGTTCGAGTCGCTCAAGCTCGACCACCACCTCACACGTGACGGGAGCACCATCCGATGAAACTCGCCACGATCCGAGTCCAGAACGGCACGCGTGCCGTGAAGCTCGCCGGCGACGTTCTCCTAGACCTCGGCGCGCCCGACCTCGGTGCGTTCCTCACGGATGCCAGATGGGCGTCACTCGCGGCCAGCGCCGATTCGGGCGACGCACCGGTGTATGCGGCCGCCGACGTCAACTTCGCGCCGCTTGTCCCGGCGCCATCCAAAGTGGTGTGTGTCGGCCTCAACTATCGAACACATATCCAAGAGATGGGGCGTGATTTTCCCGAATACCCGACTTTGTTCGCAAAGTTTGCCGATTGCCTCATCGGCGCGAACGATGAGATCGTGCGCCCGGACGAGACCGACCGTCTCGACTGGGAGGCCGAGCTCGCCATCGTGGTGGGCCGCACGGTGCGGCGCCCGTCGACGGCTGAGGCGGAAGCTGCGATCGCCGGGTTCACCATCCTCAACGACATCACCGCGCGCGACTGGCAATTTCGCACGAGGGAATGGCTCCAAGGCAAGATATGGGATTCCTCCACGCCGGTCGGGCCATACCTCGTGACGCCGGACGAGCTGCCCGGAGAGGTCCGCCCGACGCTGAACGTGACTTTGACCGTCGATGGGGAGGTCATGCAGTCGGACACGACCGCCGATCTCTGTTTCGACCCGGTCGCGCTGATCGAGTACGTGTCGACGATTGTGCGGTTGAATCCGGGAGACATCATCGCCACCGGCACGCCCGGCGGTGTCGGTCACGCCCAGAAGCCCGAGCGGTACCTGGTTGGCGGGGAGACCGTGGTGGTTGAGATCGACGGACTGGGCCGGTTGGAGAACCGGATCGTGAAGGTGCAGTCCCGGACGTGACCCGCGCTCTCGCCGACACCCGGCGCTGGATGCAGGAAGGCGCGGACCTGCTGCTCATTGCGCTCGCCCCGCTCGATGACGAGCAACTGTCCGCACCGTCCGCTCTTCCGGGCTGGTCGCGCAAGAACCTCGTGGCGCATCTAGCCGCCAACGCCGATGCGCTCATGAACCTGATGCGCTGGGCGGCCACCGGCGTGCCGACTCCGATGTACGCCTCACTAGAAGCCCGCAAAGCAGGCATCGAACGCGGCGCCGCACTGCCGGCCGACGAGCTCATGGCGTGGGTGCGCCAGTCCAGCTCGGCGCTCGAGGCGGCCATGGACGCAGCTGCAGAGGAGCACTGGCTTCGGCCAGTGGTTACCGCGCAAGGAAGGACAGTCCCGGCGACAGAAGTGCCATGGATGCGGGCACGTGAGGTGTACGTCCACGCGGTCGACCTCGACGTCGGCACCGAATTCAGGGACTTGCCAACGGACTACCTGGCTGCTCTGTGCGACGAGATCGTGGCCAAACGCTCCGGCGAGCGCGGTCCGACGCTAGAGCTGGCCGCGGCCGGTGGGCAGCGTTGGCACGTGTCCGGCACCGGCAATTCGATCGAGCTGGTCGGGACGGTTGCCGATATCGCGGCGTATCTCACCGGCCGGGCCCACGGCGTGACAACCGTTGACGGCCGAACAGCCCCTGAAATGCCACCGTGGCTCTGACGACGAGCTGTCACAGCCCGGCTATAACCAATGCCGGCAAGTTAAGGATCAAGGTCGCACTGAGCTTCTTCAGCGTTACCGCTCCAGCGTGAGGAAGGCCTTGACGATTGACGTCATGCGGATGCTGCTGCATCGGGACCTGCGGAAGATGCGCAGGACTTCAGCCCCGCGACGCCGCGTTCGACGGGCGCTCGTGCTGCGGCCAGTGCCTGGTTGAGGGTCTTCTCGGTGAGGGTGAGTTCCTGCAGGGGCCTGCGCTTTGTTCCGGTGGTCAGCCTGGGCCGGCGCCCTGGTAGGCGAGATCGGCCAGGATGGGCGCGCCCTGGAGCTCGCAGATCCGGATGATGCGGTGGCTGCGGGCGGCGGTCAGGTCATGGGCGCGGCCCGGCAGGGCGGGTGAGAGCCTGCCGGGCCACAATGCCGCCCGGTGCAAGGAAGGAAGGACGCTGCCGTGGGCTTGGACGGCAATTGGCACCTGTTCATCGACTCTCCGATGGGCAAGCGGCGGGTGTCGCTCGGTCTGGTGGAGACGGACGGTACGCTCGCCGGCGCGCTCGTGCCCCCTGGCGGCAACACGACGACGGAGATCTTCGCCGGCACGATCAACGGGAACGTCCTGCGGTTCCAGTCCAGGCCGCGGCACCTGAAGGTGACGGTCACCTTCTACCTCACCGCGTACGGCAATGAGCTGTCTGGCACGGTCACGGCTGGGATGCTCGGAAGCTTCCGCGTCTCCGGCCAGCGCTGCTGGCGGCACCGGCCCCCACAGGCCCGGCGGTCGGCGGTACGGAAGTTCTGTCAGGGCTGGTGCGAAACCCTATCCACGTTCGCGGTGGCATGGAGCGTATTCGGATACATGCTGCCTCCCCAGGGGCGGACCGGCGACACTCTTCAGGACGGGAGTGAACTGCTATCGTCCACCGTCGCGGACTGCTGGAATTCGGGTCCGCCGCTGACCCGGTCCGAAGCGAAGCGCTGGTTGGAGCTGACCGACCGGCTTCGCGCCGATCCGGACGAACCGGGTGAGTGAGGCCGGGGCCGTGGTGGTGCTCGTCGAGCGCATGGGAAGAAAGCTGTCATCGGCGAGTGCAACCTCGGCCGTCCCCTCGCCCTCCATATCCGGGTCTGCAAAACGAGCGGTATAACTGGGGTTGTTGGGGTTACTGACGTGCTGCTGAGAGGCGGCCGTCGAAGGTGATGTCGAAGGCGTTCAGAGAGATCTACCGGTTCAGTGATTCCTCTTCGAGGTGGCCATCGATCGGGTGACGGTTGACAGCCGCAACGAGCGAGGCCCCCGGACTGTTGATCGAGATGTCTGACGTCTCAATCACG
>NZ_JBFAXL010000113.1:0-12225 GCF_040680795.1 Streptomyces sp. NPDC051976
AGCCTGAAGAACTCCCATCATCGCAGGTCACAAGGCACTTTCTCGTTCCAAGAAGAGTTATCCACAGACATCGAATCGGTGGATCAAGGCTAAGCCAGATGATCACGAGGTGGCCCATGCCTGCTGCTGCATCCTCTCCCGTCCCTGCCGTGTTGATGAAACTGGGGCCGCTGGACACCGGCCGGATCGCCGACCTGCGCCCCTACTTCGACTCCGTGCCAACGCCCACCGTCAGCTCGCGGCCCTGCCGTGGCGGGACATCGCCGTCCCACACACCGCCTCCGGGACCGGGCACGGTCGGCGTGAGTCCCGCTCAATCAAGACCTGCGGGATCGCCGACGAACTCGGCGGAATCGCCTTTCCCCACGCGGCCCTGGCCATTCGCATCCACCGCCGCCGCAAGCAGACCGGCACATGCGAGACCCGTGAAAGCGTCTACGCCGTCACCAGCCTCGACGCCCACCAAGCCGGCCCCGCCGACCTGGCCGCCGCGATTCGCGGGCACTGGGCAGTGGAGGTGCGCCATGAGGCGCTTCGTTTCCGGACGGGGGTGAGAGACCCCCGGCGCCCGGTTGTCGCAGCAGCCGGGTGAAGCAGAGGGCAGCCGTCATGCCGTAGGAAGCGTGGGCGTGGCGGTGGCAAGCGGCCCTGACACCGTCGGGACGTGCGGGTACTGCCAGACCGTGCGGGTCCGGCCAGCGACTCACGAAGGGATACGAGAGGAACCGGTGCTTGACGCCTCGTTAGCCAGAACCGCTCTCAAACCTGGTGGATATGGGGCGGGACTGCGGTGCGAGCCGGGCTGTTTCGACAAGCAGGCTCCCGTCCGCCACGGCAACCAGCTCTGGCGGGCAGGCCGTTGCGTGTGTCTGCGGGCGCGACGGAGACCGCCGGGGTATAGCCGGGTCCCTCCCGTGAGAACCGGAACGAAGTGAACATGGGAACCACGCAGGGTCTGCCTTCCCCGTTTCCCGGCCGGGAGACGGGTGGCAGGCGCGCTGTCCGCTGTCGGGCCCTGCGTGGGACGGAGCGGCCGTAGTACTCCGAGGACGGTAACGCCGTCCGCATGGGGAAGGGCCGCAGCGAGTCAAGTAGACGAGGAGAGGAAATGGCAGGAGATACGCCGGGGAACCCCGGCGTTCCAGAGGCTGCCGCTTATGCGGCAGCCTCGCGGGTACTGCGGATTCAGTCCAAGCTGCACGATCGGGCAATGGCCGGCCCTGGCCGCGTGTTCGATGATCTGTTCAACCTTGTGGCAGATCCGGCGTTCCTGCTCGAAGCATGGCGCCGGGTCAGGACGAACAAGGGAGCGCGGACAGCCGGTATCGACGGCTGGACCGCTCCGGGGATCGAGGCGTCCGAGCGTGGAGTGCTCGGGTTCCTCGACCAGATCCGTGCCGACTTGAAGGCGCGGACGTTCGTCCCCCTGCCCGTGGCCGAGCGCATGATCCCGAAATCCAACGGGAAGATGCGCCGCCTGGGCATCCCGACCGCGCGGGACCGCGTGGTGCAGGCCAGCCTGAAACTGGTGCTCGAACCGATCTTCGAGCCCGGGTTCAGCTCGTCCAGCTACGGCTTCAGGCCCGGCAGGCGAGCGCAGGACGCGATCGAGGACATCATCCACCATGCCCGCTCGGGATATGTATGGGTGTTCGAGACCGACATCGCCGCCTGCTTCGACGAGATCGACCACACGGCCCTCATGGACCGAGTGCGCCGACGCGTCGGCGACAGGCGGGTCCTCCGGCTGGTCAAGTCCTTCCTGCACGCAGGAATCCTGACAGGGGAAGGCACCCTGCGGGACACCGTGTCGGGCACACCGCAAGGCGGAATCCTGTCCCCGCTGCTCGCGAACATCGCCCTGGGCGTGATCGACGAGCACTTCGATGCGAAGCGACGAAGCCTTTCCAAGGAATGGCACCGGCGCCGCCACCGCCGCGAAGGAGGCGCGACCTATCGGCTCGTCCGGTACGCCGACGACCTCGCCGTGATGGTGTTCGGCACCCGGGAGCACGCTGAAGCGCTCCGCGAGGAAGTCGCAGGCACAGCTGCCACCATCGGGCTGCGCCTCGCCGAGGACAAGACCCGAACCGTCCACATAGACGACGGCTTCGACTTCCTGGGCTGGCACATCCAGCGCCACACCCAGTGGGGCTCCAGCCGCCGCCTGGTCTACACCTATCCCAGCGACAAAGCCGTGAAATCGGTCAAGTCCAAGATCAAGGCGCTGACCGGACGACAGACAACGAACACCGACCCCCGCACGGTCTTCATCCTCCTGGGACAGGCCCTGCGGGGCTGGACCGCCTACTTCCGCCACGGCGCATCCAAGATCACTTTCAGTGAGCTGGAACACTACCTGTGGCACCGAGTGTGGAAGTGGCTCCGCCGACGCCACCGGCGCAGGAACTGGAGATGGATCGTCCGCACCTACGGCAACCCCCGCAACCGGTGGGGCTTCACCGCCGACGGCGTGGACTTGTTCAACCCCGCGAAGGTACCCATCCAGCGATACCTCTACCGGGGCAACACCATCCCCACCCCGTGGTCCGCGCGACCAGCCCAGGCCACCGCCTGAGGGACTCGTGGAGAGCCCGGTGCCGGGAAACTGGCACGCCGGGTTCGGGCGAGCGGTCAGGGGAAACGCCCGCCGGAAACGGCGGAACCGCGCCCCTGGCCGACTCGTACAACTCCTCGCACCACATCGGGGATGTCACCCTCGCCGAGGACGCCTCCACCGTCCACGCCGGGACCTCACCACGGGCCATGGCGGCCCTCCGCAACCTCGCGATCGGCGTGCTGAAAACCCTCGGAGCCGACAACATCACCAAGACCACCCGAGCGATCCGCGACGAGCCAGGGCGAGCACTCCCCATCCTGGGCATCACCAACAATCCGGACGCCTACGGAACTTGATCAAGCCCTGCACGTGGGGGCCCCGCCCATCGATCTGCGGCTCTTGCGCAGGCCCGCCTTCGTCCGGCGTGAGGGCCGACGCGCTCCTGCTTAACGGCGCCGCCGTCGGGGTGCCGCCTTCGGGATCGTCCTCGTGAATCCGCCCGTAGCGGGTCCTGACCTCGCGCCTGTTCGGCCGGAGAACGCTGGAATGGCCAGCGGGGCCGTGAACACGTTCCGGCGACTCGGGTACACGTTCGTCATGCCGCTATCGGCACGGTCGCGACCGGGTCGGTACGGGTATTCACACTCATACGAAGCCCCCACCCCGACGCGGCTCACACGGCTGCGCGCACAGGACGCACGGCCCAGCCGAGCGAGGCGGGACTGCCGCTGCGATGACGTCGGAGATTGACCGCGCAGCCCGTCGGAGGAGGCCGGCACCGTGAACCTCCTCCGGCGGGCCGGCGCCACTACCGGCCGACCGCGCACCGCGAAGTCCGGCGACCAGACGGGGGTTCCCCCCGAGAAGTGGACACCGGTTCGTGTGCTTATGCGGCAAGTGTGAGCGTAGCTGAGTGCTGTGCCTCGTATGCGACGGGGCTCAGCTGGCCGTTCTTCTTGTGGCGTCGCCAGGTGTTGTAGCGGGCGATCCAGCGGAATACCTTGAGGCGGCAGGCGCGGGGTCCGTCGTAGCGGCGGGCGCCTTGGAGGGTCTCGCGCTTAATGGAGGCGTGGAAGCTCTCACAGGCGGCGTTGTCCGCGCTCGTGCCGACGGCGCCCATGGACTGCGTGACGCCCAACTCCGTGCACAGGTCGGTGAATTCCTTCGAGGTGTACTGGGCTCCGTGATCGCTGTGGAACACGGCTGCGGCCAGGTGGCCGCGGGTGGCCGCGGCGTGCTTGAGGGCGTCGGCGACGAGTTCGGTGCGCATATGGTCGGCGATGGACCAGCCCACCACCCGGCGGCTGAAGCAGTCCAGGACGGTCGCCAGATACAGGAACTCGCCGTCCCCGATCGGCAGATAGGTTATATCGCCCATGTACTTCACGCCCGGCTCGGCGGCGGTGAAGTCGCGCTTGAACAGGTCCGGCACCACAGTGTTCGACGGCTCCGGGACCGTGGTGCGGACCTTCTTACGCAGGTGCACGCCGACGATGTTGAACTTGCGCATCACGCGGGCGACCTTCTTCTCGTTGATCTGCATGCCGGCGGTGTCGCGGAGCTCGGCCGTTACTCGCGGGGAGCCGTAGGTGCCGTCCGACTCGGCGTGGACGGCCTTGATCTTCGTCGCCAGGGCGGCGTCCGCGCGCTCCCGCGCGGCGCGGGCAGTCCTGCCCTCGCGCCACTTGTAGAAGCTGGAGCGGACGACGTCCAGAACCTGGCAGAGCCGCTTGACCGGGTAGGTCTCGCAGTGGTCCTCGATGAACTGGAAGCGGCTCGTCACCAGGTCATCTCTGAGGCGAAAAACTTCGTCGCCTTGCGCAGGATGTCCCGTTCGGTGGCCAAGGTGGCGTTCTCCTTGCGGACGGCCCTCAGCTCGGCCTCCAGTGCCTTGATCCTCGCTGCGAGCTCATCGTCGGCCTCGGCGGCCGGGGTGGTGCTGGTCACGTTCTTCCTGGTCAAGCCGGTGGTGCTGCCGCCGCGGGCGCGGTCGGCGCGGATCCAGTTCCGCAGGGTCTCCGCGTTGATCCCCAGGTCACGCGCAGTCTGCGCGATCGTGAGATCCGGATCCGAGTGGAACAGCGCGACGGCGTCGGCCTTGAACTCGGGCGAATAGACCTTCATCACCATAGATGGTCACCCTCTCCCGACCCCCACCGGGGCCGGAGTCAAGGTGTCCACCACTCGGGGGGAGGCCCCGACCCTTTGCGTCTTCAACGCTGTGCCAGCGGCTCGCCCTGACTCACCGATAATCATCCGGGTTCAGCCCCTTGCGGCGCAGGTACCTGCGCCTGCCACGCAGGCCGATGGTGTTGGCTGGGCCAAGCAGCGGAGCGATGAGCCAGGGGAAGCTTTCCAGGAAGCGCACGAGAATCGAATCGCTGTAGGGCAGATAGTGCTCGAGGCGTCGCTTGTGCTGTGCACGTTCGAAGACGTCCGCGACGTCCTCGACTGTGCTGACCTTGCCGAAGAAGTTGAGCAGGCTGCCGCCGTGGGTGGCTTCGTGCATCAGCATCGGAGTGTCGACGGCGCTTGGGTAGATGCCGCTGACGGCCACGCCAGTTCCGCGCAACTCGGCGCTGAGTGCGGTGAGGTAGGCGCGAAGTCCGGCCTTGGCCGCGGAGTAGGCGGCCGAGCCGGGCAGCGCGAGGATTCCGCCGGTCGAGACGGTCGCGATGATGTGGCCGTTTCCGTTGGCCATGAAGACGCGCGCCGCGCTCGCGGCCAGCTCGCTCACCGAGCCGAGCATGACGTCGAGTTGCAGTCGCAACTGCTTGGTCGTGGTGTCGACGACGTCGGTGGGGATGATGATTCCCGCGTTGAGATAGACCAAGGCGAGCTCTGCGGACCATTCGTGCTCGATGCGCTCGGCGAGCTCTTGGACCGCGTCGCGGTCGGACAGGTCGCAGGCGACTGGTATCGCAGGGGCTTCGGCCGCGGTGGCGGCTTTGTCCGCGAGCTCCTCGTCGCGTTCGACGCAGATGAGGGTGTAGCCCTGTTTGGCGAGGCGGCCGCAGACGGCTTCGCCGATGCCTCCCGCTGCTCCGGTGACCAAGGCGAGTTTGCGCTGGCTAGACATGGGTGCCCTCCTGGGCGGCACGCGGTGCCGATGTGCCGGCGTCGGGCAAGGGTTGGAGCAAGCTGTCGTAGGTGTGCTCGTCGATGTCGAACCAGCCAAACCGGTCGCGCAGCTTGGCGAGGTAGGCCATGTACGTCGTGCGTTCGACGTAGTTGGTGTGGCGAGCGCTGTCGACGTACTGGACGCCGCCGCGCAGATCTGGCGTGTCGGTTCGCTTGAGCTCGGTCAACTCCTCCTTGTGCAGGCCGGTTTCCCGCGCGTTGATATCGATCACGATCAGTTGTGCCATCTCATCGAACCGCTTGTAGGCGGCGTCGGAGAATTCGACGAAGCCGAGCACGTAGAGCGAGTCGAGTTCGCGGGAGAAGATGTTCATGTAGAGCTGCGGATGGCCCTGCTTCCAGGTGAGCAGTTCGGGGTCGAGGAAGGGCATCTTGTAGTCGTAGCCGGTGGCGAGGATGATCTCGTCGATCTCAACTTCGCTGCCGTCCCGGAATACGACACCTGTCTTGGTGAGGTGATCGACGTCCGGCTTGGCGATCAGGTCGCCGTGCGCCAGGTGGTGAAGCACCTGGGTGTTCATGATCGGGTGGCTGGAGAGGGCGTCGTGGTCGGGCGCCGGCAGGCCGTACCTGGTGAGATCGCCGACCATGGCGTCGAGCATTCCGTTGACGTCGCTGGACATCACCACCCCCTTCGGCGGCTCGAGCTTCCCGGTCAACAGTGCGTCGGTCGGAAGGCCCGCGATGTGCTTGGGTACGAAGCGGTATCCGCGGCGCACCGACAGGTACGCCTGTTCGGCGTTCCGAGCGGCGTCACATGCGATGTCGACTCCTGAATTGCCCGCCCCGACGATCAGCACCTTCTTGCCACGCAGTTCCAGGCCGTCACGGAAGGTCACCGAGTGTCGGACCGGGCCGCAGAAGACGTCCTGGCCGGTCAACGTGACCGCATTGGGATGCCAGGTGACGCCGGGGCAGCAGATCAGTCCGTCGTACTCGTTCACCGTGCCGTCGCTCAGGACGACGCGCCAGCGGTCACCGGGAATGGGTTCGGCTGAGATGACCTCGGTGTTGAACCGCACGTGCCGATAGAGGTCGTACTTGCGGGCGGTGTCGCGGACGTAGTCGCGGATCTGCCGCCAGCGAGGGTAGTCGGGGAACTCAGTCGGCATCGGCGCGCCATAGAAGCCGCTGGTGTACTTCGAGCTGATGAAATGACAACTCTGGTACATCGGGCTGCCGTCGAACTCGATGTCCCAGATCCCGCCGAAGTCCGGATTGCGCTCGTACCAATCGAACGGGACACCCTCGCGCAACAGCGACCTGGCCATGACCATCCCGGAGGGCCCGGCACCAACGACGCAATACCTCCGGCTGTAGGCCGGGCGCTGGTCCGGCGTGCGGGTATCGGGCCGATGCCGGTCGGCTGTCTCGGCGAGATGCGCGTAGGCCAGGGGACGGCGGCGGCGCAATCGGTCGGCCGCGGCGAACCCGGCTACCGCGGTCACGACGATGAGGGCCGGCACGGCGTTCACGCACGGGTTGGTCGATCCAGTGAGCGCCCCGTAGTGGATCGATGCGAGAGTGAACGCCGTACCGAGGCCGAGCACACCGGCACCAGGAGCGATCACGCCCGAGAAGAACGGGCGGTCGGTGCGTCTCCAGAAGAAGACGGCGACGGCAAGTGCGGTGGTGGCCTGCACGAGGACGATCGAGAGAGTGCCCATGCCGATGATCGCCGCCGCGATCACCTGGTACGGATCGGCCCCGGCCATCCCCATCCCGCCGACAACGACGATGGTGACCACGGTGACGACCGCACTGGCGATGTGCGGGCTGCGGTGCGCCGCGTGGTATCGACCGAGAGCGCGAGGGGCGACCTGCTCCCAGCCGAGAACAAACAGGTAGCGGCTTGCCGCGTTGTGCAGCGCGATCCACGAGGCCAGCACGCTCGTGCACAGCAGCACCGCGGCCGCGTCCTGCAGGGCGGCGCCGCTGTACTGCTGAGCGAGGGTGAAGACGAGTTCGCCGAGATCCTGGCGGGCCCGGGCCGGTGCCGCCGTACCACCAGCACCGCCGATGACGATCCACGCAGTCAGCACGTAGAACACCGCGATCACGCTGACCGATATGAAGAGCACCCGGGGAATCGTGCGGGCCGGATCCCGCGTCTCCTCCCCATACAGGGCTGCGGACTCGAACCCGACGAAGCTGACGAACGCGAAGACCAGGCCCACGCTGAGCGAGCCACCCAGGACTTGCGCAGGGGAAAAGGACTGCGCCGGGAACGCGCCGCCGCCCTTGTTCCCCACGACGAACACGTCCAGCACGAGCAGGACCGCGAATTCGAGCACCATCAGAACGCCGAGGAAGCGCGCTGAGACATCGGCGCTGCGGAAGCCGAACCCGGCGACCACTACCACGCCGACCGCGGTGAACACACCCCATGCCACATGTACGCCGACCTGCGCAAGCACGAGCGATGTGAAGTACCCGAAGACGGCAGCCATACCGACGGACGAGGCTAGATAGCCCAAGGTCGCCACGTACGCGGTGGCGATGCCGACGCGCTTGCCGAGCGCTCGCGCGGCGAAGAGATAGAACGCGCCGCCCCCCGCGACCCGCTTGCTCATCGCCGCGTAGCCCGCCGCGAAGCACAGCAGAACCGCCGCTGCGACGACGTACGCCGCGGGGAGCGAGATCCCGTTCCCGCGCACTAGCGCGAGCGGCTCGTTTCCGGCGATCGCGGCCATGGGCGCTGCGGCGGCGATGACGAGGAACACGACGCGGCGGGTCGAGAGGACCTTTCGAGCGGCAGCCTGCTCGCCCGGTGGCGAGGCCGACCGCTGCGGCGTTGGGCTCCCCGTGCGCGTGCTATTCGACATGGGCCACCTCTGCTTGGGCTCGTCGTCGGAGAAGGTAGCTGAAGCATACGCAGGCGACTGGTCATCCGACCAGCATTTCCGGTCAAGTGACCAATGAATTTTGGTTCTGGGCCAAACTGGCGCCCAGCGCCCGCGAGCCGCAGGCCTTATCGCCCAGGACCTGCCGCGAACTGCGGACTGTCGCCGCGATGCCCGGCGGTGAGCACCAGCGACATCAGCTTCTGCCCCTTCTCGCAGGCCAGGTGCTGCTTCGTGGTCCAGCCACCGCGCGCCCGGCCCAGACCGTGGTCGGCTGGCTCACCGTAAGCCGGTTCGACCTGCGCCATCGGATCCCGCAGGGCACCCGCGGCGTGCTAATGGGCTCGCACGATCGTGAAAGCCACCGACACATCCCAGCCGATCAGCCCGGCCGCATCGTCCCGGACCTGCAACCCGGTCACGATCACCGCCCGGACTTACGGCCCACCGCCAACAACGCCGTCCACTGGGCATCGGTGAGATCGAAACGGGCGCCGGCAGGTACCGTCCGCATCCGAGGTCTCCGGTGTGGTGGCAGTCATCTTGGTCGACGACTCACCTAACGAGACCTCACGCATGCGCACACTGCGACACTCCCCCGCGACCACATCGTGACCAGCAGCACCACCGAACCACTTACCAAGCAGGTGGCGCTAGGAGCCGCCCGTACTCGTATCGCCATCTATGTCCTGCTGTCGTGTGCTGCGCCATCGCGGGACGTCAGGAGGAGGTCGAGTACTCCGACTCCTCGGCCGCGGCGCTCTCGGCCGCGGCGGTGGGCGGCTTGCGCCGCCCGGTCAGGACCGCGAGGACAAGCAGGAGCAGCGTCAGCACGCCGAGGGCTGCCGGCAGCACGGTGCCAAGCCACATCAGCTTGCTGTCGTCGTCCTTGGCCTTCTTCGCGTCCGCCGCGACCCCGGCCGGGGTGGAGTTCAGCTTGACCGTCAGTACCGACGTCAGCGGCACCTCGCCCACCGGGGTCTTCATCGCCGCGGTGACCGTCTCGGTCTGCTGCGACTCGATGGTCTCGCCGGTGGTCTGCTCGATCCAGGTCTTGGTCGTCGTCTCCGCGACGTAGGTCAGCGCCACGTCGGAGCCGTCCTTGGGCAGGACGAGCGCCAGGGCCGCGGCGTGCGCCCCGCCAAGCTGCTGCGCCAGGCCCTTGAGCACCAGTTGCGGGATCGAGGTCGGCAGCTTGGCGACGATCGACTGCTCCTTGGCCGGGCCCTTGGCGTCGACCTTGTAGACGTAGGTCGAGACGCCCGCGTGCTGCTCGCTGCCGGAGTACTTGGCCGTGGCCTGCGACTCCGTGGCGGAGTCCCACCACGGGTAGTCCTTCTTCTCCGGGCCGAAGGCGAAGCCGACCACCAGGCCTTGGTGCGCCTGCGCGTTGGAGCCCGCCGGCGGCGTGGCCTGCAGCAGGGTCTTGCGGTCCACCGCCCAGACCGAGCTGCCGCTGCCGACGACCGCGGAGGCCGGACCGGTCGTGGTCGTCGTGTCCGACATCACCGCGGTCCCGCCGTGCAGCGACACCGTCTTGTAAGCCTCGTCTGCGGTGAAGGGCACGTCCGTGGCGAAGGCGTGCGCCGGGCCCCCGGAGGCGACGGCGGTCTGGTCCAGGAACGAGGCCGTCCCGGCATAGTGCTCCACCTGGGATGTGCTCGACTGGACCTGCTCCTGGCTCGGGACGAGGACGAAGCGGATCGCTCCGGCGGCGACGCCGGCGACCACGGCCCCCGCGACGAGGACGATGGCGGATTTGCGCATGCGGGACTCCTTGGCTCGGACGGAAATGGCGGGATCAGGGGACAAACCGTTCACGCGCGGGACGCCCGCCGCCGTGGTGGCCGCCGTGCAAGAACACCTTCGAGGTCAGAAAGCGCGACCAGCCCCGCACTCCCAGTAACGTCCACTACACGCTGAAAGTCACCAAGCACCCCACTTGACCTGCAACAACACGCTAAATCACCGGCATTTCGGGTCAGAAGACACTTTCGCGTTTCCGATCAAAATCCGGACGCCGCGCCAAATGAAACACGCAGGTTAGGAATTGCGAATGATCGCTCTGTAGGGAATCGACAGCGCGGTCGTCCGTGGGAGGCATCAGCAGCACACCGCACGGAGGGGCCACATGGCAGCGATCTGGGCCGGCATCGACGCCGGAAAAACCCACCACCACTGCGTTGCGATCGACGACAGCGGCCGCCGGCTGCTGTCACGCCGCATCGTCAACGACGAGCCCGAACTGCTCCAACTCCTCGCCGATGTCCTGGCTCTCGGCGACCACGTGACCTGGGGTGTTGATCTGGCCGTCGGCGGGGCCGCCCTGGCCATCGCGATCCTCCTCAACCACGACCAGCTGGTGCACTACATCTCCGGCCGGGCCTCCGAGACCTACCGCGGCCAGGGCAAAACAGACGCCAAGGATGCCACCGTCATTGCCGATCAGGTTCGCGTCCGCCGCGACCTGCACCCCTTACGCCCCGACGAGCAGCTCACACCGACCTGAAGATCCTCACGGGTCGGCGCATGGACCTTGTCGCCGACCGCACCCGCACGGTCAACCGTCTCCGAGCCCAGCGCACCGGCGTTTTCCCCGGCCTGGATCGGGCGTTGGATGTGACCAACGCGGGCCCGCTCACCTTGCTGACCGGCGACCAGACTCCGGCCGCCATTCGCCGGATCGGCAGCAGGCGGCTGGAGACCTGGCTGCGTAACCGTCACGTCGTCCGCCCGGACCGACCCGCCGAGATCGCCATCCAAGCCGCCGAACGCCAGCACACCAGCCTGCCCGGCGAGAAACTGACCGCCCAGCTGGTGCGCACGCTGGCGAAGGAGGTGATGGGTCCGCGTACTCTCCGATGCGGCCGGGCCGGTAGGCGTTGTCAACTTTGACGGAGCATTAGATGATCAAGACGGGACTCCGTGCCCTGCACCTATGAATCCACGGGCGGAGGACCGGCTCGGCGCGTCACGTGCGGGGTCTGGTCGAGTATTTACTTACGGCGCCGTGCACGACTGAGGTGGGGTCGTGGTGGCCTGGCGGGTTGGCTGGTGGGTGGTTTACCGCTCGGCGGTGCGGTCGGAGACGAGGCCGGCGATGGCCAGGCGAGTCTGGTCGTAGTACTCGCGGCATCCGAGGTACCGCTGGAGAGGCCGCCACTGCTTGTGCTCGGCATTGGCGTGCTCGACACAAATCCGCTCGGAGGACTGCTGTTTGCGCGCCGCCTCCCATGCTGTGATCTCCTCGGCCGAGGCGTCCTTGCCAGGCTTCTTCGGCGGGGCCTGGACCTGGGTGGGGAACCGTTTGGCCAGTCCCCGGTATCCGGCGTCAACTCGGGGCGTTGACCTGCGGGTACTGCTCGAAGAGGGCCTCGATACCTACGGTCTTCACCGCCGTTTGATCGCGCATCCGGCCGGGTCGGATAGCGCCCGTCCACAGGGTGCGGCCCTTGTCGTCGGTGATGACGGTGGCCTTCTTGGTGTTCTGCCGTATCTTGCCGGAGACGAACGCTCGGCGGCCCGGCCTGCCCGCCTTCGGACGCCGCACTCGCACTTCGGAGCCGTCCAGGCGCAGTTCGACGCCCTTAGCCTTGATCCACCGATTCGATGTCTGTGGATAACTCTTCTTGGAACGAGAAAGTGCCTTGTGACCTGCGATGATGGGAGTTCTTCAGGCTT
>NZ_JBFAXL010000114.1:0-11805 GCF_040680795.1 Streptomyces sp. NPDC051976
TACGCCGCCGCGGTCACGTTCGCGGAAGCGGCCAGATCAGCCGGGGGAGCGAACCGCCGCTCCTCCTTCAGCAGATTAGCCAGGCTCTCATTGCTGCTCACGCCAGCTCCTTGTCAGGGTGTCCAGACGACAAGCCCTAGCTCATCAGTCCCGGGCCACCCTGACAAGGGTTCACCGGAAAATGGTTTAGACCTTTGCCTTCAGCTCCCCCTCGTGCACCGCGTCGGGAGGGCCCGGCGTGCCGCTCAGAACCACGTCCGGCCGTACCGCCGTGAACACGCTCGTCGTCCTGTCCAGCATGTATGCCTGCGCCTCGGCCACATGGAAGTACATGCCGTGCAGCTGGAGCGTGCCCTCGGAGACCCGGCGGGCCACACACGGATGGGCCATCAGATGGTCGAGTTGCTGCATCACGTTGACCAGGCTCAGCCGTTCGAGGTCGTCGGCGACGGGCCGGTCGGCGAGCGCCACCTCGCCGCGCCCGAGGCGGCCGATCCGCCCCAGCCGCGCCAGACTCGGTCTGCCGTGCCGCAGCCACCGGGCCAGCGGGGTCTGCGCCCCCGGTTCGTGGTCGGAGCCGAGCAGCGCCTGCATCGCCCCGCAGCCCGAGTGCCCGCACACCGTGATGTTGGCGATCTGCAGCACCTCCACCGCGTACTCCACCGCCGCGGCGACCGAGTCGCAGGAGACGTCGGAACCCGGCGGCGGCATCATGTTGCCGATGTTGCGGACCGTGAAGAGGTCGCCGGGGCCGCTCGATGTGATCATGCTGGTCACCAGCCGGGAGTCGGCGCAGGTCAGGAAGAGCTGGCCGGGCCGCTGGCCCTCGCGTGCCAGCCGTGCCAACTCCTCGCGGACCAGCGGCGCGGTGTTGCGCTGGAAGGCGCTGACGCCGCCCAGCAGCTGTCCCCTGCCGGGCACCGGTGTGGTGGCGGGGCCCGTGCAGTGGTGGTTGCGCCAGGGGGTCCACGGGCGGCAGGCGTGCGCGCTGGCCGGCTCGCTGACGGTCCGTCCGGCGCCGTCTCCGAGGACCGCGCGGCCGCCGCGTGACCGGTGCCGCGCGGACCAGCCGCTGAGCGCCTCGTAGGCCGCGTGGTCCATGAAGGAGCCGTCCAGCTCCACCACCACGTTCGCCCCCTCGGGCACCTGGGCGAAGGCCCGGGTCAGCCGCGGCACCGCCAGGAACGTCAACTGCCCGGCCACCCGCACCCGGTGGCACCCCGGCTCCTCGCTGACGGTGATCCGGGTGTGGGTCAGGCGGCGCAGCGACAGGGCGAACGCCACCACGACGCCCGCCACCACCCCGTGCAGCACCCCGAACAGCACCACTGTGCCGAGCGTGGCCGCGTACACCGGGAACTCGCGGTGCCGCTGCACATGGCGGATGTGCGCGAAACTCACCATGCGCACCCCGACCAGCATCACCAGCGCCGCGAGCGAGGCCAGCGGGATGAGGTCGAGCGCCTGACCGGCGAGCCCCGCGCAGAGCAGCACCCACACCCCGTGCAGCACCGTGGAGCGCCGGGTGACCGCGCCCGCCTCGACGTTGGCCGAGCCGCGGATAGCGCCACCGGCCACCGGCAGCCCGCCGAGCAGCCCGGAGACCACATTGGACGCGCCCTGCCCGAGCAGCTCGCGGTCGAGCTTCGCGGGAGGCGCGTGCGGTCCCGGGCGCTTGCCCTGGAGCGCGTCGATCGCGACCGCCGAGAGCAGCGACTCCATGCTCGCCACCAGGGTGACGGTGAGCACCGCCGCCGCCACCCCGAGCGCGGGGCCCGCGGGCAGGGCGGGCAGCACCGGGGCCTGCCACGCGGGCAGGTCGACGCGCGGCAGTGAGAACCCGGCGCTGGCGGCGGTCGCCAGAGCCACCGCGGCCAGCGGTGCGGGGATCGTCCGCAGCACGCCCCCGGCTCTTCCCTTCAGCCGCGGCCAGCCCAGCACCACGGCCACGGTGATCGCGCCGATGACCGGCGTGGTCGGGTTGGTGACCGCCAACTGGTCGGGCAGGGCGGCCACATTGTCGAGCGCGGAGATCTGCGGGCTGCCGCCGAGCACCACATGGAGCTGGCCGACGGCGATGACCGTGCCGATCCCGGCGAGCATGCCGTGCACGATGGCGGGGCTGATCGCGAGGGCCGACCGGGCCACCCGCGCGGCCCCGAGCAGGAGTTGGGCCAGCCCGGCGATCGCGGTGATGGCGCAGGTGCCGCGCCAGCCGTAGCGCTGGACGAGCCCCGCAGTGACCACGACGAGGCTCGTCGCGCCACCGCTGACAAGGAGGGGTGTGCCGCCGAGCGACCCGGCGACGATGCCGCCGACGGCCGCGGCGACCAGGCCCGCCTGCAGCGGGGCGCCGGTCGCCAGCGCGATACCGAGCGACAGCGGGACGGTGATCAGGAAGACCGTGATCGAGGCGGACAGATCGGACCGGTGGAGTCTCTGCATTTCTTTCCCGTCTCCTTCGGTGGGCGGCGGGACGTGGTAGCGGAGCGTTATCGCTCGCTACTTCCAAGCGTCGGTAAATGGAGAGTAATCTCTCGACTGCGGAGAGTGAAGTACAGAGGTCTGATCGGGGAGTTATTTACTGCTATCGAGTGAATTAGCAGATTAATGAGCCCGTCGTACAAGCCGTCTCAAGAGTGGCCGTGGCACGTTGTGGGCGCTTGCCCTCCCGTCCCTCCCAGCACTTCTGGCACTCTTCTCTCCCTGCGATGCGAGGTACGCATGCACTCCGTACGCAAGGCACCCGCACTGCTCGCCGTAGCCGCGCTCGCCGCGGGCGCCGTCGCCTGCTCCAGCGCCTCGGGTACCGGCGGCGTCCGCTCCGCGGCGGCGCCCCCGCAGAGCGCCCACCCCGTACGGCTGATCGGCGACGGATCGACGTCCGACACCGGCCCCCAGCCGCACCAGCCGGTCTTCCAGCGCCTCGCGCCGGGGCAGCGGCCACCCCAGCTCGTGGTCTTCTCCTGGGACGGCGCGGGCGAGGACGGCCAGAAGCTCTTCTCGCACTTCCGCAAGGTCGGCGAGGAGAACAACGCGGCGATGACGTACTTCCTCAGCGGCGTGTACCTGCTGCCCGGCGACCGCAAAGAGCTTTACGCGCCGCCGCGGCACCCGCGCGGCGCCTCAGAGATCGGCTTCAACGACCGCACCGGGATCACCGACACACTGCGCGAACTCCGCCTCGCCTGGCAGGACGGCAGCGAGATCGGCACCCACTTCAACGGCCACTTCTGCGGCACCGACGGCGGCGTCGGCACCTGGTCGCCGAGCGAGTGGATGAGCGAGATCCGGCAGGCCCAGGGCTTCGTGGAGAACTGGAAGACCAACTCGGGTCTCACCGCCCTGGCGCCGCTGCCCTTCGACTACAGCACCGAACTCGTCGGCGGCCGCGCCCCCTGCCTCGAAGGCCAGCACAATCTCGTCCCCGCCGCCAAGGCGATGGGTTTCCGCTACGACGCCAGTTCCGTCGGCGGTCGCCAGGTCTGGCCCTCGAAGATCGACGGCATCTGGGACTTCCCCCTCCAGGACATCCCCGTGCCCGGCCGCGCGTTCGAGACGCTCTCCATGGACTACAACTTCCTCGCCAACCAGTCCGTCACCACGGACGGCGACCCCGCCATGTACCCGGCCTGGGGGCGGCAGATGCACGACGGTCTGATCGCCGCCTTCGACCGCGCCTACCGCGGCAACCGCGCACCGCTCTTCATCGGCGACCACTTCGAGTCCTGGAACGGCGGCATCTATATGAAGGCCGTCGAGGACACCATCAAGGAGGTGTGCGGGCAGCCGGACGTGCGCTGCGTCAGCTTCAAGCAGGTGGCGGACTGGATGGACGCCCAGGATCCGAAGGTGCTCGCGAAACTGCGCACCCTGGACGTCGGCCAGGCCCCCAAGGGCGGCTGGTCCGCCTTCCTCGGCGCCGCCGACGGCTAGGAGCCGGTCCCGGCCGCGGCCGCCACCTCCTGCCGCTGGCCGAGTACGAAGTCGGGGTCGACCTGGGCCGCCAGGTCGGCGCCCGTCTTCGCGTTTCCCCAGCTCTCCGCGTTCTTGAGATGGAAGTGCACCATGTCGCGGGTGTAGCGCCGCCAGTCCCGCCGCTCGTACGCCGCGTCGGCCCGCTCGTGCATCGTGCGCAGGGCCCGGCGGTTGGCCTCCTCCAGAAGGGTGAAGCGCGGTGAGCGGCCCTTCTCCATCGCCCGCACCCAGTCCGACTGGCCGACGGTGACGAGGAGGTCGTCACCGGTCTCGGCACGCAGGAAGGCGAGGTCGTCCGCCCCCTGCACCTTGTTGCCGACAACCGCGAGGTTGACGCCGAAGTCGCGGGCGTACTCCTTGTACTGGCGGTAGACGGCGACACCCTTGCGCGTGGGTTCGGCCACCAGGAAGGTCATGTCGAAGCGGGTGAACATCCCCGAGGCGAAGGAGTCGCTTCCCGCGGTCATGTCGACGACCAGGTACTCGTCACGGCCGTCCACCAGGTGGTTCAGGCACAGTTCGACCGCGCCGACCTTGGAGTGGTAGCAGGCGACGCCCAGATCGGACTCATTGAACGGGCCGGTCACCATCAGCCGTACGTCGCCCTCCCGCGCGCTCCGGCCGGCCCCGGCGCCGTCCTCCGCGCCGGACGGCTCGCCGAGGTGGACGGTGCGGGCGCAGGCCGCGTAGACGGGGTTGTCCTCGGACAGCCGCAGCAGGCGGGAGCCCTGGCCGGGCGGGGTCGTCTTGATCATCGTCTCGGCCGAGCTGATCCGCGGGTTGGCGCCCCGCAGGTACTCCTTGATCTCCGGCAGGTGCGCGCCGAGCGCGGGGAGCGCCGCGGCCGTCTCCTCGTCGAGTCCGAGCGCCGGGCCCAGGTGCTGGTTGATGTCCGCATCGACGGCGGTGACCGGGACACGCGCGGCGGCGAGATGACGGATGAAGAGCGAGGACAGCGTGGTCTTCCCGCTGCCGCCCTTCCCAACGAAAGCGATCTTCATGTTCGCCAAGCGTAGTCGAGCGAATACGGATCGCGAGGTGGGGGAGTGGGGAAGGCCACTCGATCGGGGTCGTTTACCGGCATGCGCCATGCATAAGGTCGGAACCATGGCTACGAACGCTGATCCTTCCCCCGCCCCCGGGCAGGCGGACCCGATGGCCGTCCTCGGCGCGCTGCCGGGCGTGCCCGAATCGGTGGACTCCGTACGGCAGGCCGTGGACAAGGTCTACGGGCACCGGGTGATGCGCCGCCGGTCCAACGAGGTGGCGTCGGAGGCCGCACTGCGAGGCGCCCGCGGCTCCGCGGCGCTCGCGGGCGCCGACTGGCCGCTGGAGGAGGTCCGCAGGCGTAGCGACTTCTCCGCCGACGACGAGGCCCGTACGGTCGGCGCGGCGCTGCGGCTGACCGCCGAGGCCGGCCAACTGCTCAGCATCTGGCGGCAGTCGCCGGTCCAGGCGCTCGCCCGGCTGCATCTGGTGGCGGCGGGCGGCCTGGCGGAGGAGTCGACGGTGGGGCGGCCCCGGCTGCCCGGTGAGCCGGTGGACGAACCGCTGGTGGAGATCGCGGAGATCCCACTGCCCGAGCCCGACGAGGTCGCCGCCCGGCTGGACGGTCTGGCGGGGCTGCTGCGCGCGGGCACCAGCGCGCCGGCACTCGTCATCGGCGCCGTGGTGCACGGCGAACTGCTCTGCCTGCGGCCCTTCGGCTCCTTCAACGGCCCTGTCGCCCGCGCCGCCGAGCGGATCGTGCTCGTCGGCAGCGGCCTCGACCCGAAGTCGATCTGCCCCGCCGAGGTCGGTCACGCCGAACTGGGCCGTGCGGGCTACCTCAAGGCTCTGGAGGGGTACGCCTCCGGCACGCCGGAGGGCATGGCCGAGTGGATCGGGCACTGCGGCCGGGCACTGGAACTCGGGGTCCGCGAGAGCGTGGCCGTCTGCGAGGCCCTGCAGCGCGGCGCCGCCTGACGAACCCCCGTCCGGCTGGGGGCAGTCGGCCCATGGCTTTGGCTGAAAAGAGATGCGGCGGCACCATGGGGTGCCGCCGCTGGCATGTCCGTCAAGTTACCAATGCGTGCTCGATATTCGCCCATCAGGTCGGGAGCTTCGCCCGTCACCTGGTGCGGCTGGCCCGGTTAGCGGGTCGGCGGCGCGTGGGTGCCCGACATTCATGCGCGGGTCCGTGGGGCCATGTGCTGTGAACTGCGGTCTTCCTCTCGGAACTCCGTGGTCTCGCGGGCCTAAGTCCTTTCTACCGCCGACCGGGCAGTAGCGGAACCCCTGGCTGCCACTTCTTTGTTTTTGCCCTCAATCAGGACAAAAGGGCAGGCTGGCGGCGTCGGGACGCCAGCCACACCAGCCCGGCAGTGGCGACCGCTGCCCCCACCGCGGCGGCGGCGAGCACCGGCGCTGGGGGCATGGACAGCGACGGGATGCGCTGGTTCAGTCGCACCGGACGGCTGAAAGTGAGCACAGGCCAGTCGCGCGAGACGGCCTCCTTGCGCAGCGCCCGGTCCGGGTTGACCGCGTACGGATGACCGACCGCCTCCAGCATCGGGATGTCGGTCACCGAGTCGCTGTAGGCGAACGACCGTTCCAAGTCGTAGCCCTCCGACTCCGCCAGCTCGGCGATGGCGTCAGCTTTCGCCGGACCGTAGACGTAGTGCTCGATCTCGCCGTTGTACGCGCCGTCCTCCACGACCATCCGGGTGGCCACGACATGGTCGGCGCCGAGCATCTCGCCGATCGGCTCGACGACCTCGGAGCCCGAGGCGCTGACGATCACCACATCGCGCCCCGCGGCGTGGTGCTCCTCGATGAGCGAGGCGGCCTCGTCGTAGATGATCGGGTCGATCAGGTCATGCAGCGTCTCCGCCACGATCTCCCGCACCTGCTGCACATTCCAACCTCTGCACAGCTCGGAGAGGTATTTGCGCATGCCTTCCATCTGGTCGTGATCTGCGCCACCGACCAAGTACACGAACTGGGCATATGCGGTGCGCAATACCGCGCGCCTGTTGATGAGGCCGCCCTGGTAGAAGGATCGCCCGAAGGCGAGCGTGCTCGACTTGGCGATCACCGTCTTGTCGAGATCGAAGAAGGCCGCGGTGCGGGGTGACAGGTGGTTTTCCACGAGACGAGCATAGGCAACCACCATTCGGCGTAAGGTCGGGCGTGTGGGTTTGCCTGAGAAGGGCTTCGGGTACACCATGGAAGTCACGGATCGTTCGCGACCGTGCTAACCCGGTCTGGCTCCTCCCCCCCCGAGTCGGACCGTGGGGACGACCCCCGCTCTCCCCCCCGGCGGGGGTCGTCGCATGTCCGGACGCCTGTAGGCGGTCCCCGCGGTGTCGTTGCCCCGGAATCATCGACTGTTCCCCCTTCGCGCATGTGATCGATCTGATGTGTTCGACGCGTGACGTTCCGTAATCGTTGCTCGATCCCCGCGAACTCACCCGTGCGAGTGGTGAAGTTATCCACAATCGCTGAGTTGTCCACCGATTCCGACCAAGATCATCTCAATTCCGCGCTCTGTCCCAACCTGATCGCAGGCGATGCACGCCGTGCTCGCATCACAAGCGACGGGGGACAGGGAAATGGCTGGATCCAAGACGCCCGACCGGCGGCCGACCGTGATGGAAGGACCGGGCGGGCCGTTGATTGTCACCGAGGACGAATCACTCCTCGACGATCTGCTGCGACTGTGCGCGGCCGCGGGCACCGAACCGGAAGTGGTCTTCACCGCTCCGCCGCGTGCGACAAGTTGGGACAATGCGCCGCTGGTGCTCGTGGGCGCGGAGTCCGCCGCGCGGGTGAGGGGCGCCGCTCGCCGCAAGGGAGTGCTGCTGGTCGGGCGGGATCTCGACGACGCCGAGGTCTGGCGCAGGGGCGTCGAGGTGGGCGCCGACCATGTCCTGTGCCTCCCCGACGCGGAGAGCTGGCTCGTCGACCGGATCGCGGACGTGGCGGAAGGCGTCACCGAGCCCGCGCTCACCGTCGGCGTGGTCGGTGGCCGCGGCGGCGCCGGGGCCAGCACGCTGGCCTGCGCTCTCGCCGTCACCGCCGCCCGCACCGGCCGCCGCACCATGCTCGTCGACGGCGACCCGCTGGGCGGCGGCCTCGACATCCTGCTGGGCGCGGAGCGCACCGGGGGCCTGCGCTGGCCCGACCTCGCCGACTCGCGCGGCCGCGTCAACAGCGGGGCGCTGGAGGAGTCACTGCCCCGGCTGGACTCGCTGAGCGTTCTGAGCTGGGACCGCGGCGACTCCGTCCTCATCCCGCCGCAGGCCATGCGTTCCGTGCTCGGCGCCGCGCGCCGCCGCGGCGGAGTGGTCGTCGTCGACATGCCGCGACGTGTGGACGACACCGTCGCCGAGACCCTCGCCCAGATCGACGTCGGCCTGTTGGTCGTCCCGGCCGAGCTGCGCGCGGTGGCCGCGGCCACCCGTGTCGCGGCGGCCGTGAGCATGGTCCTCAAGGACCTCCGCATCGTCGTCCGCGGCCCCTTCGGATCAGCCCTCGACGACAGCGAGGTCGCGCGCCTCATCGGCCTCCCGCTGGCGGGCCAACTGCCCCCGGAGCCCGCCCTGACGGACGCCCTGTCCGGCACCGGGCCGCCCGGCTCCTCCGGCCGTGGCCCGCTGGCCCGGTTCTGCACCGCCTTCCTCGCCCAGGCCCTGCCCAGCGGCGGGAGCGTGACGGTATGAGCGCCGCCCTGCTCGACGCCGTCCGGCTCCGACTCGCGGAAGACGGCGACGAACCGACGCCCGCCCGGGTGGCCGCCGCGCTGCGCGCCCAGGGACGGCTGCTCGGTGACGCCGAAGTGCTCGACGTGGTCGCCGCGCTCCGCTCGGAACTCGTCGGCGTCGGCCCGCTGGAACCCCTGCTCGCCGACCCCGACGTCACGGACGTCCTCGTCAACGCCCCGGACCAGGTCTGGGCGGACCGGGGCAGCGGACTGGAGCGCTGCGACGTCCGCTTCGCCGACACGGCCGCGCTGCGCCGACTCGCCCAGCGCCTGGCGACCACCGCGGGACGCCGCCTGGACGACGCCCACCCCTGGGTCGACGCGCGGCTGCCCGACGGCACCCGGCTGCACGCCGTCCTGCCGCCCGTCGTCGTCGGATCACCGTGCCTGTCCCTGCGGGTGGTGCGCGCCCGCGCCTTCACCCTGGCCGAGCTCATCGCGGCGCACACCGCCGACGCCGAGACCGCCCGGCTGCTGCGGGCGATCCTCGACGCCCGGCTGTCGTTCATGATCAGCGGCGGCACCGGATCGGGAAAGACCACCCTGCTGAGCTGCCTGCTCGGCCTCGTCGACCCCGCCGCCCGCATCGTCCTCGCCGAGGACTCGGCGGAGCTGCGGCCCGACCACCCGCACGTGGTCCGGCTGGAGACCCGTCCCGCCAATCAGGAAGGCGCGGGACACGTCACCCTCCGGGACCTCGTACGGCAGGCGCTGCGGATGCGGCCGGACCGGCTGGTCGTCGGCGAGGTCAGGGGCGCCGAGGTGACGGACCTCCTGAGCGCCCTCAACACGGGACACGAAGGAGGCTGCGGCACTGTCCACGCGAACGCCGCCGCTGATGTCCCCGCCCGCCTGGAGGCCCTCGGTTCCACCGCCGGACTCGATCGTGCGGCGCTGCACAGCCAGTTGGCCGCGGCCCTGTCCGTCGTCATCCATATGGACCGCGACAGAACCGGCCGGCGGCGCGTCGCCGAGATCCACGTCCTTCGCCGCCGCCCTGACGGCCTGGTCTTCACCGAACCCGCCCTGATCCGCGGCCCCCGGGGCCGCCACGAACGCGGCCCCGGCTGGCAGCGCCTGACGGCACTCTGCTCGGCAGGCACGTCATGAGCGCCGCATCCGAACCCGGCCTCCTGGTGTGGGCCGCCGCCCTCTGCGCCTGCCTGGCCGCCCTGGCGCTCCACCAGCAGCAGGACGATTCCCGACGCCGGGCGCGGCGGCTGCTGCGCGAGCGGGACGCCCGCCCCGGGCCGTGGTCCACGGCTGGGCCCGGGGGACCGGCACCGGCCGGCCGCGTCGGCGCGGCGCTGGCGTGGGTGCGGGCAGCGGTCGGGTACGTCCTTGCGGCGCTCTCGGGGCGGCCGGCCCGCGGGGGAGATCGGGGCGCCCGATGGGCCGGACGGGGGCAGTTGGGGGCGTCCGACCGGCAGACAGGTCCCGTCGGAAGGGGATCCGACGTGCGGGGAGCGGGGTCGCGCGGAGCCGGGTGGCGCAAGGGCGCGGCTGCCGGGTCGGGCGCGGCCGGGCCCCAGGACGGCGCTTTCGGCCCGGGGCGGTCGCCCGGTGGATGGTTCGGGTGGCGGCTGAGCGCGGAGGTGCTGTGTCTGCCCGCGGGGGCGCTGCTCGGCCTGGCGACCGGGTCGGTGCTGCCGGTGCTCGCGGCTGGTGTCGCGGTGCCCCTTGCGGGGCGGTTCCTGCGGGGCAGGCAGGCGCGGGCCGCGGAGGAGCGCGGGGTGGCGGCGGTCAGCGCGCTGTGCGGGACGGTCGCCGGAGATCTACGGGCCGGACAGCCGCCGCATGCCGCGCTCTCCGACGCCGTCGAGTCGGCGGGATGGCCGGATGTGCCGGAACTGGCCGGGGCGTCACGACTGCTGCTGTCCGCGGCGAGATTCGGCGGTGACGTGCCGCGCGCCCTGCGCGAGGCGTCCCGGTGCCATCCAGGTACCCGAGGGCTTGCGGCCGTCGCGGCCTGCTGGCAGGTGGCTGTGGACGGCGGCGCGGGCCTGGCCGCCGCGCTCGACCGGGTGGCGGCCGCGTTGCGGGCCGAGGCCGACCAACACGACGACCTCCGCGCCCAGTTGGCCGGGCCGCGATCCACCGCGGTGCTGCTGGCACTCCTGCCGCTCTTCGGGGTCGTGCTCGGCGAGGGACTTGGCGCCGACCCGTCGGCAGTGCTGCTGCACACCCCGACAGGGCTGCTCTGCCTGTTCGTCGGCGGCCTTCTCGAGTGGGCGGGTCTCGCCTGGACCGCCAAGATCATCCGCTCGGCCGAGGACGGTCCCGGGGGACGCGTCGCCCGGGTCGTGCGGGGGAGGCGCACCGAGCACCTCCGGCGACCCGTGCCCGGCGACCTGTCGGCGTACGGGCCGGCCGAGTTCGGCGATCGGGCCGACCGGTCGACCGCCCTGGGGAGGGGGCGGCCGTGAGCGGCGCGAGTATCCACAGCCTGGGGATGACCGTGGCGGCGGTGGCCGCCGCCGTCATGGCGCTGACGGTCGCCATCGGGCTGAGACGGGAGAAAACCGCACTGCTTCGCCTCCGGGGAGCGCTCGGGGTGCGCCGCCGACGAGCGCTGCCGGGCAGCGGGCGGTGGTCGCCCGTCGCTGCGCTTCGGGAGTGGGGTCCCGCGGCCGTGGCCTGCCTCGGGGCCGTCGCGGTGATCGGTGGGGCCCTGGGCGGCCTCGTAGGGGTGATCATGGCTCTCGGGATCAAGAGGGGGCTGAAAGGGCGGCAGACGGCCACTGACGGCCTGCTGGCCGCATCCCCGGCCGACGTGGTGACCGAGGCTGCGGGAAGCGACGGGTCGGGAGCCGCGGGGTTCGACGACCTGGACGCGGCGGCCGGACTCCCGCTGTGTGTCGACCTGATGGCCGCCTGCCTCGCCGCGGGGGCGTCGCCGGGAGAGGCGGCAGGTGCCGTGGGGCGGTCCCTGGGCGGGCCGCTGGGCACCGCACTGATACGGGCCCAGGCCGAGCTGCGGCTCGGCGCCGACCCGGCGCAGTGCTGGCAGCGGCTCGGGCGGCTGCCCGCCGCCCGCGAGATGGGCCGGTGCCTCGCGCGGGCCTCCGCGACCGGCGCCGCGC
>NZ_JBFAXL010000115.1:0-11209 GCF_040680795.1 Streptomyces sp. NPDC051976
CGGGGAACTGCGCGACCAGCCCTCGACGGGCTGCAGGTCACCACCGGCCCCAATGGGGCAGACGCGTTGTCTTCGGACCACCGGCCGGTGGGGGCTGAGCGCACAGTTCCCCGCGCCCCTGAAAAACAGGCCCTCCGCAAGCGCAGCGCGCTTCCCCGCGCCCCTATGGGGCACCCTCAGTTCGCGGGCTGGCCCGAAGGGCGGATTTCGGGGATGGGGGCGTGTTCGGGCTCGGGTTCGGGGGCGGCCGGGAGGGCGCGGAGCGCAGCCGGCCGCTGCCAGCCGCGTTCGCCCCGGGCGCGGAGCCAGGCGGTCGCCTCGTCGGGCGGCATGGCGGCGGCGACGAGCCAGCCCTGGACGGCGTCGCAGCGCAGGTCACGCAGCCGCTCCCAGGTCTCGTCGTCCTCGACGCCCTCGGCGACGACGAGGAGCCCGAGGGAGTGGGCGAGATCGATGGTGCAGCGCACGATCTCCGCGTCCTCGCTGTCGATGACGAGGCGGGCCACGAACGAGCGGTCGATCTTCAACTCGCTGACGGGCAGCCGCCGCAGGTGCACGAGGGAGGAGTAGCCGGTGCCGAAGTCGTCGAGCGACATCTTCACGCCGTGGCCGGTCAGGCCGTTGAGCGTGTCGGCGGCGCGCTGGGGGTCCTCCAGCAGGACGTGTTCGGTTATCTCCAGCTGGAGCGAGCCCGGCGGCACCTGGTGGCGGGCGAGGCGGGCGGCGACGGTGCCCGCGAAGCCGGGGCTGTGGACGTCGCGCGGCGAGACGTTGACGGCCACCGGCACGTCGAGGCCCATCCGGCGCCAGCGGGCGACCTGCGCGAGGGCGGTGTCGAGGACGTACTCGGTGAGTTGCGGCATCAGGCCGGAGGTCTCGGCCATGGTGATGAACTCCTCCGGGTTCACCCGGCCGCGCTCCGGGTGCTCCCAGCGCACCAGGGCCTCGAGTCCGGCCACCTGGCCGTCGAACCTGACCTTGGGCTGGTAGTGGAGTTCCACGTCGCCCGCGTCCAGGGCGCGCCGCAGGTCACCGAGCAGGCCGAGCCGATCCGGGGTGTTGCCGTCCCGGGTGGCCTCGTAGACCTCGACGCCGCTGCGGTCCCGCTTGGCCTGGTACATCGCCACATCGGCGCGGCGCAGCAGCCCTTCGGCGTCCACGGCGTGGTCGGGAAAGACGGCGACCCCGGCGCTGGCCTCCAGCACCAGGGTCAGGCCGTCCAGGCTGAGCGGGGAGCCGAGCGCCGCCACGAGGGCCCGGGCCACCCGCTGGGCGCGGGTCGGCGAGTCGCAGTTCGGCAGCAGCACGGCGAACTCGTCACCGCCGAGCCGGGCCGCCTCGGCGCCGCGCGGCAGTGCGAGCCGCAGCCGGTCGGCGACCTGCAGCAGCAGCCGGTCGCCCGCGAGATGCCCGAGGGTGTCGTTGACCGAGCGGAACTTGTCGAGGTCGATGAGGACCAGCGCGACCCTCCCCCGGCCTTCGAGCCCGGGGCTGCCCGGCTCGCCGCCCTTGCCCCGGTCCTGGGTCGCCGCGTCCAGCGCGGTCCAGGCGCGCTCCAGCAGCCACTGCCGGTTGGGCAGGCCGGTGAGCGGGTCGCGCAGCTGCTCCTCGGCGCGGGCGTGCGCGATCCACAGCGTGGAGTCCAGTGCGATCAGCGGGATGGAGAACAGCGGCAGCAGCACCGGCATGTCACAGGCGACCACGAGGATCAGCGGGGAGATGCCGAGCAGGGCGACGCCGACCATGCCCTGCCGGACCAGTGCGGTACGGGCCACCGTGGGCAGACCACCGCCCCGGGGGGCGAACGCCCACCACAGCAGCAGTCTGGTCCCGACCAGATAGGCCAGAGCGGTGACGGCGACGGTCGGCACCGCCGCCGCGGTCCACTGGTCGGGGTCCCAGGGGGCCTCGACCGACGGGTGGTGGCCGCACAGCGCCAGCACCAGCGATCCGGCGCCGATGCCGAGGATGTCTATGGCGCCGTGCAGCCCGGCCTGCCGCCAGCGGTGCCTGCGGGCGGTGCCGACGAGGACGACCACGGCGAGGCTGACCAGGACCGCGGGCACCCAGCCGTACAGCAGCAGCATCGCCAGGGTGAGGGCGGCGCCGGAGCCGGTGCCGCCCCACCAGCGGTCCCGGCCCATCGCGACCAGGTGGCCGACGATGATGCCGGTGAGGATGGCGAAGGCCCAGCCGACGGAACCGCCGGGGAACAGCGCGTGGCCGCGGTCCAGCACCCGCACCACGCCCGCCACCAGCGCCGCCCCCGCGACGGCCGGCACCCCGATCCGCACCGCGGGTGCGGCGACGGAGGGAAGCGGTGACGCGGCCTGGCTGCTGGGCAGCGGCGCCGCTGCGGCGCCCTCCGTCGGTTCCATGCCCGTCCCTCTCGCAGCCCTGTGTGGCAAGCAGGTCGCGCCGGTGCCCGCGATGGAGACCCGCTGAGGCTGCTGGAAGGTTCATGCCCGGCGGGCGCGCCTCTCAACAGTAGGCCGCGAGGCGCCGACTCGGGCACCGATCGGCCGGGGTTGCCGGAATGCGACCTGGGCTCTCACCGTATTCTGATATGGGCCGAACGGGTGACATCCCAGGGCTATTCAGCCGGATTCACCGTCGGATTCCACCGGATTCACCCGTGCGTGACGGGCGGCTTCGGCACCCTGTTCGAGCAGCACCGCGAAGCCGTCCTCGTCGAGGATCGGCACCTTCAACTGCACTGCCTTGTCGTACTTGGAACCGGGATTGTCGCCGACCACCACGAAGTCCGTTTTCTTGGAAACCGAGCCGGTGATTTTCGCTCCCCGGCTGCCCAACGCCTCTTTTGCGCCATCTCGGGTATGCCCGGCCAGCGTTCCGGTCACGACGACGGTCAGTCCTTCGAGCGGCCTCGGCCCTTCGTCCGAGCCCTCCTCGGTGAAGGTGACCCCGGCGGCCCGCCACTTCTCGATGATCTCCAGGTGCCACTCCTCGGTGAACCACTGCTTCACCGAGGCCGCGATGGTGGGGCCGACGCCGTCCACGGCGGCCAGCTCCTCCTCGGCGGCGTCCCTGATCCGGTCGAGGTCGCGGAACTCGCGGGCCAGCGCCTCGGCGGCCACCGGGCCGACATGACGGATGGACAGACCGGTGATGATCCGGGCCAGCGGGCGCTCCTTGGCCGCCGCGATGTTCTCCAGCATCGCCAGGGCGTTCTTCTTCGGCTCGCCCTTCTGGTTGGCGAAGAAGGTGACGACCTTCGGCTCACCGCTGTCCGGGTCCCGCTTGGGCAGGCCGGTGTCCTGGTCCAGGACGTGGGAGCGGATCGGCAGCAGCGTCTCGATGTCCAGGCCGAACAGGTCGCCCTCATCCTTGAGCGGCGGTTCCGAAGGCTCCAGCGGCTGGGTGAGGGCGGTGGCCGCCACATAGCCGAAGTTCTCGATGTCCAGGCACTTGCGGCCGACCAGGTAGAAGATCCGCTCGCGCAACTGGGCGGGGCAGTAGCGGGCGTTGGGGCACCGCAGGTCGATGTCCCCTTCCTTCATGGGCTGCAGGGCGGTGCCGCAGTCCGGGCACTCGGCGGGCATCACGAACTCCCGCTCGCTGCCGTCGCGCAGGTCGACCACCGGGCCGAGGATCTCCGGGATCACGTCACCGGCCTTGCGGAGCACCACGGTGTCGCCGATCAGGACACCCTTCTTCTTCACCACCTCCTGGTTGTGCAGGGTGGCGAACTCGACCTCGGAGCCCGCGACGGTGACCGGCTCCACCACCGCGTACGGCGTCACGCGCCCGGTGCGGCCGACGCCGACCCGGATGTCGACCAGCTTGGTGTTGACCTCCTCCGGCGCGTACTTCCAGGCGATGGCCCAGCGCGGCGCGCGCGAGGTGGAGCCGAGCCTGCCCTGGAGCGGGATCTCGTCGACCTTGACCACCACGCCGTCGATCTCGTGCTCGACGTCGTGCCGGTGCTCGCCGTAGTAGGCGATGAACTCCCGCACCGCGGCCAGCGAGTCCACCACCTTGTTGTAGCGGGCGGTGGGCAGACCCCACTCGTGCAGCAGCTCGTAGCCGTGCGACTGGCAGTCGATGGCGAAGCCGTCGCGGGCGCCGATGCCGTGCACGACCATCCGCAGCGGCCGGGTGGCGGTGATCCGCGGGTCCTTCTGCCGCAGCGAACCCGCCGCCGCGTTGCGGGGGTTGGCGAACGGCTTGTCGCCCGCCTCCACCAGCCGGGCGTTCAGCTCCTCGAACTTCTCGCCGGGGAAGTACACCTCGCCGCGGATCTCCACCAGGTCCGGGACGCGGTCGCCCGCGAGCCGGTCGGGGATGTCGGCGATGGTGCGGACGTTGGGCGTGATGTCCTCGCCGGTGCGGCCGTCGCCGCGGGTGGCGGCCCGGGTGAGGCGGCCGTGCTCGTACGTCAGGTTGACCGCCAGACCGTCGACCTTCAGCTCGCACAGGAAGTGGTACGGGCTGTGCGCGTTGTCGGGCGCGCCCAGCTCGGCGGCGACGCGGTCGGCCCAGGTGGCGAGTTCGTCGTCGTCGAAGGCGTTGTCGAGCGAGAGCATCCGCTCGCGGTGGGTGACGGAGGCGAAGTCCGTCTCATAGGCGCCGGAGACCTTCTGGGTCGGCGAGTCGGGCGTGCGCAGCTCGGGATACTCGTCCTCGACGGCCTCCAGCCGCCGCAGCAGCTTGTCGAACTCGGCGTCGCTGACGACCGGCGCGTCGTTCACGTAGTACCGGAAGCGGTGCTCCTCGATCTGCTCGGCCAGCAGAGCGTGCTGCTCGCGTGCCTCGGCAGGAATCTCCGTGTTCCCCACGACCCCGTCCTTCCTCACTACTCAGGGTTGTCGACGAGCGAGCGTGCCGCTCTCGCGCAGTGCATGAGCGCGGCACGGGCGTAGGCCGGTGAGGCCCCCGCCAGACCGCAGGACGGGGTGACGGCCACGGCGGAGCCCAATGCCCCCGGAGCCAGTCCCAACCTGCGCCACAGCGCCCGAACACCACTGACGCTACCGGCAGGGTCTGACAATGGGGCATCCTTGCCCGCCACGACACCGGCGAACAGCGCCGTGCCGCCCTCCACCGCCTCACCGAACGCGTCCCAGTCACGCTCGGTGAGCAGATCGAAGTCGAACGAGATCCCGGCGGCCCCGGCCCGGCGCAGCAGCGCGAACGGCACCTCGGGCGCGCAGGAGTGGACGATCGCGGGCGCCCCGGCCGCGGCCATCAGGTCGCGCAGCGCGCCCTCGATGACGGCCCGGTCGACGGCCCGGTAGGTCTGGTAGCCGCTGGCGGTCCTGATCCGGCCGTGCAGCACGGCGGTCAGCGACGGCTCGTCGAGCTGCAGCAGCACCTGGGCGCCGGGCACCCGCTGCCGCACGTCCTCGATGTGCAGCCGCAGCCCCTCGGCCAGCGACGCGGCCAGATCGCGTACGGCGCCCGGATCGCGCAGCGCCGCCTCGCCGTTGTGGGTCTCCACGGCCGCGGCCAGCGTCCACGGCCCGACGGCCTGCACCTTCAGCGGGCCCTCGTACCCTTGGGTGAACTCCTCCAGCGCGTCGAGGTCCTCGCGCAGCCAGGACGTGGCGCGCCGGCTGTCGCGCCCCGGGCGGTCGCCGAACCGCCAGCCGCTGGGCTCCACCCGCGCGTACAGCTCGACGAGCATCCCCAGGGTGCGCCCGATCATGTCGGCGCCCGGTCCCCGCGCGGGCAGTTCGGGCAGGAACGGCAGGGCCCCGACCGCCTCCACCGCGACCCGCGCGGCCTCCCGCGCGTCGCCCCCCGGCATCGACCCGACGCCGGTCGCGGCCCCCTCGGGCAGCCTGAACTCCAGTTCCGTGGTCACGCCCGAAGCGTACGGGACCGCGCCCGGCGGCCCGGTCAGCGGCCGGGGCGCACCGTCAGATCGGTGATCTCGGCGTCGCGCGGCAGGTCGAGCGCGGCCAGCACGGTGGTGGCCACCGACTCCGGGTCGATCCAGAGCGAGGGGTCGTACTCCTTGCCCTCCTGCTGGTGCACCTTCTGCTGCATGGGCGTGGCCGTACGGCTGGGGTGGACGGACGTGACGCGCACGCCGCCCGCGTGCTCCTCGGCGCGCAGCGAGTCGGCCAGTGCGCGCAGCCCGAACTTGCTGGCCGCGTACGCGCTCCACTCGGCGCTCGCCATCAGCCCGGAGGTGGAGTTGACGAAGACCACATGGCCACGGGAGAGCCGCAGTTGGGGCAGGAGCAGCCGGGTCAGCTCGGCCGGGGCGACCAGGTTCACCGCGAGGGTCTGGTCCCAGATCTTCGGTGTGAGGTCGCCGACGCGGCCGAGTTCGACCATGCCCGCGACGTGCAGCAGCGAGTCCAGCCGGTCGGGCGGCGACTGGTGGCCCAGCGCCCACGAGAGCCGGGACGGCTCGGCGAGGTCGCCCACCAGCGTCCTGGCGCCGGGGTAGCGGGCGGCCAGTTCCTTGGCCCGGCCCGCGTCCCTGGCCAGCAGCCACAGCTCGTCGCCGCGCTCCAGGAGGCGGCGCGCCAGCGCGCTGCCGATGCCGGAACCTGCCCCGGTGACGAGATGGACGCTCACACGTTCTCCTGGAGGTGGGCCATCGCCGACTCGCCGTCCTCGGCGAAGAAGACGAGGTCGGACAGCGGCAGCGGCAGGAAGCCCTCGGCGTCCATCCTGCGGAACTGCTCCTTGAGGCCGTCGTAGAAGCCCGCGCTGTTGAGCAGCACGACGGGTTTGGCGTGCATCCCGTGCTTCTTCAGCTCCAGGATCTCGGTGGCCTCGTCGAGGGTGCCGGTGCCGCCGACCATGATGACGACCGCGTCGGAGCGCACCAGCAGTTCCGCCTTGCGGTGGGCCAGGTCGGTGGCGATGATCATCTCGTCGGCGTCCTTCCTGGCCAGCTCGTGCAGGAACTCCACCGAGACGCCGACCAGCCGCCCGCCGGACTCGCGCACCCCGTCGGCGACGACCTTCATCAGCCCGGACTCGGATCCGCCCCACACCAGCGTGTGGCCGCCGGACCCGATCAGCCGGGCGAACTCGCGGGCAGGGACGGTGTACCGCTCGTCGAGTTCGGCGGCGGACAGGAAGACGCAGATGTTCATACGGTCACGGTATCGGCGCCCGCCGTCGCGCGGTCGGTGGTGGCGATGGTCGCCGATCCCACCACGCGCGTGCCGTCGTACAGCACCACGGCCTGGCCCGGGGCGACCCCGCGGACCGGCTCGGCGAAGCGCACGGCCAGCTCGTCGCCGGCCAGCTCCGCGGTGACCGGTACGTCCTCGCCGTGGGCGCGCAGCTGCGCGGTGTACGCGGCGGGGCCGGTGGGCGGGGTGCCGCACCAGCGCGGCCGGATCGCGGTCAGCGCGGTCACGTCGAGGGCGTCGGCCGGGCCGACGGTCACCGTGTTGTCCACCGGCGAGATGTCCAGGACGTAGCGCGGCTTGCCGTCGTCGGCCGGTACGCCGATCCGCAGGCCCTTGCGCTGGCCGATCGTGAAGCCGTACGCCCCGGTGTGGGTGCCGACCCGGGCGCCGTCCTGGTCGACGATCGCGCCTTCCTCGGTGCCGAGGTGCTTGGCCAGGAAGCCCTGGGTGTCGCCGTCGGCGATGAAGCAGATGTCGTGGCTGTCCGGCTTCTTCGCCACCGCGAGCCCGCGCCGCTCGGCCTCCGCGCGGATCTCGTCCTTCGTCGTCAGGGTGTCCCCCAGCGGGAACATCGCGTGCGCCAGCTGCCGCTCGTCGAGCACGCCCAGGACGTACGACTGGTCCTTGGCGGCGTCGCTCGCCCGGTGCAGCTCGCGGCTGCCGTCCTCCTTGACCAGGACCGTCGCGTAGTGGCCGGTGCAGACCGCGTCGAAGCCGAGGGCCAGGGCCTTGTCCAGCAGCGCCGCGAACTTGATCTTCTCGTTGCAGCGGAGGCAGGGGTTGGGGGTGCGGCCGGCCGCGTACTCCGCGACGAAGTCCTCCACGACGTCCTGGCGGAAGCGGTCGGCGAGGTCCCACACGTAGAAGGGGATGCCGATGACGTCCGCCGCGCGGCGGGCGTCCCGGGAGTCCTCCACCGTGCAGCAGCCGCGGGCTCCGGTCCGGAAGGACTGCGGGTTCGCCGAGAGTGCCAGGTGGACGCCTGTCACGTCGTGGCCCGCCTCGGCGGCTCTCGCCGCGGCCACGGCGGAGTCGACGCCGCCGCTCATCGCCGCCAGCACCCTCAATGGCTTGCGCCCGCTCTCACCCACATCGCTCACCCGTCCAGGGTAACGGCCCGCCCGCGCAGCCCCTCCTTTTCCCACCCGCCCGCCCTTCTGTCCTCAAACGCCGGACGGGCTGAATTCTGCTTCTGGCGGGCCGCAGGTCAGGTCTGGCCGGCGAGGCGGGCGCGGGTGACGGCGGGGGCGATGGCGGTGGTGAGGGCGGTGATGTCGGCGGGGGTGGTGGTGTGGCCGAGGGAGAAGCGGAGGGTGGCGCGGGCATGGGTGGCCGGGTGGTGCATGGCGAGGAGAACGTGGCTGGGCTGGGCGACCCCGGCGGTGCAGGCGGAGCCGGTGGAGCAGGCGATGCCCTGGGCGTCGAGCAGGAGCAGCAGGGCGTCGCCCTCGCACCCGGGAAAGGTGAAGTGGGCGTTGGCGGGCAGGCGCCCGGCGGGATCGGGGTCGCCGTTGAGGAGGGCGTCGGGGACGGCGGCGAGGACCCCGGCGACGAGCGCGTCCCGGAGCGCCCCGACCTCCCGGGTGAACTCCTCCCGCCGCTCGGCGGCGAGCGTGGCGGCGGTAGCGAAGGCGGCGATCGCGGGCACGTCGAGCGTGCCGGACCGGCTCCGCTCCTGCCCGCCGCCGTGCAGCAGCGGCACGGGCGTGTCCTCACGCCGCAGCACGAGGGCGCCGACACCGTAGGGCCCGCCGATCTTGTGCCCGGTGACGGTCATCGCGTCGAGCCCGCTGGCAGCGAAGTCCAGCTCGGTCTGCCCGAACGCCTGCACGGCGTCGGAGTGCATCGGGATGCCGAACTCCCGTGCCACCTCGGCCAGTTCCGGCACCGGCAGGATCGTGCCGACCTCGTTGTTGGCCCACATGGCGGTGACCAGGGCGACGTCGTCCGGGTTCCGCTCGATCGCGGCGCGCAACTGCGCCGGATGCACCCGGCCGTGGCCGTCGACGGGCAGCCAGTCGACGGTCGCGCCCTCGTGGTCGGCCAGCCAGTACACGGCGTCGAGCACCGCGTGGTGCTCGATCGGGCTGGCCAGCACGCGGGTTCTGCCCGGGTCGGCGGCGCGGCGGGCCCAGTACAGGCCCTTGACCGCGAGGTTGTCGGACTCGGTGCCGCCGCCGGTGAAGACGATCTCGCTGGGGCGGGCGCCGAGCGCCGCGGCGAGTGCCTCGCGGGACTCCTCGACGGTACGGCGGGCCTGCCGCCCGGCGGCGTGCAGCGAGGAGGCGTTGCCCGTCGCGGAGAGGTGGGCGGTCATCGTCCGCACCGCCTCCGGGAGCATGGGGGTGGTGGCGGCGTGGTCGAGGTAGGCCATGGTGCCCCGATTCTACGGTCGGTGCCGTGGCCCGCCGACCGCCCCCGGCCAACGGCCGCCCCCGCCGGGCCGCTGCGCCGCTCAGCCGCGCGGCGCCCGTGCCAGTTGACGGGACTGCGCCACCAGCCGGTCGGCGGCGTCCCAGACCTGGACGTCCTCCTCCAGGTAGCCGCCCGCGAGGTTGCGGGTGGTGACCGAGACGCGGACCGGGCCCGGGGCGGGGCGGCAGCGGATGTGCACGGTCAACTCCACCGTGGGCACCCAGCCCTTGATGCCGAGGTCGAAGGCGGTGGGCGGCAGGGCGTCCACCGCGAGCAGCAGGGAGAGCGGGTCGTGGTCGCGTCCGTCGGCGAGGCCGAGCCAGCCGCGCATGTCGCCGCGGCCGGAGGGGAAGCCGATCGCCCATCCCGCGGTCGCCGGGTCCAGCCGCAGGTCGAGGCGGTCGACGATGGCGGTGGAGCCGGGGACCGGGCCGCTGCCCGCGGGGGCGTCGTGGGAGCTGACGCAGTCCTCGTAGCCGGGCATCTGCGGCGGGAGCGCGGCGGTGCGTACGTCGTCGGGGAGGGCGTCGAGGTCGCCGTAGGCGGCGATGACCCGGATGCGCTCGATCTCCCGGCCCTCGTCGTCGGTCTGGTAGAGCGACGCCTGGCCGGTGGACATGGTCCGCCCGGCCCGTACCGTCTCGGTCCTGATCACGGCCGGGCCCGGCTGCGAGGCGGTCAGGTAGTGGGCGGTGACGGTGAAGGGGTCGTCGTGCGGCAGTGCGTCGCGCAGGGCGCGGCCGACCACGGCCAGCAGGTACCCGCCGTTGACGGCCTGGATGATGGTCCAGCCGGGCGACAGCGCCAGGTCGTACGTGCCGGGCTCGCCCGGCCTGGGCACGACCGCGGTGTCCCGGTCGAATTCGCTGTCCCCGATGGCCGCACGGGCCGCTGCATATGCCATGGCCGTATGTTACCCACCAGTAGGCACCTGTTGTCCAGCCCCGCCGTCCGCCCCCGCGCAGCCTCACTCCTCCTGGAGCGCCGCGCTGCGCCGGTGCCAGGCACGCGGCGCCCGCCAGTGGAAGCGCATCGCGAGCAGCCGCAGCACGAAGGCGACCAGTGCCGCGAGCGCGCTGCTCGGCCCGGTCAGCGCGTCGAAGCGGATCAGCACGGCCACCAGGCCCGCGCCGACGAGCGCGGGGACGGCGTAGAGATCGCGGTCCCAGCGCAGCAGCGAGGGCACCTCCATGGCCAGCAGGTCGCGCAGCACACCGCCGCCCGCGGCCGTCGCCAGGCCCAGCGCGGCCGACGGCACCAGGCCGAGCCCGTAGTCGTGCGCCTTGATGGTGCCGGTGACGCAGAACAGCCCGAGCCCGGCGGCGTCGAAGACGTTCACCAGGGAGTTGATCCGCTCCACCTCGGGGTGGAGGAAGAAGACCAGCGCGGTGGCGATCAACGGCGGCGAGAAGGACCCGGCGTCGGTGAAGGCGGCCGGTGGCACCGCGCCGATCACCAGGTCGCGGAAGAGGCCGCCGCCGAGCGCGGTGACCTCGGCCAGCACCGCCATGCCGAAGACGTCGTAGTTCCTGCGCACGGCCGCGAGCGCGCCGGAGATCGCGAAGACGAAGATCCCGGCGAAGTCCAGTACGTGCTGGAGCGAAGGGGTGAACACGTCCGTGGCCATGGCCTTGTTGTACTAGGGAGATGCCCCCGCCCGGCCGGGGACCGGC
>NZ_JBFAXL010000116.1:0-11102 GCF_040680795.1 Streptomyces sp. NPDC051976
ACGCGGGTGGCCGCCGTGCAGTCCTGGCCGGCGTTGAAGAACCCGGCCACCGCGATGTCCTCGACGGCCTTGGGGATGTCGGTGTCCTCGAAGACCACGACCGGGGCCTTGCCACCCAGCTCCAAGTGCACCCGCTTCACGTCCTTCGAGGCGGATTCGGCCACCTGGATGCCGGCGCGCACCGAGCCGGTGATCGCGGCCATCGCCGGGGTCGGGTGCTCGACCATCATCCGGCCGGTCTCCCGGTCCCCGCACAGCACGTTGAAGACGGCGGCCGGCAGCTCCAGCTCGGCCAGGGCGCCACCGATGATCTCGGCCAGCAGCACCGTGGAGGCAGGGGTGGTGTCGGACGGCTTGAGCACCACGGTGTTGCCCGCAGCGAGGGCCGGGGCGAACTTCCACACGGCCATCATCATCGGGTAGTTCCACGGCGCGACCTGGGCGCAGACGCCGACCGGCTCACGCCGCACGATCGACGTCATCCCGTCCATGTACTCACCCGCAGACCTGCCCTCCAGATGGCGCGCGGCGCCGGCGAAGAAGCGGATCTGGTCGACGATCGGGCCGAGCTCCGCCGAGCGGGTCAGCCCGCGCGGTTTGCCGGTGTTGCGGCACTCGGCGTCGACCAGCTCGTCGGCCCGCGCCTCGACGGCGTCGGCGATCCGCAGCAGCAGCTTCTGCCGGCGTGACGGGGTGGTGTCGCGCCAGACAGGGAAGGCCGCGGCGGCACATGCCATCGCCACGTCGACGTCCGCGCGCCCCGACAGCGGCGAGGTCGCGTAGACCTGACCGGTCGTCGGGTCGACGATGTCCAGTACGCGGCCGTCCGCCGCGTCGACGAACGCGCCGTCGATGTAGTTGCGCAGTGCGCGAAGCACGGGTCCTCCTCGGTCTGGGGGGCCAGTGGCCCGGAATTGCGGTGTCGGCGGGCTGCGACCCGCGCGGGGCACCTCAAGGGGTCTGACGGTGTCTCAGGAGTGCTGCGTGGCGCCGGGGTCGGGGGCGTCGAGGTGGGTGGGCGCGAACATCCTGAGCACGGCGGGCAGCACGACGACGTTCGGGCCAGGCGCGGCCAGGGCCGCCGCCAGGTCACGGGCGAGGTCGTCGGCGCTGGTCAGGGTCGCGGGGACCCCGAACGCCTCGGCGAGCGCGACGAAGTCGGGCCTGGCCAGTTCGGTCGCCGTCGCCTCGCCAAAAGCGCCGTTCATGTACTCGCGCAGGATGCCGTAGCCGCCGTCGTCGACGATCAGCCATGTCACGTCGAGGCCGAGCTGCCGGGCCGTGGCGAGTTCGGCGATCGAGTACATGGCGCCGCCGTCGCCGGACACCGCGAGGACCGGGCCGCCGGGGCGGGCCGCGGCCGCGCCCAGGGCCGCCGGGTAGCCGTAGCCGAGGCCGCCTGCCCCCTGCGCCGAGTGCATGGTGTTGGGCACGCGGGCGTCGAAGGCGGACCAGGCCCAGTAACCGAGGATGGTCATGTCGAAGAAGACCGGGGCACCGTCGGGCAGTGCCCGCCGCACGGCGGCCAGGATGTTCTGCTCCAGGTCCAGGTTCTGTGCGTCCAGTCGGACCCGGATACGTTTCAGCAGGTCGGCCGCGGTCGCCTCGGCCGCGCCGTCGGGGGTCCTGGCCGGTACGGCCTCGGCCAGGTCCGCCAGGGCGAGCCGGGCGTCGGCGTGGATACCCAGGGCGGGGTGGTTGGACTCCAGTTTCCCGAGGTCCGCCTCGATCTGGATGATCCGGCCGCGCGGCGCCATGGTGTGGTAGTTGCTGGACAGTTCGCCGAGGCCCGAGCCCGCCACGAGCAGGACGTCGGCGTCCTCCAGGAGTTCGGTGGTGTGGCGGTCCTCCAGCCAGGACTGCAGCGAGAGCGGGTGTTCCCAGGGGAACGCCCCCTTCGCCCCGTACGTGCAGGCCACGGGCGCCCGCAACTGCTCGGCCAGTCGCAGCAGTTCGCCGGTGGCGCCGGAGCGTACGACGCCGCCGCCGGCCAGGATGACCGGCCGCCGCGCCTCAGCCAGCAGCGCGGCGGCGGCCGTGACCAGCTCGGGCCGCGGGGCGAGCGGGCGCGGCTCGGCGCGCAGGGTGGTCACCGGGGGCACGCTGGTGGCGGCCAGCAGGACGTCCTGCGGGATCTCGACCCACACGGGACCGTGGGGAGCGGTGAGCGCGGATTCCCACGCGCCGGCGAGCGCGGAGGGGATCTGGGACGCCGTGCGGGCGATGTGGACGGACTTGGCGATGTCGCGGAAGCTGGCCTGCTGGTCGACGAGTTCGTGGAGGAAGCCGCGACGGCGGCCGCCCAGTCCGGCCGAGGGGATCTGGCTGGAGACGGCGACCACCGGGACGGACGCCGCGGCCGCTTCCTGGAGCGCGGCCAGAGCGGTCAGGGCGCCGGGCCCGGTGGACAGGAAGAGCGGCGCCGCCGTCCCGGTGGTCCTGGCGTAGCCGTCGGCCGCGAAGCCGGCGTTGTTCTCCACGCGCAGTCCGACGTAGCGCAGTGCGGACCTGCGCAGGGCGTCGAAGAGTCCCAGCGCGTGCTGGCCGGGGAGGCCGAAGACGCACTCGGCGCCGAGCGCGGTCAGCGATTCGACGACCAGGTCGCCGCCGTTGCGCATATGGCTCGCCGCGGCGGGTCCTGCGGGGTCGGCGCCGGTCCGGGAGGGGACCCCGGGATCGCGCGGTTCGATGGAGCTCATTGCGGGTGGTGTTCCTTTTCAGCGTGTGTAGTCGGGCGCGATGCGGTCGAGCAGCCGCAGCAGCGCCGCCCAGGCCAGGTCGTACGCGTGGTTGTCGCTCAGGTCGGAGTCGTGTCCCTCACCCGCGAGCTGACGCGCGGCCAGCTCGCAGACCGCGGCGTCGGGAACGCTGAGCTTGGCGCCGCCCGCGGCCGCCGCAATCTGGATCTCGCACGCCTTGTCCAGGTAGTACATCCGCAGGAACGCCTGGGCAGGCGTCGTGCCGACCGTCAGCAGGCCGTGGTGGCGCAGGATCATCGCCGGGTGGGGGCCGAGGTCCGCGACCAGGCGCTGCTGCTCGGCGAGGTTGAGGGCGACGCCCTCGTAGTCGTGGTAGCCGAGCCTGCCGGTGAACTCCATGGAGATCTGGTTGAGCGGCAGCAGCCCGTCCTGCTGCGCGGCGACCGCGCAGCCCGCCTTCGTGTGCGTGTGCACGACGCAGTGGGCGTCCGCGCGGGCCGCGTGGATCGCGCTGTGGATCACGAATCCCGCGGGGTTGACGGGATACGGCGTCTCTTCGACGGCGTGCCCGGCCAGGTCGACCTTCACCAGGTTCGAGGCGGTGATCTCCTCGAAGAGCAGCCCGTACGGGTTGATGAGGAAGTGCTGCTCGGGTCCCGGAAGGCGGGCCGAGATGTGGGTGAAGATCAGGTCCGTCATCCGGAAGTGCGCGACCAGACGGTAGACCGCGGCGAGTTCACGCCGCAGGTGCAGTTCCTCGGCCGACCGCCGGGCGGCGGCGGGTGCGTTCGGGGACATCCACGAGCTCCTGGGTCGGGGGGAGGGCGGGTCGGGCCGGGCGGGCGGCTGGGGTCAGCTCGCGACGGGGGCGGTGGCGCGCTCCCCCACCTGCGTGGGCGCGGGCTCCGCGCCCCGTCCCGCCAGCCGCTCGCGCCACCGCTCCAGCACAGCGGCGTCGGTGGGCCGGGTGGCGAGGCTGGCGGCGACGTAGGCGACCAGGCTCACCGCGAGGCCGTAGTAGATCGGCTCGTTGGCGAGGACGCCCTTGTCCATCATCAGCAGGATCACGGTGGCGCCGCCCGCGACCATCGAGGCGAGCGCTCCGGACAGGTTCCCGCGCTTCCACAGCAGGCCACCGAGGATCGGCACCAGCAGGCCGCCGACCAGGAGGTTGTAGGCCACGGTGAGTGCGGAGAGCACATCGCTGAGCAGACAGGCGATCACGATCGCGGTCACGCCCAGGACGACGATCGCCAGCCGGTTGCCGCGGACCTCGTCGCGCTCGCCGTCCGTGTGCGCCTCGGGCCCGCCGGGCGCGGGCCGACCGCGGCGCCGCAACGTACGCAGCCGACGCCAGATGTCGTTGTTCGCGACGGTGGCGGAGGCGATCAGGGCGCCACTGGCCGTCGACATCATCGCCGACAGCGCGGCTGCGAGCACCAGGCCCCTGACGCCGGTCGGCAGGGCGTGCTTGACGATGGTCGCGAACGCGCCGTCGGCGCCGTTCAGCTGGGGGTACAGCGCCTTGGTGGCCATGCCGATGACGGCGCCGGCCAGGGCGTAGACCAGGCAGTACGCCCCGGCGACGGTGCCACCGTACGCGGCGACCTTGTCGGTGCGGGCGGTGAAGACGCGCTGCCAGATGTCCTGGCCGATCAGCATGCCGAAGGTGTAGATCAGCACATAGGTGAAGATGGTCTGCCCGCCGATGGAGGTCGGGGAGAAGTAGCTGTGCGGGAGCTTGTCCTGCATCGCCGCGAAACCGCCGGCTTTGACGACCGCGATGGGCAGCAGCAGGACGAGCACGCCGACGCTCTTGACCACGAACTGCACCATGTCGGTGAGGGTGATCGACCACATCCCGCCGAGCGCCGAGTAGCCGACGACGATCGCGCCGCCTATCACCACCGCGGCCCAGCGCGGGACGTCGAACAGGACGTCGAAGACGCTGGCGTAGGCGATGGTGGAGGTGACGGCCAGCATCAGCGTGTAGATCCACATCACGACACCGGAGATCAGGCTGGCCCCGTCGCCGTAGCGCAGCGAGAGCATCTCGGCGACGGTGTACACGCGCAGCCGGGCGATCCGGGCGGAGAAGAAGATGCTGAGCGCGAGGAGGCCGAGGCCGATCGCGAAGACCATGGCCGCGCCGGAGATCCCGTAGGTGTAGCCCAGCCGCACCCCGCCGATGGTGGACGCGCCGCCGAGGACGACGGCGGCCATGGTGCCGGTGTACATCAGGGGGCCGAGCCGACGGCCCGCGACGAGGAAGTCGCTCTTGGAGCGGGCGCGCCGCTTGCCCCACCAGCCCACGCCGAGGATGCCGAGCAGGTAGACGATCATCACGAGGTAGTCGACGGCCATGAAGGTTCTCCGTACGGTGCGCATGGCGGACAGCGACCGCGCGCCTGACAAGGGGGACGACGGCGCGGCTGCTGAGGAACGGGAGCGATACGGGGTGGGGGGGGAGACCGCCGGGTTACGGCTTGCTGTCTCGAAGGGAGACGCTACGCGGCCGCACGACACCGCTGAAGTGGCGATTCCATCCATTATTCTTTCCGTCAATGGATGAATCCGATACTCCCTCCGAGGTTGATCACGCCCCCGCGCCCGGCGCGCCCGCCGTGCGGCTCAGTGTGCTGCTGGCCGACCCGGTCCTGGGTCTGCGGCACATCGCCGGTCCCGCCGAGGACCGCCTTGTCGGCACGGTGGGCACCACCGAGGTGGAAGATCCAGCGCCGTACCTGCTCAGCGGCCACATGCTGCTCACCGCCGGCGTCCGCCTGCCCCAGTCCCAGGACAGTGTCGACGCCTACGTGCGCGGCGTCGTCGCGGCCGGGGCGGCCGCCATCGGCTTCGGTGTCGCGCCGGTCTACGACGAGGTCCCCGACGCCCTGGTGGCGGCCTGCGACCGGTTCGGCCTGCCGCTGCTGCGGGTCCCGCGCGAGACGCCCTTCGTCGCCGTCGGCCGCGCCGCCTACGCGGCGATGGCGGAGGCGCACCACCGCGAGCTGCGGCTGATCTCCGCCGCACAGTCCGCCCTCGCCGGGGCCGCCGCCCGCCCCGACGCACTGGCGGCCGTACTGCACCAGCTCTCGGTCCACCTCGACGCGTGGACCGCACTGCTGGACGCCTCAGGACGCGAGCTCTTCGCCGCCGGGCCGCGACCCGCTCCGGCCACAATCCAGCGGCTGCGCGAACTCACCGCACGCGCCATCACCCAGCGCCAGCCGAGAACCAACGAGAGCGCCTCCGGGCAGCGGCCACTGCCGCCGACGTCCGCCGCCGAGCACCACGCCGAGCTCCACCTGACCGTCCACACACTGCCCGGAGCCGAGCGCAACACCGCCCCCTCGGTGCTCGCGGTCGCCGCCACCGCACCGCCCACAGCCGTGCACCGCTCAGTGACCGGGGTCGCGACCGTACTGCTCTCCCTGCTCACCAGCCCGCGCCACGCACTGGGCGGCGACACCCGAAGCGCCGGGGCGCTGGTGCGGCTGATGCTCGGCGAGGCTCCGGACGCCGTCGCCCCGGCGCTGCTGCCCGGTGACGCCGCCCGGGACAGCCGCTGGGTGGTGGTGCGCGGCCGTCACACCCGGTCGGGGCCGGGGCCCGGAGGTCGGGCGAGTCACGACCCGGTGTGGCTCGCCGCGCTGGGCACCTCGCTCGGCACTCCCTATCTGGAGGTCGACGGCGTCGAGCTGCGCGCCCTGCTGCCCGAAACGCGCGGGCCCCGCACGGCCGTCGACGCCGACCTCGGGCAACTCGGCTGGACGCTGGGGTACAGCGCGCCGACGCCCGCGGCCGACCTCGCGATCGCCGACAACCAGGCCGCCCGCGCGCTGCGCCGGGCCCTGGCCACCGACGCGGCGGCCGTCCGCCACCGCACCGAGGACCGGAGCGTGCACGGCCTGGTCGACCCCACCGACGCGCAGGCGCTGGCCCGCACCCGCTTCGCCCCGCTCGCGGAGGCGGCCGCACCCGGACAGGCCGTACTACTGGAGACACTGCGCACCTGGCTCGCCCTGCACGGCAGTTGGGATCGCACCGCCACCGCACTGCAACTCCACCGCAACACGGTGCGCCAGCGGATCGGCAAGGTGGCCGAGCTGCTCGACGCCGATCTGCACGACCAGGACGTGCGGATGGAGCTGTGGTTCGCGCTGCGCTGGCTCCCGGGAGAGCAGGGGGCGTCCGGCCGCTGACGCTCCGTCGGCTCCGGGCGCCCCTGGCGACCACGCTGATCGCCCAGCGAGGGGTGGGAAACATCGGGCTCTGGCGGTGCTTACCGCAGGCCGCCCGCCGCTGCGTCCAGTGCCACCTGGATCAGTGTGCGGACCGCGGAGCCGGTGCCGCCCTTGGGGGTGTAGCCGTAGGGCTCGCCCTCGTGGAAGGCGGGTCCTGCGATGTCGAGGTGGGCCCAGGGGGTGTGGTCCGGCACGAATTCCTGGAGGAACAGGCCGGCCGCGAGGCCGCCGCCCATGCGTTCACCGGAGTTGGCGATGTCTGCCACGGTGGAGTCCAGGCCCTTGCGCAGTGCGGGCGTCAGGGGCATGGGCCAGGCATCTTCGCCAGCCCTCTTGGTGGCGTGCATGATCCGGTCGCGGAAGGCACTGTCGTTGGACATCACACCGAAGGTCCGCTTGCCCAACGCCAGCACCATGGCGCCGGTCAGAGTGGCCACGTCCACGATGGCGTCGGGCTTGTCCTCGCCTGCACGCACCAGAGCGTCGCCGAGGACGAGACGGCCCTCGGCGTCGGTGTTGACCACCTCGACGGTCTTCCCGCCGTACATCCGCAGCACGTCGCCGGGGCGGGTGGCGGAACCGGACGGCATGTTCTCGGCCATGGCCAGCCAGCCGGTGATGTTGACCTGGAGACCGAGCCGCGCGGTGGCCATCACCGCGGCGAACACGGCGGCAGCGCCGGACATGTCACGCTTCATGATCTCGTTGAAGCCGACCGGCTTGAGGGAGATGCCACCCGAGTCGTAGGTGATGCCCTTGCCGACGAAGGCGAGGCTCGTGTCGGCCTTGGGATGGGTGTAGGCGATCTTCACCAGCCGCGGAGGGTTCGCCGAGCCCTGGCCGACGCCGAGAATCCCGCCGAAGGCTCCCTCGGTGAGAGCGTTCTCGTCGAACACCTCGACTGTGAGCCCGTGTTCCCTGCCCGCTGCCTGTACGAGGGCCGCGAAGCTCTGCGGGTACAGGTCGTTGGCTGGCATGTTGATGAGGTCGCGGGCTCGGTTCAGCTCCTGGCCGACCACGCAGGCCCGCAGCAGCGCCTCGTCGTCCGCCCCTGTGCCGACCAGGATCACCAGTTCAGCGACGGGAGCCTTACCGTCGCCCGTGCCGCAGCTGCGGTACGCGGTGAAGTCATAGGTGCCGAGCAGACCGCCCAGCCCCACCGCCTCCACGGCGTCCGCGGTGTCGGCGGGAAGCGCCAGAAGGACCTTTGGGGCCCCGGCCAGGGTACGGGTGGCGACCCCGGCAGCCCGGCGCAGCGCGTCGGTGTCGTACACACCGTCGTCGGGGGCGTTGCCGAGGCCGACCGCGAGGACCAGGCGGGCTTTGAGGCCGATGGGTGACAGGAGTTTGACGGTCTCGCCTTCGGCGCCGGTCACTCCCAAAGCGGAGAGGCTGTCGGTCAGTGGACCGTCGAACGTGTCGGCCACCGCCTCCGCTCCGGGGGCCAGTGCCGGGCCTTGGGGACCCTTGACGACGCCGATCACGACAGCGTCCGCGGGAAGCGATGTCGGGCGGGCGGTGCTCATGGTCAGTGTGGTCACGTGAGTGGTGTCCTGTTCTTGTCCGATCCGGATCCCTGTCGGCGTTCGGCCTGGGCCCACGATGGTGCGGTGGGGCGCCGTAGCCCCTGCGTTCGTGGCCGCGGTGACACGGCCCGCGGCGGTCAGGTCCTCAGCGTGTTGGCCGCAGCCGCCGCGGTGTGCGGCGCTTCCAGAGCTTCCGCGGCCGCCGCCGACGGCTTCCGCTGTTGTCGGCGCGTCATGCCGACGCCGACGAGGACGACGACCATGCCCGCGACGATCCTCAGGTTGAGCGCTTCGTTGACGAAGATCGCGCCCAGCGCCACCGAGACGACCGGCAGCAGGTAGCCGACTGTCGCGGCGTTCGTAGCGCCTTCGTCGGCGATGATCCGGTAGGTGAGGTGGAAAGTGATCCCGGTGGCGACTATTCCCAGGATCACGACCGCGCTCAGGGACTTCGGGGAGATGTGGACCGCCGCGAGGCCACCGGCCGGCAGGGTCAGCGCGGTCAGGCCGGCTGCGGCGATGAGCTGAGCCGCGGACAGCGAGATGGTGGGGATGCCCTTGCCTATGAGGTGACGTGCCATGTAGGTGAAGCCGACGGCGTAGCTCGCAGCCGCGGCGATGATGGCCAGCGCGCTCCAGCCGACAGGCCCCGTTTGCGCCCAAGGGGCGAAGATCAGCACCGTTCCTGCGAACCCGAGGAGGAGCCCGGCCAGACGGACCGGGCGCAGCGTGTGTTCGGTGCCGATAGCGAGACCGATCAGCACCGACCACAGCGGTGTCGTCGCGTTGAGTACGCCGGCCAGGCCGGAACTGACGGTCTTCTCGCCGATGCTGAACATGGCGAACGGCAGAGCGTTGCAGAAAAACGCGGCCACGAAGATGTGGCGCCAGATGGTGCGGCCGTGTGGGAGACGGTGGCGTGCCCTGAGGCACAGTGCCAGCAGGACAGCGGCCCCCAGGATGCAGCGGGTGAGCGTGACCTGGACGGGAGCCAGGGCGCCAAGGGCGAGTTTGATCCACAGGAAAGTGGACCCCCACAGCAGGGCAAGCACACCCAGCCGTGCCCACTCCCATGCTCTGCCTGCGGCGCTGTTCACTCGTCGTTCTCCTTGTCCGGGTCCATGTCCGGGTCGATGTCCATGAACGATGCCTCGGCCAACACGGAAGGACAAGCGAAAGAAACTGCACTCGCGTTAAGCTCACCTACATGCTTGATGTGCGACGCCTGAACTTGCTGCGGGCGGTGGTCACCAGCGGGTCGATCACCGCGGCAGCGCGGAATCTGGGCTACACCCCCTCCGCGATCAGCCAGCAGATGACCCTGCTGGAGAAGGAGGCGGGGATCCCGCTGCTCGAACGGATCGGGCGCGGTGTCCAACCCACCGCGGCCGGGCGGCTCCTGACCGGCCACGCGGACACCATCAGCCGGACCCTCGCCGCGGCGGAGACCGCGCTGGCCGACCTGCGAGCGGGACGTACGGGCAGGTTGTCGATCCGCTACATTTCCTCGATCGGCCCCACCGTGGTGGCGCCCGCCCTGTCCCGCCTCCGCGAAGAGCATCCGGGTGTGCAGATCGATCTCAAACTCATCGATCCCGAGGACCCGCTGCCGACCGCCGACAAGGACCGGGCGGACCTGACCATCATGGTCGGCTCGGGCCACAGCAACCCCCCGGGCATCCGCCTGGTACATCTGCTCGATGACGCCTACTGCGCGGTGCTGCCCTCGGGGCATCGACTCGCCTCACAACGGGTCTTCGATCTGGTCGAACTCGCAGGTGAGCCATGGGTCGGCAGCGAACCGCCCGGCCCCTGCCTCGTGCCCATCGCCGACGCCTGCGCCGCCGCGGGATTCAGCCCGAACTACGTGGCAACGAGCGAGGATTACGCCACGGCGCAGGCGTTCGTCGCCGCCGGCCTCGGAGTGTGCCTCATCCCTCGCATGGGACTGGGCAACCGCCACTCCGGCGTCGCCATTCGCAGGGTCCGCCGCCCCGAGCCGGTCAGGACGATCTACGCCGCGGTACCGGAACTCACGCTGGCGCAACCCGCATTGCGCACACTGCTCGACGCGCTCAAGGACGCGGCCAAGGAGGAGTAAGGGCAGGCGGTCCGGCGTTACTGACCTTCGAAGCGTGATGTCGCCAAGGACTTACGGGTGAACGTGCGCTCGGTGCAGCGGTGGCGCCGGACCTGGCGGGACGCCGGACCCATGGGGCCGTGCTCGGCGGGGCCCGTCTCCACACCGAAGCTGATCAACGCGCTCTTCGCCGTGCTGAAGGTCGAGCTGGCCAAGGGCGCAGTAGCGCACGGCTGGCCGGACCCAGACCTGGGCCCTGTCACAGATCAAGGCGCGGATCAAGGCGCGGCCAGGGCGGCGCTTCAACAAGTCGTTCACGCTCTCAGGCATCTCGCAGATGCAGCGCCGCCCATCGCGGCAGTCGGCAGCAGAACGTCGCGCGGCGAGCGCAACGCGGGGGCCTCGCGGTGGGGGCGGCCCCGGCCCCCCCCCCCGCGGGTTTTTGGGCCTTGGGGGGTATGGGGGGTGCCTTGGGTTCTGGGGGGGGGGGGGGGGGGGGTAGATGAGCCGGGGACTCCGCGGGTCTCGGCCGCGTCGGCGGGCTTCCAGC
>NZ_JBFAXL010000117.1:0-10114 GCF_040680795.1 Streptomyces sp. NPDC051976
GGCGATGGTGTCGGTGGTCACCGCCCCGACGCTAGTGGTCTTGGGCGTGCCCTCAGTGGACGCCGCGGTGTTGTCACTCGATCCCATGACTGCCTCTCGTGCGGTGCTGAACAGGGCGCTTTGGTCCTCCGGGAGGAGACCTGCGCGGTTGGCGTGGAAGATCACGTGGTGGGCGATGACGGCGCGCAGACCGCGAGAGAGCCTGCCCTCGGTCGCGAGGTGGGCCAGCGTCGTACCGGCCCGCTCGTACGCGGCCACCCACTCGGCACGCCCGTCGAGTGGCCCGCTTGGGCGGCACAGGCTGTGGGCATCAACCGTCATCAGGGTGCGCATCGCCGGTATCAGGGTGGCGGTCCGCTCCGGGGTGAGTGCTCCGGTGGCCGGTCGTAATGCGGCGGCTTTCGCCCATACGTCGCCTTGCTCGAACCAGTCGAGGCTGGCGGCGCGCATCATGGCGCTGATCAGGAGGACGGCGGTCTCCCGGCGGCCCAGGTGGCCGGGGTCGGGCTGGTACGTGAGCAGGTTGCGACTGTCCTCGTGGAACAGGTCGTGGGCGGCATCCATCGAGAGGGCTCCGCCGAAGGCGGTGAACTCCGGCTCATAGATGCCAGGCAGCCAGGACTTCACCGTGCCGTCGTCAACGAGTCCGCTCAAGGCCGACTGGACCAGCGGTGACGGCTGCGCGGCGCGGTATCGCAGCGGCCAGGGCTGTTTGTTCATGAACCACCAGCCGTCGAGCTGTCCGGCTTCCTCGGCCGCGAGCAGAGCGGGGCCGAGGCGTTCGGTGATGGCGCGCTTGGCGCTCTCTCGGTCGGTGAAGGTGACGTTGTGCTGGTGCCAGCGGTCCGGGTCCATGGGCGGGTCCTTCGGTCGGCGAGGTCAGGCGATGAGCAGGCAGGAGTCCCAGGGGGATGTGGGAGGCACCGCGGTGGCTGGTGCAAGGAGTGCCAGGGCGATACCGGCGGCGCCGTTGAGGAATCCGGGCCCGGCTTGCTCGTCCCGCACCATGGCCGCGGCGACGGTGGCGGGGTCTGTCCACGGCGGGCACACCGCGGTCAGGAGTGGCGAGATCGCCGCGCGGAGCTGTGGGGCGGTTGAAGGGTGCGCGTCGGCGGCGGTGCGGGCTGCGATGTGGGCCAGTCCGGCGTAGCCGTGGCACAGGCCGTTGTCCGTGGTGGCTTTGAGCTGTGCGGAGTTGGCGAGGACGGCGACGAGCGCCATTTCTGCCTCGACTTGACGGCGTCTGTCGCCGAGCGCGAGGGCGGCGAGCTGCTGGGCGCGGGCGAGGCCGGCGGTGCCGTAGCACCACGAGGGACGGCGTGGCGCGGACGGCGCGAGGCGCTCTTCGCGGAGTTCGGCGCGAGTGACCCAGTACGGCCAAACTGTGCCGGAGCCGGTGTCTTCCTGCCAGCGGTCTAGCCACGCCAGGATCGTGCGGATGGCTTCGTGGTGACCGGCGACCGCATTGCCGCGCCGGGCGGCGAAGGCCATCAGCGCGAGGACTCCGCCGATGCCGTGTGCCATGCCGCTGTTCGTGTGGCCCCCCGGGAACCGTTCGTCCGGGCGGCCGGAGGGCCCAGACGCGGTCCACCAGCCAGGCAGAGTCTCGCCGTCGTCGCTGACCGATTCGGTCAGGCGGACGCAGTAGTCGAGGACTCGGCTCAGCGTGAGGCTGTGCGGGTCGCGGTGCAGCAGGTAGGCGCCGTAGCCGGTGAGTCCTCGGATCACGTCGAACTCGGCCAGTTGCGGCAGGTGGCCGGCGTCGATGCGGCGGTGTGCGACGTCGAGACGTCGGCGGATGTCGTTGTCGATCTGCGCGTCGAGGGCGAGAAGGGCGCGCTGGTAGGGGCCGGGCTGGTGCTGGGCCGCGCAGACGACGGCGTGGGCGAGGGCTGGGGCGCCGTAGAACGGGTGGCTGTCGGGGCCGCTGGTGAACGGTTGCTGGGTGGCTGCGGCGAGCCAGTTGTGGGCACGCTGCCACGACCCCAGACCGGCTGCGGCTCGTTCGATGTGCAGCAGGGCGATTCCCGGGGGTCCGTAAGCGAGCTGCTGACGGTCGGTGGTTGTCGTGCGCGGGCCTACTGGGGCGCTCTCGGGGTCGGCCAGGAGGTCAGCGACGGCGTCCGCGACCGCCAGCGCGAGGTGCTGGGTCACCGTGCCCTCCGGGACAACCAGGCCAGGGCGGCGGCGCGGGTGAGATAGAGGCAGATCTCTTCCTCGGGGAAGTCGACCGCCACGTGCCGGACGAAGTGGACGTGCAGCAGCGAGGACAGGACATCGTCCAGGTCGATGCCTTGGGTGTCCGGACCGGGGAAGTGGGCGCGGTAGGTGGTGAGGGCTGTGTCCCGGTCAGCCCACGCCTCCACGGTGGCTTGGCCACCGGGTTCGTTACGCAGCACTGCCCAGTCGTTGGACGGGTCGCCGAGCCGTACGGTCTCGGCGAACTGCGGGCGGGGCACCGGGGCGGGTGCGGTGGAGGGGATGTGGGTGGTCAGCCATCGCATCGCGGCCTCGGTGCTGCCGAGGAACGCGGTGACGATGGCAATGGTGTGCGCGGCCACCAGCGCACGCTGGGGCGGGCGTTGGCGCTGGGTGAGTTGGGCCAAGACAGCGCGCGAATCGGCACGGAACACTTCCTCGGCGGCGTCCCATGCCGGGCCTGAGCCCCATCGGCCCATTTCGCAGTAGGAGGTAGGGAAGCGTACGTCCGAGAGCAGTCCGACGGCGCGCAACTCATTAGCCCAGACGCCGACTGTGCGGGCGGTCTCGGCGAAGGCGTCGGGATGAGGCAGGGCGATGCGCAGCCGCAGGTGGTGGTCGGGGTCGCGGAAGCGGATGTACCACCAGGGTGGGCCGCCGAGCCGGTCCAGCAGGTCGGGGACGTGCTGAGAGAGGAGGGCGTCCTGTCGCCGCCGGTCGCCGTAGAGGGTGGCCAGCAGCAGCGAGGAGACGCCGGGCATCTGGATCTGCTCCGGGGAGAGGGTACGGGCTGGGGCGGGGGTCGGCAGCGCGGGCCACGCCGGGGGCCGGGTCGCCTTGAGCGGTACGACGACCTCGTGCGCGCGGCCGTCGCACCAGCCGTAGGCGTCGGCGTCGGCTGCTTCCACGAGGATCGCCAACGGGGTGCGGTTCAGGTGCTGGCGCAGCAGGGTTCGGTGTGGCGCCTGGCCGAGGTCGAGAAGCAGGCGGCGATCGCCCTCGGCCAGGTGGACCCGGTGCGGCATCCGCCGCCGAGTCCGCCAGTCCTCCAGGGCGTTGGCCCACTGGGCTTGCGGGCGGTCGCGGCCGGGCAGTTCGGCGGCTTCCAGGCGCCACCGGGCCGGGGCGAGCACCGTACGGCCGTAACAGAGGCGGGGCAGGAACGGCATCGTGTTCGCGGCGCCCCAGTCGAACAGCGTGACCTGAGCGCATTGGGCCCGGGACAGCTCGGTGAGGAACCGGACCAGCGGCGGCGTGTGCTCCTTGAGGTTCAACGCGTGCATGCCCACGGCTTCGATCCGCAGCCCGCGCTCGGGTGCGGCGAGGTACATGCGGCGCCCGTCGCACGCCACCGCCAGGTCGGCCGGGCTGAGCACGTCGCCGGTCGGGGTGCGGTGTTCCTGGACGCTGATCACGGTGGGCAGGACTTGCAGAGCGCGCGTGACGTGGGCGCTGGTGGGATGAAGAGGCGGGAAAGACAACTGGACAGCGATGGTTCCGGCGTCGGCGGTCGGCAGGTCGGCCAGTTCTTCCGACAGCCGCTCGCGGTCCTCTGGGCCAAGCACGCTGAGGAACCGGCCTGTGGTGACGCCGACGCCCCTGGACACACTCGCCACCTCAAGCCGGAACCGGCCGCGCTGCAGTTCCTCGGTGCTGGCGGCCTGAACCCGGACGCCGACCTCCAGGTGCGGCGGCACCCTGGGCCGTTCGGGCCCCAAGTCCATCGCCCCGATCAGATCGTCGGTGAGGACCACTTCGTCGCGGCCGTCGAGGGCAGCGGCCTGGGCCAGCTTCACCAGAGTGTCGTCACGCACCGAGACGCGGGAGCGGCGTCCGTCTGAGGGAGCGCCCGGGTAGCCGTCGGGGAAGCCTGTGCCGCTGTCGGCGACTACTTCGTTGAGGGGCACCATCGTGCCGATGCCGTACCGCTCGTAGAACCGCCGCTGGAACGCCTTCCACGCCGCGGTCCCGTACGGCAGTGCACTGACCCTGGCCAGGACGAAGGCAGCGCGCTCGACCTCGCGCGCGACCTGTTCCGGCAGCTCGACCGTGGCGTCCAAGCGTAAGTCGAAGGCGAGGGGGTGGCGGCGCAGGTTTGGGACCAGGGCGCGCATTCGCTCGGCGGCACTGGTCCGGCCGCTGTGGGAGCGGCACCGGCGCAAGTCAGCTCGTACAGAACGAAGTTCACGCATGGTGTCTGCGACGGGAGCGATCGTGTCAGCGTTCACGGCGTCGAGCTGGTCCAGCAGATAATCCAAGGCGTCGGCCTCGGTGCTCGGCGCGTGCAGGATCGTGATCAGCACGTGGTTCTGGATCAGTGCCTGTATGAGTCGCTGCGCTCTCCCCGAACCTGCCGCGGGGAAGTCCGCAGCTAACTCGTCGGTGAGTACGCCCACACAGATGGGTTCGCGGGCAGCGTCCAGGACCGCCCGCACCGGACCGGTCAGGACCATGGATGCCTCGACCGCACGCCGCTGATCGCCGTGGCTGTCGGACTCGTACGGCACGACAAGATGCCCGCCGCGCACCTGAGCGGTGTTGTTGAGGACCACCGAGAGGCGCTCCAGCAACTCGGGGTACGACTCCAGCCGTCCGACGACGACGGACAGCCACTCCGCGCTCGCCCGTGCGACGACCGTGTGATCCGAACCCCACGTCGCGTCGGCGCGATGCCCGATGGCAGCCAAAGTGACTCCGGCGAACAAACCGAAGGGAGTGGACCGCTGCTCGGCGCGCAATACGTAGCGGGCCACCGAGGACGCGGCACGCCGCACATCGCGGTCGGTCGGGGTGCCGGAGGAACACAAGCCCCGAACCTGAGAGGCAAGGGCCGGGCTGGCGTGCTCCAGCACCTCGGCGACGTCCTCCTCGGACCAGACCTGCCGCAACCACGCGAGCCGTACCACCCCGCCACGAGGGGAGGGGTCATCGAGGTCCGGGCAAGGAGGGACAGGAAGCGCCGGCCGGGCGACCGCACGGACGAGCGCGGTCCTACCGGCACGGAACACGGTATTCGAAGCCATCACAACCTCTTGGTCCAGAGGGACAGCCGGTGCCTTCGCGCGGCGGGCCACGAAGACACCGGCCTGGGATCCCGTGCGCCTACGGTCAGGCCACGTTGGTGGTGCACGCACCGCAGGTCTCGCCGCAGCCGTCGTCGGTCAGGCTGACGAGGCCCGCGGTGTCGCCGACCTCGACCAGGGTGACGTCCAGCTCGAAGCCGTCTGTCGCGGCCGGGGCTGCGGCCGCCGGACTTGCTTTGGTGGTGTGCGTGACGTTGGGGCTCATGGAAACGGCCTTTCCTCGTAGGTGAATTACGCGTGGTGCTATCGATGTCCGCCTGCGCGCGAAGCCTGTTGAGCTGACTCCGCCGCAGATGCGGATCCCACCGACCCGCGGGGCCATGCCTGTCTGAAGGGCCGCTTTTCCTCGGGTCGGGGCTCTTGCGCCGCCTCAATGCACCGGATCCAGGTGCGGGGTTGAGGCGAAGGGGGCGGAGGGACTATCGCGGCACGAGCAGGATGACGAGCGCCCCCACGTCGAGGGGTTGAAAGATCAGCCTGTTCGCGAAACGCCGGACACCGGCGGCACTCGGCGGGTCCCGCGGAGCGGCGTGCCGACGGCGGCTCGGCCGCGGAGCGGGACGGGCCTGCGGCACCGCGCCGGCCGACGCTCCGTACACGGGCTGCATGAAGACCTCGTACCGGGCCTGGTCGTCGGTGAGCGTGAACGTCACCGGCCGGCCCTCCCCCAGCCGGTCCAGCGCCGCCTGTTGGGCCCCGTTGTCAGCCAGCCATGCCTGGGCCGGCCGTCGCGCGGGGCTGTCGAGCTGCACGGCGGTCTCCCGTACCCGGCGACGCATCCACTCCAAAGCCGCCGTCGGCGTCAGCGCAGTGTCGCGAGCGAGCCAGTAACGGCGCTGGTAACCCTCACGCTCGAACGCGGTGTGATTGCCTCGGTACTCGGCCACCGCAGGCAGTTGGGCATCGGCGACGGGAGGCGGAAGCAGAGTGCTGCCGCTCACCATGCGCGCTCACCGGTCTCGACGGTCGCCCATACGGTCTTGCCGAATGGCTGGCGGCCACGTGCGCCGAATGCGGACGCGCCTGCCCGGACCAGCAACAGCCCACGGCCGTTTTCCGCGTCTGGCGGGGCGATCACCGGTCGGGGATGGGTGGTGTCGGGGTCGTCGACCTCGATCAGGAGGCTGTCGCCGTTGTCGATGACGCGGAGCTGTACCAGGTGACGGCTGTCGCAGTGCCTGATCGCGTTGGTCAGCAGCTCGCTGACGATCAACGCGGTCGTGTCCACCGCGTCGCCGGGTACCTGCCAGACGGCGAGTGCCGCTCTGGTGTGACGGCGGGCGTCGCTCACCGACTTCGGGAGGGGCTTCAGCCACAGTTCCCACCTCTGCGCGGTGGCGTTGGCTTCGTCAGGTGGTGTCGATACGGGCATGGTGCTCCCCCTACATCGGGGCGCACCGCCCCTGTCGAGGTTCCAAGAGGTCACACCGCTTCAGCGGCGTGTTGGGGAAGCGTCCCGTTCCGCGGTGCCTGCCAAGAAGGCCCATGTGATTACCCAACATGGGTAACATTGCGAGGCGTCAGGTCTCGTTCACGCTGTGCAACCGAGGCGAGGGGAGCCGCCGATGCCCACGGCGGAAGGACCACGGGAACTGCCAGCAGCACTTCTCGCCGACGCGGAGATGATCCGTGCCTGTCGAGTGCGGGACTTCTCGGCCGTCTTTGCCCTGGTGCGCCGACGCGCGGGTATCTACCCGTCCAGGATCGCGTCCTTATGCGGCATGACCCCCAGTCGCGTGGGGGAGATCATGTCCGGGCAGCGCAAGCTCGCACATATCGACGTCATCGAGCGCGTTGCGGACGGGCTGCGCATCCCCGGCGCCATGCTCGGACTGGCCCACCGCCCCTGGGAAATCCCGCCGCGAGCCACCACCACCTTCACCGAACCGGATTCGCAGCCGCAGCGCGCGCCGAGTCCGCAGGCGGGCGCCACTCCGGCAGCCGACCTCGACGGCATCCTCCACCTGGTCGACACCGGCCAGGTCACCCGCTCCACCCTCGCCGCGATCCAGTCGTCCATCGAGGACTACTGGCGTCACGACGATCAGCACGGCGGTGCCGCGCTTCGCCCAGCCGTCGTCGGTCACCTGCGCTACGCACAGCAGCTCATCGACAGCACACGCGAAGGCCCACTCCGCAACGGACTGGTCACCCTCGCGGCAGAGCTCGCCCGCATGGCGGGCTGGGCATACTTCGATGCCCGCCAGTACAGCACCGCTCGCGGCTACTTCACCCAGGCCCTTCACCTGGCCCAAGGCGTAGGAGACCGGCAGTTCGTCGCCAACGTGCTCTCCTGCCTGAGCCTGCAAGCCACGTACGAAGGCGACGCCCACGAGGCGGCAGCCCTGGCATCCGCCGCGCAGGACACAGCCCGGCACACCGAATCCCCGGGCCTGGTCATGGCGATGCTCCACATGCGAGAGGCGTTCGCCCACGCCAGCCTGCGCGCCCCAGACGACTGCCACCGGGCCATCACAAAGGCGCACTCCCACTTCGAGCGCGCTCACGGAGGGGCGGCGCCGCAGTGGGTGCGGTACTTCGACGAGACCAAGCTCATTGTGGACACCGGCATCGCCCTGGCCCAGCTCGGCGAACACCGACAGGCGGAGCCATTGATCGCCGAGGGCCTGCGCCGAGAGCACCGCGACCAGCAGCGCGGCCGGGCCTTCCACGCCTTCTGGCTCGCCTCCACACAGTTGCACAACGGCGCTCTGGAGCAAGCGTGTTCGACCGCAAGCGTGGCCCTGGACCTGGCCACCAACGTGGACTCCCCGCGTGTGGTCGGCCACGTCCGCGAGTTCCACACCAGCCTGGCCAGCCACGCCCAGGAAGCCCCTGTCGTCGCCTTCGAGGCGAAGATGCGCCAGGCGTTCGCCTAGGCCTTCGTCGCCTCGTCCACGAGCAGGTAGAGCAGCCCAATCAGAGAGCCGCTGGACACGACCTCGCGCCGGTCGATCATGCCCCGGATGTCCGCCAGCGGGATCCACTCGATCCGGTCGGTCTCGTTGACCTCAGTCGGCGGCCCCACGTACGTGCCGACGTCGGCGCGGAAGACATAGTGCTCAGAGTCGGTGATGCCGTTCGCGGGCTGGCCATAGATCAGCGGCTCGACGCCCTTGACCCGCCAGCCGGTCTCCTCCTCCACCTCACGCACCGCGGCCTGCTCCGGCGTCTCCCCCTCCTCGATCAACCCCATGGGCAGCTCCCACGCCCACGTATCGGTGATGAACCGGTGCCGCCACATCATCAGCACCCGCTTCTGGTCATCGACCACCGCGGCCACCGCGAGATGCCGCAGCTTGAGCACGTGGTGCTCCCAGCGGCGCCCGTCCGGCTGCTGCACGTCCACCAGCCACAGGTTCACCCACGGGTTCTCGTAGATCGGCCTCTCACCGTGGACTTCCCACTGCATGCTGCTGCCCCTCTCACGCCGCTGATCGCCCCAGCATCCCAGCCAGGCTCGGCTCGTGTCCCAACTCCAGGATGCGCCAGCCGGATCACGCTTCCACGCTCTGGCACAACCCGCACCCAGAGGGTGAATGCCATGTGCAGCTCCACCTGGAAGCGGCGCAGAGGATCAGCCTAAGATCCACGATCGATCAAGGCGCCAGAAGCCGGGCGGCACTCCTCTCAGAAGGCGGGAAGTAGCGCGGCAACGGAGGAGTGAACTGCCTGGGCGGCGGCGACGACGCTGGGGATCGCGGCACAGGCGGTGGTCAGCGTTTCGAGCATGAAGCGTAGTGCTCCTGGGTCTCGGTCCGCCGTGTTCAGACGGGGGCTGATCTCGTCGAGAGCGCGCAGGGCTTGTGCGGCCTCGGGGCGCTGGGCACTGAGGGCGTCGAGCAGTTGCCGCAAGTCTTGGATGCTGTCCTGGGCGCGCTCCACCGCTCCGGGCGCCAGGTGGTTGGTCTGTGAGACGTTCGAGGAGAACGCGGCGGCCTGCACTGGGCCGGACATGTGACCGCTGTTGATGACGCCGAAGTTGGGGCCTCCGGGCGTGGGGTCTGGGTGGTTGCGGCCGAGAGGCATGGTGACTCCTAGCTCATCTGCACGTCGTTGGAGAAGGGAGCTGCTTGGACGGACCCGTTCATGGTCCCGCCGTTCATAACGCCGAAGTTGTAGATGGCGGTGGCTTGCTGCTGGTAAGCGGCGATGTCGACGTTGTGGTCTCGAAGGAAGATTTCCGTAGAGTCGAAGACGCGGCGCTGCATCATCTGGACGTAGTAGCGGGCGTCGTCGTTCATGTGCATGTCGCTGATCCAGCGCAGGCTGTAGACCTCCCGCAGGCTGACGGGTCCCGGCTCCCGGCCGAGTTCGGGGGTTTGCTTGGGCCTGCGCCGGAAGAGCTGGCTGACTCCCGCCGCCATGTCGCCAACGGCGTGCAACGCGGCCAGGCCGAACCACCGGAGCGTACGGGGATTCTGGCCGCCGAGCCCATCGACAGCCGGGTTGAGCGGGGCCATGATGTGCGGTCGCACGGTGACGCGCAGGAATCCGCCTTCGTAGGCGAAATGGACGAGGATGGACGCCATCAATTCCCCATTCCATGCGATGACTCGCGCCCAGATATAGCGGCGGGCGGCGTCACTTCCCGGCACGACGCTGACCTTGTCGTTGACAGCGAGGGATTGCAGGCCTCTCCATGCGGCATCGTCCAGCTTGTCCCAGCGCTCACGGGAAATGCCGGCTATGCCGATGACGTCGATACGAGGCTGCGGGTGGCTGCGGTCATGGGAAGGCGCAGGGTTCCCCAACCGCTTGGCCACGTAGGCATGCAGGTCTGTGTCCTTGAAGTGCTTCATCGGTTTGCGGGCGCTGGTTCGGTTCCCGTG
>NZ_JBFAXL010000118.1:0-10020 GCF_040680795.1 Streptomyces sp. NPDC051976
GCCGCCCAGGCCGCCCTCTGGCCACACTCGGATGGACGTGATCAACCAGGACTCACGTGCTCAACCGGACAGAAGCGCAACACGCAAAGTCCCTGGGCTCTGGGGCGCGAGAACGTCGTGCTCAAGCTGGTCTGCGACGCGCTGAGCGACGAGGGACGAACGCTGACGGTCGTTGGTCGTCCTGATCTAGAGAAACAAGTACTCACGGTGGATGCACTCATAGAGGTCACCGAAGGTGGTGCGTCCCGCACCTGGGCAGCAGACATCGCGTTGGCTTCCAAGAAGTTCGACGGGAACATACCGGCGGCCATGAAGGCCCTGGAGCAGAACCTCCTCCCGAGACTGGAGGCACTCGCTGCTCAACTGTCGCGGGCCGTGATGGTTGGTTGTAAGCCCTATGTGCGCTCCGACAGGCACACGCGTGGCGAGTGGCGGTCCCTCATGGGCGAGTACGAGGACAACATCTATGACCGAGTGTTCATGGCTGCCATGCGTCCGTCAGGGGAGTGGCACGACTCCGAGGTGACCATCAGTTGGCAGGGGGCAACCTCGGCACTTGCAGATGGTCGGCGTGTCCTCCTGAGCTACCACGATCCAAAGATCGAAGAAGGGTTCCGCTTCTCCCCGGCCGTTGAGAAGAAGCTCCAGAACCAGCTAGCGCGAGCCCAGGCCGCTGGGTACCCAACCATGCTGATCCTCGACCAGAAGCCGCCCACCTACGTGCGCTGGGCGCTGAACAGTGAGCCCACTCCCTACAACATCGGGTGCGGGCTGGCCTTCGTGACGTCTTGGCTCAAGGGGAAGCTCGACGTAGGTGTGCTTGTCCAGTCTGACGACAGCGTGCACGTGGTGTACGGCTCGTTGACGGGCTGACCCCCGCAGCTTGGACGTCGCCGATCACCTATGAGCAAGTCTCCCGGTTGTACGTCAACGTCCGTTGCGTGGTGGTAAGTTCACCCCGAGGGCGGCGCACCAGAGGCCGCAGTCTTCCAGCTACTTACAACTTTCAGAACAGCCTGCACTCATATCCCAGGTACGGCGACAGCCGAAAGGGAGCTTGTAATGGTTCGTTCATCGAAAGGAAGTAACTCAGTTGGAATGGTTTCAGAATCTGGTACATGCACTACAGGGCTTCACCGGCAACGGTCTGTCTACGTTTTTGGCTCACGTGCCGCTCGCGGTGGTGGGTGTTGGCGTTCTCTACCTATTTCTTGTTTTCCCGTTCCTCCGGGCTGATGCTCGGGCGGACGTGTTGAAGTTGGTGAGGCTCTACGTCGACTGGGCAAAGGTTGCACGGGGTAAGTAGGTAGTGCATGAGCCCCCGGCCACCGCGCCGGGGGCTCGCTCTTTAAGGGGAATGCGCGATAGCGCATGTCGTAGGTACGACAAGGCCCCGTAGTGATGTCGTCCAACGACACGCTTACACGCGGCCTGGGTGAGGGTGGGGTGCGCTTGGCTTCCTGCCAACCACCCCCTCACGAAGGAACCTTTATCGCGAGCCCGCGAGTGACTTCAAAAGCACGAATATGATCCACTTGCGGGTGATCTTCGAAAAATTCTTTGACGCGCTGACGCCCGCGGGAGTATAAGAGAGCTATGATCGCTCTCGCGCCGCAAGATGCTGTAGAACTCCCCGTCGATGAACTTGCGCTGATTGTGCTGCAAGACATAGTTAAGACCAACGCGTGGAACTCGTACAACTATTGTCTTCACTACACTCAAGACGTGACCTATCGAAGTCATGGCCAAGCGGTTAATGCGGTAGCCGAAGCGGTTGACTGGCTGCGTGCTCATGGCATGCTTGCGACCAAGCCTGGCGAGACTAGTGGAAACGGAATCTTCGTAACCCGACGTGGACATCAGGCACTCACCCAAGACATCCCTGCGGTACGGAGTATTAACCGCCTACAGGAGAATCTGCACCCCCTCATTGAGGTGAAGGCGCGACGACAGTTCCTGCTAGGAGAGTACGAGAACGCCATCTTCGTAGCGATGAAGGCTGTAGAGGTGAGGGTGCGGACTTTGGGTGGCTTCCCTCATGACGCAATCGGCGTAGACCTCATGACGCGGGCTTTCAAGCCTGGTGGCCCACTGGCCGATTCCACGACCCCGGGTGGTGAGGTTGAAGGAACTATGGCGCTCTTCCGTGGAGCGTACGCGGTGCTTCGAAACCCTTCCGGTCACCGTGAAGTGTCCTTCGACGACGTAACTGAGGCTTCAGAGGCGGTTATGACTGCGAGTCTGCTCATGCGGATGCTCGACAAGATTGAGAGGCGGATCAACACGTGAGCGAGGACGAAGATTTCGACCGGCTCAGTGCCAAGCTTGCGCCCGAGGCGGTAGCGGCAACGCTAATACGGGCTGGATGCTTTCTGTCTGCCTACGAGTTAATCAAGCCGCAGATCATCGACAGTGTGCACGATTTTTTCTGGCGTGGTTTTGATGGGGGTAAGCACCTCTACGACGAAGCTCGGTACGCAGAGTCTGTTCTTGCGCTGAATCCCAAAAATAGATATCTGGCCTCGTGCGCGTGGCTCGTGAGTATGGAAGCACTTACCGAGGAACAAGTCACCTCGCTCGGGGAGATTCAGAAGCACCGGCACGAGATAGCTCATGAGCTGCCCAAGTTGTTGGTTGACCCCGATTTTGAGGTTCGGACTGATCTCCTTGCTGCCGCCGTGGAGTGTGTTCGTCGCCTCGGAGTCTTCTGGGGTTCGATCGAGGCTGACATTAACCCTCAGTTCGACGGACAAGAAGTGGACTACGAGGGCATCAAATCCGGGTCGTTCCTCCTGATGGAGTACCTAGCCTCGATCGCTGGCGTCAGTGCTAAGAACAACGAAACCCGGCCAGGCGAGAACGCATAGCCGGGCTTCGTCATCTCGCAGGCTAGGTAGATTGATCGCTCAGCCGTGCCCCATGCTTCCGCAACAGCCGCGTCACGCTACTCAGGCTGATCCCGTACTTTGCGGCAAGCTCCTTCCGAATGGTGCCCGCGTGGAACTCACCAATAAGAGCTGAGACCTGCTCGTCGCTCAGCTTGTCCACGACGCGGCCCCGGCTTGGTGCTCGACCGGTTGACGTGATGTTGACGCGACCAACCTCGACCCGCCCCCGCTCCGCGTGCAGGGCTTTGAGGCTGGCCACCAGGTCGGCGGCTACCTCAGGGTGGTTCGAGTACCTACGTACAAGGTCCACCCGCGCTCCTGGCCCGGATCGAGTTCCCTCCGCCGCCACCGGTCCGCACCACCTCCCTGCAGCCCGCGGCCGTCCGTGGCCTGGTGGAGCCGACAGCAACCCGGAACTGCCCCCACTGTCAGCAGCCCGTCACAATCGTCGCCCCGCTGGCTACCCCCGCCCGAGGCCGCCCGCCGGACGATGCGCCACCGCACCGACGTCGTCCCGCTGCGGCGAACCCCATGACCGGCACCTTCACGCTCGCGCAGGTCGACGAGTTGGTCACCCGCAGCCACAGCGACAGCTCCCGCACCTTCGTCTTCTCGACCACCGTGGACCAGCCAGACAGTGTCTGCTGAGCCAGCGAAATCTCGCACTGCTGGATCGACAGCATCACCATCAGCAACCTGGTCCCCGAGACCGACCACGTCCTTCGCGCCGGCTTTGGCTGACCTTCACCGTTCAACAGCGCCCGGCGACCTGACGGTCGCCGGGCCGTAAAGCGGTGTCGTCAGGCCGGTGATGCATCCACGGCGGGGAGCCGTTCCGTTCCGCCGCCGGAGGGGAGGAAGACAGTGCGGCTGGCGAGGAACCAGGCGCCGTCGATCTACTCCCAGGTGGCTCGGTCGGGCTGCCAGCACCCGGTGGCCGAGCCGTCGAGTAGGGGATCGAGGAAGGCTCCAGCCGCTCTGGCCGCCTCCTCATAGGTTCGGCAGCCATTGAGCCCGAGGACCAGGGTGGCTTGCTGGGGATATCCGGTCGGCCAGTCAGGAGCCGGAGCCTCGAACCGCGGGGGGAGTTGGACGGGGATGCCCGTTGCGGTCCGCCGGTTGGCTTCCCGGCGTATGGCGTCACGTGCTGCGGCGGCCTGGACGGTCTCCTGCTGGGTGAGGAGCAGCAGGTCAGCGAGATCGCGATACCGATTTGAGGCGAACTTTCCATTTTCTCCGTGTCGTTCATACATTGCACAGATTTTGTCGGCGATGTGGTCGAGCACCGGGTACAGACGCACCATAGGCCAGTCGGAGGGCCATTCGACGGCCACCGGCGGGGTCAGCTCGCGGACCTCGGGGATCCCCATCAGATTGCGCCCGACGACGAGATCAACTTTGATGTGGGCGGCTTGTGTGGGTCCGAGTGCGACGTCGAAGTGCTGTGCCCCTCCGCGATCGCCGTCACTGTGAGCGTCAAACCGCGTGGGGGTGAAACTTAGGAAGTCGCCAAGATCCATGGCGGCCGCTGTGAGCAGCGCCTGCCGGGCCTGTTCGGCGGTGCGGTCTGGGGAGGCGCTTTGCAGGTCGATGTCGCGGCTGAGGCGGGCTGCGCCGGCGTAGCGGACAAGGAGCGCTTGGCCGCCCTTGATGAGCCAGTCGTCTGGCTCGGCGATGAAGACCCGTGCCGCGAGGCGGTTGAAGTACCAGATGTCCTGAAGTTGAGCGACTGGCATGCCGTGCTGCTTGGACATGGTCTGCGCGGCCTGGCGCAGTGCGGCTCTCAACGCCGCGGGAGTTGTATAGGTCTTGTCGCTCATGGTCCCCTTCTTCAAGCCCGGCGCCGACTCTAGGTGACTGGGCGGGGGGTGCCAGCAGCATCGTGATCGTCTCCCGACGGCTCTGTGTCGGGGGTCTCCTCAAGGGGCAACGGCGGTAGTGGTGTGCTGCGCATGCCCTTCAGCGCGGCGGTGATGGCCGGGTGGGGCTGCGCGGCCGGGCCTTGGAGCGCGCGCCAGGGTTCAGTCCCCAGCGCTGCGGCAACCGCTTCTGCCCATTGCGTGCCCAGCGACCCCAACGGATTGTGCAACGCTGCCGCCACTGCTGCTGTGCTGCCTGTCAGCGGGGAGGCCAGCGCTGCATGCAAGGCTTCGGCGGCCGGCGAATGCAGCCAGGCACCATGCGAGCGAAGGGCTTCCGAGAGAGCGCTGAGCTGAAGCTGGAGGGCAGATGCTGGCATGGCCCGGATTGCTTCGAGGACTGCTGCGTTTGCCGGACTCGGATTCTCCTGACCCTTCGTTGTGGCCAGGTGGGGGCTGAGTAGTTGCACGGCGCGGTCGAAACCTTGCTGTGCGGCACGCTCGATCTCCTGGGCGCGCAGAACGCCGCCAGCTTGCTGCACCAGGTGCTCAAGGAGGGTGCGACCGTCGGTGTCGGCGGGCAGGCCGTAGCCGCGGGCGTAAGGCTGCACGCGTCCGGCGAGTTCGTCGAGGGAGATCGAGCCGCGATGGTCCGCGTCGGCAATGACGGCGCCGACGTGGCCACCGTCTGTTTTGGCCTGCAACAGGTCGACGATCGTTCGGGTTACCGAGGTGACCGGCAGACCGTCAATGATCACGATGTCCGAGGGATCGAGGGGAGCGATCCTGAGGTGGACGAACCGGTCCGTCGTGGTTCGCCGCCTAGGGACGCTGATCTCGACCGTCGGTGCCGGGACGTCGCCCAGCCCGTGTACCTGGCAGGCGGAGGCGTGCGAAATCACTCCGGAGTCCGGACCCCCTCGCTCGCGTGCCCACGCTGGCACCGATGGCTGCAAACGCAGCCACGCCACCTTGATCTCCAGGTGCTGCGGCTGGCCGGCTGCGGCCAGGAGGTACACGCCGCGTCCGACAACCTCTATCAAGCCAGCCTCTGCCAGCCTCCTGAGTTGCACACTATTCAGGCCTGCAGCCTTGGCCTGGGCGGTCGTGACCAGGCCCCACTGATCTGAGGCGACTCCCCCCAAGAGTCCCAGCTGCTCACCTCGGTCCATGCAGTAATAGTGACATGACTTCGCAGAGATAGTAACTCTCAGATGTAACTATCTCTGCGATGATCAGAGATCAATTGTAACTATCTCTGTTTTTGATCATCCACCTTGCATCTCTCGCTGGCACCGCCGCTTCGGTTCGGCTGGGGTCGGGTGATCGTCCACGGCGCTGTGAGCTGGGAGGATTCACGCTTTTGGGCGGCGTTTCGTTCCGAACGCCAGCGGTCACCTGCCGCCCGCTGGTCGTGGACGCCCTGCCTGGTTCACGGCGGTGGTGTGCCGCTATCCGGAGAGCGCGAGGTTGTGAAGCTGCCCAACGGTGAGCACAGCCTGATGCTTCCCTGCCCCGCGTACGCGGCAGTCTCGCAAGATCTTCCAGTTGATCATCCGGGCGAAGACGTGCTCGACGCGGGTGCGGGCCCCGCGGTGGACGGTGTTGTCGGCTTCTGCTCCGCAGTGAGGCGCCTCTGTCCGCGCTGGCCCCCGACGACAACAATGAGTCCCGATTCACCAGCAGGCTGCTGCGTCGTCCCAGACCTGCGTCTGTTCTTCGCCTTTGTCGAACTCGAGCACCTGCTGCGCCTTGGAAGGTGCATCCGGGACGTCGGCGGAAGGACGGGTCGGTGACCACTGCGGCACCGCGGCGGTGCCAGGGATGGCGGCACAGCAGCCGTGGCAGGTGTCCGCCAGTTGCCAGATGGGGGAGTTGGCGTCGTGAGTGAGGGCAAGCACGACGGGCCCCGAACAGTCTCGACGCCTTCGGTGCCATACGCAGCCTCGCTTGCCGCATTGGCATGACCGCAGGTGCGTGGGAGTGACGTCGCTCCGCGCGTGCCGAGCCAGGTGATGCAGTGCCACCTCGCGGAGTGCCGTGGAAGCCGACACGACACGATCAAGCGGGCCACACGTGCGGCAGACCGCTACCGGCTGAGCACGAGCGGTGCCGGTGGTGACCATCCAAACGCGTGGCGGGAAGGCGGTGAGCCTGCCAGGCCCCATGGTGCTCCCTACGTCTGCTGTCGGCTCGGGCGCTGCGCCGAGGGCGGCAACCGGGCGGGTTGCTCCGGCGTGCCGGACACCATAGTGCAGACCTCTGCCCTTTTGTGGATCCCTCGTATGGCCACAATTAGGGCAGAGGTCTGCACTGACAGTGCAGGGGTCTGCACCGTCGGATGGACGAGTGACGATCTACCAGCCCGATCCGGACTTCGATGCGCTCCGCCTGGAGCTCTCGCGGCTGCGGGCGGAGCGCGGCTGGACCTACGACCAACTCGCCGACCGCACCGGCCTGTCCCGCCGCACGCTCATCGAGATCGAGCAGGGCCGCACCATCGGCACCCTCAAGACATGGCACGCCCTCGCCCACGCCATGGACACCTCATTCGACCAACTCCTGGGCACCCTCTGCGCCGACCACGAGGCACCCGGCACTCCCTCCACCTGACGGCGACCCGCAGGCGTCAGAGGCAGGACCCGTGTCGCCGTAGGTCGGCCACCGTAGGCGAAAGTCTGGTCGAACGCATGGGAACACCTAATCGAGCAATGCGGCCAGTCGGGTGATGGGCGCGGACACGGTCGCGTCGGTGCGGCGTGTCTGCTGCGATCTTCATCAGCATGCTCTCCACCCGCCCGCACCTCTGTCGCTGGGACCGCGACTCAGGCGACTCCCCCCACCGCCCGCCGCACAATGCGCCCCGCTCAGACAGGCATCCGCCGCGCCGCGGCCAGACCCACCACTGCCCCGACTGCGGCAACCCCGTCCAGTGGTACGCCCGCGCTGACCGACGCCCCGTACTGCTGCACCCCCAAGAACTGCCTGCGGCCGCAGTCCCCGAGACCAACCGCTGGCACGTCAACTCCGGTATCGCCTACCCCTCGGGCGACGGCACCGACTGGTGCCGCCTTCTCCACTCTGCCCTGTGCCCGTTCCGCACCCCCGAACCACCCGTGCCAACCCTGTGGGAACTGCGGCGCGCCCTGGCCCGCCACACCCGGCGCCTGATCGACACTGGGACCTTCATTCCCCGTCGCGACTCAGTCACCGCACCCCGCAGTTGCCACCCGACCCGGCCGGTCGTGCAGATCCTCGGCATCCGCTACCTTGCCGCACGCCCGATCGAGGACATCCGCTGCGTGGCCCTGACCGCCATCCGCCGGACCCGCTGCCCCCAAGCCTTGCCCGACCTTTCCTGGCCTCCAGGGACCTGGCGACTGCTTCCTGCCGCTGCCACGAGCGGCCAGCTTGCCCTGCCCGCCAGCCTGCACATGGCCGTATACGACCTGTCAGCCCTGCCATATGCCGAACAACTGCGGTGGCGCACCCAGCGCTGCCCCCGACACACCCGCGCCACCGACGAAGCAGCCACCACCGACTGGGAACCCTTCAACCCACTCATCCACCGCGAGCACATCCACGCCCGACTGCCCGACCAGATCCAATCCAGCCACCCGGCCGGATCCCGCACAATCCCTGATCCTGACGACGCAGCCCCCACCTTCCCGGAGACCGACGGTGCCCACACCGACCGATGAACAAGCCGCCGCCGCACGGGCCTTCCAAGCTGGCGACCACCTAGCCATCCAGGCAGGCGCTGGAACGGGAAAGACCACCACGCTGGCCCTGCTCGCCCAAGGCACCCCTCGCCATGGGCGCTACCTCGCCTACAACCGCGCCATCGCCACCGACGCCAAGCGCCGCTTCCCCGCCACCGTCACCTGTGCGACCTCTCACTCCCTGGCCTACTCAGCCCTCGGCCACCGCTACCGCGACCGCCTGAACGCCCCCCGACGCCCCGCCTGGAAAACCGGCGAAGATCTCGGCATCACCCGCATCATCCGGGTCGGCCCGCACGAGATCACACCTCGCGTCCTGTCCCACAGCGTCATGAGCACGGTCACCCGCTTCTGTCACTCCGCGCACCCCACCCTCACCACCCAGCACGTGCCTCTACTCCGCGGGCTCGAAGCCCCCACCCTCCACGCCGAACTGGCCCATCACGTGCTCCCGTTCGCCCAAAAGGCGTGGAACGACCTGCAACGGCCCGACCACGGCATCGCCCGCTTCGACCATGACCACTACCTCAAACTCTGGGCCCTGACCCACCCACGCATCCCCGTCGACTACCTCCTGCTCGACGAAGCCCAGGACACCAACCCCGTCGTCGAACAGGTCTTCCTCAACCAGCGCGACCACGCTCAACTGGTCATGGTCGGCGACTCCGCCCAGGCCATCTACCACTGGCGCGGCGCCAAAGACGTCATGACCACCTTCGACGCAACCCACTTGACCCTCTCCCGCTCCTTCCGCTTCGGCCCCGCCCTCGCTGAAGAAGCCAACCGCTGGCTGGCCCTCGCCAGCGCCCCCATTCGCCTGACCGGCACCGACACCATCCCCACCGGCCTGGGAACGTGCACCTCGCCCGCCGCCGTACTGTGCCGCACCAATGTCGGCGCCATGAGCGAAGTACTTCACCTCCTCCACGCCGGCCACCGCACAGCCCTCGTCGGCGGCGGCACCGCCCTGCGCTCCCTGGCACTGGCCGCACGAGACCTCAAAGAGAACCGCCGCACCACGCACCCCGAACTCGTCCTGTTCCCCCACTGGGGTGCCGTACAGGACTACGCCTCCCACGACCCGTCCGGAGCCGAACTCCAACCACTCGTCGACCTCGTCGACCGCCACGGCACCGAGACCATCATGGCCGCCATCGATCAACTGACCGACGAAACCCACGCCCAGGTAACCGTCTCTACCGCCCACAAAGCCAAAGGCCGCGAATGGACGTCCGTAAGAATCGCCAACGACTTCACCCCGCCCAAAGACACCGACACCCGCGACGAGAAAGGCAACCCCGTACCCGGACCCGTCGACGAAGCCGAGGCACGCCTGGCCTACGTCGCAGTAACCCGCGCCCGCCACCACCTCGACCGAGGCAGCCTCGCCTGGATCGACAACCATCCCGACAGTCAATGACCCACACGCACGCTCGCCGCGGACCCAGAACCCTAGTAGGGTGTGTCCAGTTAACGGCTGATCTTGATTGTTGGGGTTCAGTTGTTGGCCGGGGTGAGCCGGCCCTCGAAGGCGATCTGGAAGGCGTTCAG
>NZ_JBFAXL010000119.1:0-9709 GCF_040680795.1 Streptomyces sp. NPDC051976
CGCAACACCCTGCAGGCGCGGACCACGATGGCGACGGGTGCGGAGGCGCTGAAGACCTTCGCGGTCTCGCGGCTGCTGTTCGACAACGTGCCGCATGTGAAGGTGTTCTGGGTCATGCACGGTCTGTCGACCGCGCAGCTGGCGCTCAACCACGGCGCCGACGACATGGACGGCTCGGTCGTGGAGTACAAGATCACCCACGACGCGGACGACTACGGCACCCCGAACAAGCTGACCAGGGACGACATCCTCGACCTGATCCGCGACGCGGGCTTCCGCCCGGTGGAGCGCAACACCCGTTACGAGATCATCCGCGAGTACCCGGGCCCGGACGGCGAGCGCCGGGAGTCGCCGCAGCCCATGCGGGTGTGACGCGGGAGACAGCGTGCGGTGGGGCATGGGAGCGGCGGTAATGGCTAGTCTTTATTCATGACCCTTACCTGCGAGCTGGATCCGGTGATCGACGACGAGCTGTTCGACGGCATCCTCGCGCTCTGGACGGACGTGTCCAACGCGGGCGGTGCCGTCGGTTTCGTGCCGCCGGTGGTCCCCGAGGACATCCGCCCCGACCTGGAGCGCTCGCTCGCCGCCGTCGAGGCGGGGGAGCGGCGGCTGCTCATAGGCCGGGACGACGACGGCCGGATCGCTGCCACCGCGTTCCTGGCGTACAACAGCCACCGGCTGATGACGCACTGGCTCTGGCTCTACACGGTCATGGTCCACCCCGGCCACCAGGGCAAGGGGTACGGCCGCAGCCTGATGGCCGCCGTCGAGGAGGCCGCCCGTGGCTTCCACGGCGTCGAGGCGATCCGGCTGACCTGCCGCGGCGGCACCGGCGTCGACGACTTCTACGGCGGCTGCGGGTACAAGGAGGTCGGCCGCATCCCCGGGGCGATCCGCGTAGCCCCCGGCGACGACCGCGACGACATCGTCATGCTGCTGTCACTCTGACGGCGGCGGCCCCCTGAACGGCGCTGTCGCGCCGCGCGGCCGAGCCTGGTGGAATGATCGTTTTCGCGGCGTGCTTCACTGGAGGCATGTTCCGTTACACCGCACTGCGCTTCGGCCTCATCGTCGCCTGCTTCGGCGTCATCTGGGGTCTGGTCCGGCTGCACGCCCTGCCCTCCGGGCTCGGCGACTCGAACTACCTGTGGGTGGCCCTGCTCGCGCTGATCGTCTCGGCGCCGCTGAGCTTCGTCCTGCTGCGCGGACCGCGCGAGCAGGCGGCCGTCCAGGTGTCCCAGCGGGTCGACCGCGCGCGGCTGAACTTCGCCGCGAACGCGGGCGCCGAGGACGCCGCGGACGACGCCGAGCGCGAGGACGCGAGCCGCGAGAGCGCGGGCCGCGAGGGCGAGCCCCACACCGCCTGACGCACGCCGTCCGGCAGGCGCCGACCCACCGGTGCCACCCCCGACCACACGCACGCCCCGCCCGGGAACAGCCGTTCCCCGGCGGGGCGTTGTGCGTGTCGCGGGGTACGGCGTGGTGCCGCGCGCGAGCGGAACGCGTGCGGCCGGAACGCCCCAGGCCCTCTGGCGCCACCCCGTAGGCTTGCGGCGGGGTAACACAAGGGGAGAGGTGGGGCGGGTGGGAGTACAGAGCAAGCGGGTCCCGCGTGCGGTCAGGGAGCAGCAGATGCTCGACGCCGCGGTGACGACGTTCGCGCGGCGGGGGTACCGGGCGGCGTCGATGGACGATATCGCCGAGGCCGCGGGGGTCAGCAAACCACTGGTGTATCTGTATCTGCACTCCAAGGACGACCTGTTCAGCGCGTGCATCCGGCGCGAGGCGACCGCGCTCAAGGCGGCGGTGCAGGCGGCGGTGGAGCGCGGCGCGCCCGCCGACCGGCAGCTGTGGAGCGGGCTGCTCGGCTTCTTCGAGCACACCGCGGCGAATCCGGACGGCTGGACGATGCTCTACAGCCAGGCGCGGACCATGGGTGAGCCGTTCGCGGACGAGGTCGCCGCGATGCGCGAGGAGATGGTGCTCTTCGTGACCGAGCTGATCGCGGCCGCCGCGCGGCGGGCCGACTGCCCGGAGGAGCTGGCCGCCCGCGAGGTGGCACCGCTGGCACACGCCCTGGTCGGCGCCGCGGAGTCACTGGCGGGCTGGGGCGGCGGCCGGCTCGGCCACTCCGGCAAGGACAGCGCGGCCACCCTCATGAACTTCGCCTGGGCGGGCCTGGACAACCTGATGAACGGCCGCCCCTGGGAGCCGTCACGGACCCGGGCCCGGGCGTCAGCGGGCGACCGTTCCTGAACCGCCGACCGCGCCCGACACATGGAGCCGGTCGCCCGACCGCACCTCGAAGCGGTCGCCCGCGGCCCCGTAGCCGACGGTGGCCGGGAGCAGGATCGGCTTGTGGAACACGGCGCTGATCCGGGTGGCGGCCGGGGACTCGGCGGCGCACCGGGCCACCGTCCACATGCCGTGGGCGATGGCGCGCGGGAAGCCGAGCGGACGGGCGGTCAGCGGGTAGAGGTGGATCGGGTTGTAGTCGCCGGACACCCGGGCATGACGGCGCCCCAGATCCGCGGGCAGCGCCCACTCGGCGACCCGCGGCAGCGGACCGGAGGCGGGTGACGGCCCCGAGCGGTTCGCGGATACGGGCCCGCTCGCGGATACGGGCTCGGCCTCGGACGCGGGCTCGCTCGCGGATACGGGCCCGGCCTCGGACACCGGTCCGGTCCGCGGCGCGTGGCGGGCGAGGTAGGTGCTGCGGTCGGTCCAGGCGAGCTTCCCGTCGAGGCGGGCCTCGATGATCATCACGACCTCCGTGCCCCGCGGGTGCGGCCGCAGCCCGGCGGCGTAGGCGGCGAGTTCGGGGCGGTCGCCGGCGGTCAGCCGGTGGTGCGCCACGATGTCGATCGAGGTGTGCACCAGTCCGAGCAGCGGCAGCGGGAAGGTGCGCGCGGCCATGATCCGGGCGGTGAGCGGGAAGCCCAGGATGTGCGGGTAGGTGAGCGGCAGCGGTCCGGCGGCCGGGTGGCCGCAGACCCTGGCGTAGGCCGCCAGCCGGTCGGGGTCGACCGTCACATCCGGCCGGGTCAGCCGTACCGGGGGCAGCGCGGCGGCGGGGGACGGGCGCTTGCCGACGCCGGTGAGGACGCCCCGGCCGAGAGTGACGAGAAGCGGCACGGTCAGGCCCCCAGCAGCGACTGGCCGCAGACCCGAACGACCTGCCCGGTGACGCCGCCGGAACCCGCGGCGGCCAGCCAGGCCACGGTCTCGGCCACATCCGCCGGCAGCCCGCCCTGGCCCAGCGAGTTCAGCCGCCGGCCCGCCTCGCGGACGAACAGCGGGACGGCCGCCGTCATCTGCGTCTCGATGAAGCCGGGCGCCACCGCGTTGACCGTGATGCCCCGGTCGCGTACGCCGGAGTCGGCGGCCAGCGCGCGGACGAAGCCGATGATCCCGGCCTTGGACGCCGCGTAGTTGGTCTGCCCGGCGTTGCCCGCGATCCCGCTGATGGACGAGGTGGCGACGATCCGGCCGTGGTCGTTGACCGCGCCGCACTTGAGCAGATGGCCGGTGGTGCGCAGCACGCTGCCGAGGTTGACGTCGAGCACCGGTGCCCAGCGGTCCGCGGGCATGTTGGCGAGCCTGCGGTCGCGGGTGATGCCCGCGTTGTGGACCAGCGCGTCGAGCCCGCCGGGCACGGCGGCGGCGATCCGCTCGGCCGCGTCGGGGGCGGTGATGTCGAGGGCCAGCGCGGTGCCGCCGAGCCGGGTGGCGACGGCGGCCAGCGCGTCCGCGGCCTGCGGCACGTCCAGGCAGACCACGTGCGCGCCGTCGCGGGCCAGGGTGGCGGCGACCTGTTCGCCGATGCCGCGGGCGGCGCCGGTGACCAGCGCGGTGCGCGGCCCGGGCAGCCCGACGGGCAGGTCGGGGGCGGTGCCGACCTCGATGACCTGGCCGCTGACGTACGCGGACCGGGGCGAGAGCAGGAAGCCGAGGGTGGAGTCGGCGGCGGCTCCGGGCGCCAGCCGCAGCAGCTGGACGGTCGCGCCCCGGCCGATCTCCTTGGCCAGCGAGCGGGTCAGGCCCTCCAGCGCCTGCTGGGCGGCGGCCTGGTGCGGGTCGCCCGGGTCGATCCGCGCGCCCAGGACGACGATCCGCCCGCACGGGGCCAGTGACCGTACGAGTGGCTGCAGAGTGGCGTGCACCGCGCCGAGTCCGGTCGGGCCGGGCGCCACCGGGTCGGTGACGGCCGTGGCGTCCACGACGACGCCCGCGTAGCCGGTGTTCCCGGCGGGGGCGGCGTCGCCCGCGGTCAACCGGATGACGGGGCCGTCGAGTTCGGGGCTGTCGGCCGACCAGCGCCGCAGCGGGGTGGGCCGGGGCAGCCCGAGACGGCGGGTGAGGAAACGGCCGGGCGCTGTGCCGGGGAGGTGAAGGTAGCGATCGGCCATTGGCCTTCTCCTTACTCTGCAGTAAGTTTACCGGCGGTAAGGCTACTGGTGAGTCACCAATCCAGCAATGAGCCCCGGGGAACGCCCCGGTGAGCTTGGGAGGCCGCATGCAGACCGTCCGCCGTGTCGCCGTCGTCGCGGGCAACCGGATCCCCTTCGCCCGCTCCGACGGCCCCTACGCCACCGCCTCCAACCAGGACATGCTCACCGCCGCGCTCGACGGCCTCGCCGACCGTACGGGGCTGGCCGGCCAGCGGGTCGGCGAGTTCGCGGCGGGCGCCGTGCTCAAGCACGCCAGGGACTTCAACCTCGCCCGCGAGACGGTGCTCGGCAGCGTCCTCCACCCGGACACACCCGCGTACGACATCCAGCAGGCGTGCGGCACCGGGCTGCATGCGGTCTTCGCGGTCGCCGCCAAGATCGCCCTCGGCGTGATCGACTGCGGCATCGCGGGCGGCGCCGACACCACCAGCGACGCGCCGCTCGGCGTCAACGATGAACTGCGGCGCATCCTGCTGGCCGCGCGGCGGGCGAAGTCGGCCGGCGGCCGGGCCCGCGCGCTCTCCGCCGTACGGCCGCGGCACCTCGCGCCCGACATCCCGCGCAACGCGGAGCCGCGCACCGGCCTGTCCATGGGCGAGCACGCGGCGCTGACCGCCGAACGCTGGGGCATCACCCGGCAGGCACAGGACGAACTGGCCGCCACCAGCCACCAGCGGCTCGCCGCCGCCTACGACCGCGGCTTCTTCGCTCCGCTCGTCACCCCCTACCGCGGCCTCGACCGCGACCAGAACCTCCGCCCCGACTCCACGCCCGAGGCGCTGGCCCGGCTCAAGCCGGTGTACGGCGGCGCCGACGGGACCATGACGGCGGGCAACTCCACCCCGCTCACCGACGGCGCCGCCGTCGTCCTCCTCGCCACCGAGGAGTGGGCCCGCGAGCGCGGGCTGACCCCGCTGGCGTTCCTCACCGGCTACGAGACCGCCGCCGTCGACTACGTGAGCGGCGACGAAGGGCTCTTGATGGCGCCCGCCTACGCCGTGCCCCGCATGCTGGCCCGTGCCGGGCTCACCCTCGCCGACTTCGATCTCTTCGAGATCCACGAGGCGTTCGCCTCCCAGGTGCTGGCCACGCTTGCCGCGTGGGAGGACACGTCCTACTGCGTAGGGCGGCTCGGTCTCGACGGGCCCCTCGGTTCCGTCGACCGCTCCCGCCTCAACACCGCCGGGTCCTCGCTCGCCACCGGCCACCCCTTCGCCGCCACCGGCGCGCGGATCGTGGCGACCCTTTCGCGACTCCTCGCCGACCGGGGCCGCCCCGGCCGCGGCCTCATCTCCCTCTGCGCCGCGGGCGGCCAGGGCGTCACCGCCATCCTGGAACACCCATGACGGTCACCTCGCGGTGTGCGGTGCCCCATTGCGGGTGCCGTGGCGCTCCCGGCCGCACCGGAAGTGCCCCGAAGGGGCGCGGGGAACTGCGCGGCCCGCCCCCACCGGCCGGTGGTCCGAGAACAACCGATCTGCCCCTCTGGGGCCGGTGGTGACCTGCAGCCACGCGGTGGCTGGTCGCGCAGTTCCCCGCGCCCCTGACGGGGCGCAGGTCTTCCGCGGGCGCCGCGCGAGGCGCAGTTCCCCGCGCCCCTGACGGGGCGCAGGCACTCCTTGTACGTACCCTCATCCACGTCTGGAGCCGGACGCATGGCGATAACGACCACCGGGGAACCGGAACTGCTCAGCGAGGGCACGCGCGTCGTGCAGGCCGCGGTGCCGCCGTTGGTGCCTCCCGCCAAAGGGAGCTTGGCGGACATCCCGTTCGTGAACGCGGCGGAGGCGCCGGGGGAGGCGCTGCTGAGCCGGAAGGACGCGGGAGGCCAGTGGCATGACGTGACCGCGGCGGAGTTCCGCCAGGAGGTGGTGACGGTCGCGAAGGGGCTGATCGCGGCCGGACTGAAGCCGGGCGAGCGACTGGCCATCATGGCGAGGACGAGTTACGAGTGGACGCTGATGGACTTCGCGGGGTGGGCGGCCGGGCTGATCACCGTGCCGATCTACCCGACGTCCTCGGCGTCGCAGACGGAATGGATCCTGGAGGACTCCGGCGCCGCGGCGTGCGTGGTGGAGAGCGTGGACCAGACGCGGCTGGTCAGCGCCGGGCGCGCCGGACTGCCAGGGCTGCGCCATCTGTGGCAGCTCGACGCGGGCGCCGTCGGCCAGCTCGCCGCGCAGGGCCGTACGCTGCCCGACGCGCTGGTCGAGGGGCGGCGGGGCAACCTCGGCCCGGACTCGGTCGCCACCCTCATCTACACCTCGGGCACCACCGGCCGCCCCAAGGGCTGTGTGCTGACCCACGGCAACTTCTTCGCCGAGGTGGACAACGCCACCGAGCTGCTGCACCCGGTGTTCAAGTCGGTGAGCGACGAGCCCGCCTCGACGCTGCTGTTCCTGCCGCTCTCCCATGTCTTCGGGCGGATGGTCGCGGTGGGCTGCCTGCGGGCGCGGGTCAGGCTGGGGCACGCGCCGAGCATCGCCACCGAGGACCTCCTCGCCGACCTCGCCGGTTTCCGGCCGACCTTCCTGCTGGCGATCCCGTACGTGCTGGAGAAGGTCTACAACACCGGCCGGGCCACCGCGGAGAAGATCGGCCGCGCCGCCTCCTTCGACCGGGCGGCGAAGATCGCCCAGCGGTACGGCGAGGCGGTGGTGGCCCGCCAGGTCGGCACCGGGCGCGGCCCCTCGCTCGGGCTGCGGCTGGCGCACGCGCTCTACGACCCGCTGGTCTACCGGCGGATCCGGGCCGCGCTGGGCGGCAAGGTGAAGTACGCGATCTGCGGCGGCTCACCGCTGGGCAAGCGCCTCGCCGCCTTCTACGCGGGCGCAGGCGTCCTGGTCTTCGAGGGGTACGGCCTGACCGAGACCACCGCCGCGGCCACCGTCACCCCGCCGCTGCGCCCCCGGCTCGGCACGGTCGGCTGGCCGCTGCCGGGCACGGCGGTACGGATCGCGCCGGACGGCGAGGTGCTGCTGCGCGGCGGCCAGATCTTCGCCGGGTACTGGAACTCCGCCCAGGGCGTGCCCTCGGTGGGCGGCTGGTTCCCCACCGGGGACATCGGCGAGCTCGACGGCGACGGCTATCTGACCATCACCGGCCGCAAGAAGGAGATCATCATCACCGCGGGCGGCAAGAACGTGGCCCCGGCCCCGCTGGAGGACCGGTTGCGGGCCCATCCGCTGGTCGGCCAGTGCATGGTGATCGGCGAGAACCGGCCGTTCGTCAGCGCGCTGATCACCCTGGAGGAGGACGGCCTCACCCACTGGCAGCGCATGCACCACAAGGAGGGACTGCGGCCCGCCCAGCTGACCGAGGACCCGGAGCTGCTGGCCGAGCTGCAGAAGGCGGTGGACGACGCCAACTCGACGGTCTCCCAGGCCGAGTCGATCCGGAAGTTCCGGGTGCTGCCGGTGGGCTTCACCGAGGAGGCCGGGCATCTCACCCCGTCGATGAAGCTGAAGCGGGCGGCGGTCGCCAGGGACTTCGCCAAGGATGTGGAGGAGCTGTACCGCAGGCGCCGCTAGGCCCGTAAAGGCCGGAAGTCGGTGAAGCCCGGAAAAAGAGGCAGGGGCCCCGCACAGGTGCGGGGCCCCTTGGTACTGCAGGTTCGGGCGATTGATCTGTCCACCCTTGAGCTGGTCCGTGAAGGACTAGTTCGGGGTGACGTTCTCCGCCTGCGGACCCTTCGGGCCCTGCGTGACGTCGAAGGTCACCGGCTGGTTCTCCTCGAGGGAGCGGAAGCCGGAGGCGTTGATCGCGGAGTAGTGAACGAAGACATCCGGGCCGCCGCCGTCCTGGGCGATGAAGCCGAAGCCCTTTTCAGCGTTGAACCACTTCACGGTTCCGGTAGCCATAAAGCCCTCCTTGGGCCCAAAGGGTTGCCCTGCTCCAGAACCTGCAACTGCGAAGTCTGAAAACTACAAAAGCCTGCGGGTTACATGCTCCGCAGGCTCTGTACTGCAAGGGAAACCAAACTGCAACTTGCGATGAGCGTAGCACGCAGGGTCTTGGGCGGGGAAGAGTCTCAAGATCCGTCTTTTCGGGTCGTGGCATCCCCCTTCTGACCTCCCGCGGCGCACCCGCGCGGCCCCCTGCGCGGGCCCCGTGGAGGGCAGGAGTAGCGTCCGCCATGTGGACAAAACTGCGCGTGACGCCGAAACCGGCCGGACCCGCCCCAGGGTCGGCCACATCCAGTTCCTGAACTGCGTCCCCCTCTACTGGGGCCTGGCCAGAACAGGGGCGCTGCTCGATCTGGAGCTGACCAAGGACACGCCGGAGAAGCTCAGCACCCAGCTCGTCGAGGGCGACCTGGACATCGGCCCGATCACCCTTATGGAGTACCTGCGCCACGCCGACCAGCTTGTCGCGCTCCCCGACATCGCGGTCGGCTGCGACGGCCCCGTGATGTCGTGCGTGATCGTCAGCCAGCTCCCGCTGGACCGGCTGCACGGCGAGCGGGTCGCGCTCGGCTCCACCAGCCGCACCTCGGTCCGGCTGGCCGAACTGCTGCTGAGCGAGCAGTACGGGGTCACGCCCGACTACTTCCGCTGCCCGCCGGACCTCGCGCTGATGATGCAGGAGGCGCAGGCGGCCGTCCTCATCGGCGACGCCGCGCTGCGCGCCTCGCTGCACGAGGCGCCTCGGCTGGGCCTGACCGTCCACGACCTCGGCCAGATGTGGAAGGACTGGACGGGGCTGCCGTTCGTCTTCGCCGTGTGGGCCGCCCGCCGCGACTTCTACGAGGCGCAGCCCGAGGCGGTGCACGACGTGCACCGGGCCTTCCTCGCCTCGCGCGACCTCTCGCTGGAGGAGGTGCACAAGGTCGCGGAGCAGGCGGCCCGCTGGGAGTCCTTCGACGCGGACCTGCTGCGCCGCTACTTCACCACCCTCGACTTCTCCCTCGGCCCCGAACAGCTCGCGGGCATCGGCGAGTTCGCCCGCCGCGTCGGCTTCCCTCCCGCGGCCCGGGTGGAGCTGCTTCCCGGCCGCCTTGTCTGACCACGCCTGACCCCGGGACCGTCGAGGCCCTGGCGTACGCTGGGTTGGTCCGTCCGCCCCCTCCGAAGGGACTTCCCGGTGACCCCGGTGAGCGATTCCGCAGCCGTCCTCGCCCGTGCCGCCGACGGTGGGCGGATCACTCCGGAGGAGGCGCTCGATCTGTACCGGTCGGCGCCTCTGCACGCGTTGGGTGCGGCGGCCGACGCGGTGCGCCGGCGCCGGTACGCGGGCACCGAGCACATCGCCACGTA
>NZ_JBFAXL010000120.1:0-9648 GCF_040680795.1 Streptomyces sp. NPDC051976
CGCGCACTCGGAGAGTGCGCGCCCCGCCGGGGGGAGGGGCGTTACCCCACGGTGCTGGTGATGAGCACGCTGCCCGTGCCCGTCACCGAGCCGCGGGCGTCGAGCAGTTGGACCTGGCCGAAGAGCTGGCGGCCCGCGGGGGCGGGCGCGGCGGCCAGGACGGAGGCGGACACCTGGGCGGAGCCGCCGTGCGGGAGGGTGACGGTCGCCGAGTCGTCCACCGCGACCTGGCCGAGGGCGTCGGAGAAGTAGACGTCCTTGTAGTCGTAGGTGGTGGAGCCGGACGGCACCGAGTAGCCGTCGACCTCGAAGGTGTAGGTGCCCGCCGCCGGGTTGGCGAGGCTCACCGACTCCTCCGCGTCGCCGTCCGCGGACTGCCCGACCAGGACGCCGTCACGGTAGACGTACAGGTCCAGGTCGGCCGCCGCGTCGGAGGGCGAGCCGATGGAGACGTCGAGACGGGAGGCGCCCGCGGGCAGCGCCAGCGTCGTGGTCTCCTTGTCGCCCTGCGCGATCGTCGGCTTCGCGGTGAGCGCGGAGCCCAGCGAACCGCCCTTCAGCTTGCCGTCGATCGCGGCGAAGCCGTTGGTGACGGTCCAGCTCACCGGGGCCGGCGTGCCGACCTTCGCCTCGGGCACCGTCCGCACCGCCGGGTCGAAGACCGCGCCCAGCACGGACACGTCCAGCCGGTAGGGGTTGTCGAGCAGCGGTGAGGTGCGGCGCGCCTCGACCTCGATCTCCCAGACGCCCGGCTGCGGGTTCGCGTACGACCGCACGTCGGGGCGGCAGACGTTCGCCGGGTTCTCGTAGTTGGGGTAGCAGTCGATCGTCTGGTGCGGGTCGAGCGGGACACCGTACGGGTGCATCGTCACGAACCGCGTCTGGCTGCCGGTCGCCAGGCCGCCCATCGCGACCTCCAGCGTGGTCGCGCCCGCCGGGACCGTCACGAAGTACGAGCGGGTGCTGTCGCGCTGGATGGTGCCGCCGCGGCTCAGCGTGTACGAGGGGCCCGCGACCGGCGCGGAGACCACGACGGTCGCCGCGATCTGGGTGTCGGTGCCGCGGGTGAAGGGGTCGTCCACGTTCAGCAGCGCGCTGTGCACGCCCGCCGACCGCGGTTTGGCGGTGATCCCCACGGTGACCGGCTGGTTCAGCGGCAGCCTGACCACCGGCGGCCCGTCGAGCCGGAAGGTGCCGTCGTTCTGCGCCCAGCGCAGCGTCTGCCACTGCGCGGCGGCGGGCCCGCCGGTGCGGGTGACGGTCACGGTGTACGTCCGCGCCGCGCCCGCCGTCAGACCGCCCTCGCGGTCGTAGACGCCGGTGCCGAAGCCGGGGGTCTGCAGCACACCGGACAGGACCGTGTTCACCGGCGCCTTGACCGTGTACGTGTCCGCGGAACCGCCGTGCCTGAGCAGGTCCCAGGCCGGGGCGACGGCGATCAGGCCCGCGCCCTGGTCGGCCGGCGAGAAGCCGGGTATCGGGCGGGCGGTGCTGGTCAGCGCGGTGCGCAACTGCGCCGGGGTGACCGTGAGATGAGCGGCCTTGGCGGCGGACAGCAGCAGCGCCGCGGCGCCCGTGGTCTGCGGGGAGGCCATCGAGGTGCCCTGGAGCATGGCGTAGCCGGGCGGCAGGGAGTACCCCGCCTCCTTCACCGGCACGCCGGGCTCCCACGTCGGGATGGTGTTGATCGACGCGCCCGGCGCGGTGACGACCGGCGCGAGACCGCCGTCCTCACGCGGGCCGCGGGAGGAGAACGGCATCACCGAGTACGGGACGGTGGTCTGCGAGCCGTAGTTGGCCGCCCAGGTCTCCCGGGAGACGGACGCGGCCACGCTCAGCACGTGGTCGGCCAGGCCCGGGTCGCCGATGGTGTTCACCCCGGGGCCGTCGTTGCCCGCGGAGATGACCAGCTGCACCCCGTAGGTGTCGATGAGCCGCTTGTAGAGCTGGTCGCGGGCGCTGGCGCCGTCGTTGAGGGCGCCCAGGCCGCCGATCGACATGTTGACGACGTCCACGTGCCGGTTGACCACCAGGTCGATCATGCCCTCGGTGAGGGCGACACTGGTGCAGCCGCCGGTCCAGGTGCAGGCCCGCGACGAGACGATCTTCGCCCCCGGGGCCGCGCCGTTCATCCGCCCGCCGAACAGGCCCTTCGCCGCGGTGATGCCCGCCACGTGCGTGCCGTGCTCGGACTCCACCACCCCGATGTTGACGAAGTCGGCCTTCTTCCCCACCCAGGTCCCGCCGTACGGGTCCATGGGGACGTCCTTGCGGATCTCGACGGTGAACGGGATCGACTCGGAGATCGGCGTCGACGGGTCGTCGGTGCCGAAGTGGCCGATCTGGAAACCGTCCTTGTACGGCTTCATGGCCGTGTCGTCGGTGAAGTCCCCGTTGTCGTTCAGGTCCACCCGGACCGTGCCCGCGGCCGGGTCGTAGAGGACACCCCACTTGTCGGTGGTGTCGCCGTCCCGGTTCAGGTCGCCGTTCATGTCGCCGCCCTTGGTGGCGGCCTCGGCGAAGGTGCTGAACAGGAAGGAGCCGCTGGGCGCGGTCCAGGTACGGCCCGAGGCGGTGAAGTTCGGCCCGGCCACCGGGGTGACCATCGGGCGCCAGGTGGCGTCGCCGTCGACGATCGGGTCGGTGGCGGTCACCCAGTCGACGATCTTGCGCTCGCCGGTGGTCGTGGTCTGCAGCGCGGGATGCCCGATGTCCACGCCCGCGTCCAGGATGCCGACGGTGATGCCCCGCCCGTCGGCGGCCGGGTGGTCGTGCACGAAGTCGACCGCGCCGGTCTCGAAGGCGGGCTGGTACGGGTTCTTCGCCGGGGTGTCCGCGCCGGGCCCCGGGTAGCTCTTCGCGGGGCGCGCCTGCCGCCCGGCCGAGGCCGTGGTGTCGGCGGACGGCGCCGGGTCGTCGAGCTTGATCTCCTGCTTGAGGTCGATCGCCAGCACCGAGGGCAGCTTCTGCGCCGCCGCGAGGGCCGCGTCGGCCTTCCCGGTGGGCACGGTGGCCCGGACGTAACCGACCTTGTCGTACGTCAGGCCGACGCTGGCGCCCTGCGCGTCCAGCTTGTCGGCGACCTGGCCGGTGCTGCCGGGCGCGGTGGCGACCATGAAGGTGACGTTCTTGTCGCCGTCCGCCTTGGCCTTCGCCAGCAGCGAGGCGTCGGCGGAACCGAGCTTGTCGGCCGCGTCCTTGCCGGGGGCTCCGGGAGCGTCGGTGCCGCCCGCGGCCGTGCCGGTCGGTGAAGCGCCGGCCGGTGAAGTGCCGGGGGAGGAAGGGGCGTTGTCCGCGCTCGCGAGCGCGGGCCCGGCGGCCGACAGAGCGGCGACCAGGCCCGCGGCCAGCGCGATGCGGGCCGCGCGTCTCTTCATGGATATCGGGGCGAGTGGCATGGGCATCCCTGTTCGCAGCGTGGAGGTACGTTCGGAAAGCGGAGCCGGTCGACCGCTCACACTGCTGGATTTAGCCGCTCTTTGGGGAGTGTTGACCTGGCTTTGGGTCGCCCGTGACGTATTTCCGCCAGCCGCCATCGGTGACAAAGGGGCCGTCTCCCGGGCGAATCGTTCCGCCCGTGCCACGTATCGCAGCGGTGGGTCACCTCGGTGTGACCACCACATAGGCGGCCGGTGTCCGGTCGGCGGACGCCAGCAGCGCCGTCCTGACGATCGCCGCCTGCTGCTCCGCCGACTCCTGGAGCTTCGCCGGGGTGAGGTGGATGACGGTGACGCCCAGCGCCTCCAGCCGCTCGCGCTGCCGGGCGTAACGCGACCAGACCGCGTCGTCGTCGGCGTGCTCGTACGCCCCCGGCGCCGGCCCGTCCCCGAAGGCGCCGTCCGCGCAGACGTCGTGGACCCCGTCCTCCTCCTCGCCGGGCCGATGCCGCGGCCGCGCCGTGCGCGCGTCGATCTCCACGGCCACCGCGTGCTCCGGCCAGTACGCGTCCACCCCGCCCAGCTGCGGGCCGCCCGGCAGCCGCAGGTCCACGTTCCACACCGGGTCCGGCAGCGCGTGGCGGCGCACCATCGTGTAGAGCAACTCCTCGGCCAGCGCCCGGCTGTCGGCGAGCAGCGCGTCCACCGCGGCGGTCACGTCCGGCCGCTCCAGCAGCCCCGCGGCGCCCAGCCCCGCCACCACGGCCGCGGCGGTGCAGTGCCCGCCGCGTACCGCCTCGATCAGCAGCCGCCGTACGGTGACGGCGTCGTCCAGCTCCGCCACCGCGTCGGCCAGCGCGCGCGGCACCGGGGCGCACGGCAGCCCCACCACCTCCTGTGCGCGCGGCAGTTCGCGGACCCGGTGGATCGCCACCCCGCCGGTGTCGCGCAGCCGCCGCTGCCGCGGCACCAGCACGTCGATGACCGGCAGCCCCGGCAGCGGCGGCACCGACGAGAAGCGGCGCAGCGCCAGCGCGGCGAGCCCCGTCACCATCGCCTCGCGGCCACCGCCGACCGGGCCGTGCGCCCACGGGTCGCGGCCCGCGTACAGCAGCGCGGCCTGCACCCGCTCGGCGCTGGTCGGCGGCCCGGAGTGCAGCAGGTAGACCTGCGGCAGCAGTTGCCGCCACGGGCCGCCGGGACGGCAGCGCTCGGCCAGGGTGCCCGGTGTCACACCCCGCTCGCGGAGCTGACGCAGGGTCAGAACCCCTTGCTCGGCCTGGAGATGGCCCAGGGTGTGGGTGGTGCGGGGGCTGGGGGAGTTGTCGGCGTTCATGGCGAGGTCGTTCCCGCGGCCCCACCCGTCACTAACCGTTGTTACCCGCTCGTCGACAAAACGGGACAACGCCGGGCTAAAGTCCAGGTGTTCGGATGCCGATCAGCCCCGTTCACCCATTTGAGTGACGAGGCCGCCCCGACCAGCCGGGACGGCCCCGCCGTACCTCACCTCGGACCCTCAGCGCGCCGCACCCGCGTCACAGCTCTGTGCGCGCAGGCTCCGCGCCAGATCGTCACGGGCCTCCAGCACCAGCCGGCGCAGCGCGGGCGCCGCGTCCTCGTGCTCACCGAGCCACGCGTCCGCCGCCGCCAGCGTCTCCTGCCGGTCCTGCAGATACGGGAACAGCCCCCGCACCACGGCCATCCCGATCTCGATCGACCGCTCGGCCCACACCCGCTCGATCGCCGCGAAGTACGCGGGCACGTAACTCGCCGTCAGCTCCCGCTGCCCGGCCTGCGCGAAGCCCGCGATCGTCGCCTCCACCAGCGCGTTCGACAGCGCGTCCGACTCCACCACATCGGCCCACGCCGCCGCCTTGACCTGCGCCGACGGACGCGCGGCCAGGCAGCGCACCTCGTGCCGGTGCCCGGAGGCGGTGTCGTCACGCGCCCGCTCCGCCGCGATCACCCCCGCGTCCACCACACCCTCGGCGGTCAGCGGCTCCAGGAACGTCCAGCGCAGCTCCTGGTCGACATCCAGCCCGTCGATCTTCGCCGAACCGTCCAACAGCCCCCGCAGCAACTGCAGATCGGCGGCCGACGACGCCACCGAGGCGAAGAACCGCGCCCACGCCAGCTGGTGCCCGCTGCCCGGCTCCGCCAGCCGCAGCTCCTGCAGCGCGCCCTCGGCCAGCGCCCGCGCGCCCTCCGCGCGGTACTCCGGCGCCACATAGTGCGTCAGCGCCGACCGCGCCTGCAGATGCAGCGACTGCAGCACCCCGATGTCGCTCTCGCGGCCCGCGAACCGCAGCACCAGACCCAGGTAGTCGCGGCCCGGCATCAGCCCGTCCCTGGTCAGGTTCCACACCGCCGACCAGGTCAGCGCCCGCGCCAGCGGATCGGTCAGATCACCCAGGTGCGCCCGTACGGTGTCCAGCGACGCCTCGTCGAAGCGGATCTTGCAGTACGTCAGGTCGTCGTCGTTGACCAGCACCAGCTCGGGCCGCGACTGCCCCGCCAGCTCCCCGACCACGGTGACCGGCCCCGCCGCATCGGTCTCGGCCCGCGCGTAGCGCTCCAGGGCGCCACCGGGACCGCGCCGGTACAGCCCCACCGCGATCCGGTGCGGCCGCAGCTCCGGATACGCGGGGTCGGCCGTCTGCAGCACCGCCAGCTCGGTGATCCGGTCCTCGGCGTCGAGGACCAGCCGCGGCGTCAGCGAGTTGACCCCCGCCGTCTCCAGCCACGACCGCGACCAGCCCGCCATGTCGTCCCGGCCCGACGTCTCCGCCAGCACCGACAGCAGGTCCGCCAGCGTGGTGTTGCCGTACGCGTGCCGCTTGAAGTACCGCCGCGCGGCCTCAAGGAACGCGTCCTGGCCCACGTACGCCACGAGCTGCTTGAGCACCGAGGCGCCCTTGGAGTACGTGATCCCGTCGAAGTTGAGCTTGGCGTCCTGCAGGTCGCGGATGTCGGCCGTCACCGGGTGCGTCGAGGGCAGCTGGTCGGCCCGGTACGCCCACGACTTGCGGCGGTTGGCGAAGGTGATCCAGCCCGCGTCGTACTGCGTCGCCTCCACCTGGGCGAAGGCGCCCATGAAGTCCGCGAACGACTCCTTCAGCCACAGGTCGTCCCACCAGCGCATGGTCACCAGGTCGCCGAACCACATGTGCGCCATCTCGTGCAGGATCACATTGGCCCGGCCCTCGTACGCCGCCCGCGTCACCTTGCCGCGGAAGACGAACTCCTCCCGGAAGGTCACACACCCCGGGTTCTCCATCGCGCCCAGGTTGTACTCCGGCACGAACGCCTGGTCGTACTTCCCGAACGGGTACGGGTAGTCGAAGTGGTCGTGGAAGAAGTCCAGGCCCTGCTTGGTCACCGTGAAGATCTCTTCGGCGTCGAAGTGCCGGGCCAGGCTTTTGCGGCACAGCGCGCTCAGCGGCACATCCAGCACCGCCTTGTCCTCGAAGGTGCGCGAGTAGTGGTCGCGCTCCACGTGGTACGGGCCCGCCACCACCGCCGTGATGTACGTGGAGATCGGCTGCGTCGGCAGGAAGCGGGTGGTGGCGCCGCCGCCGTCCGCCGTCTCCGGCTCACCGTCTCGCTCGCTGTTGCTCAGCACCGCCCACCCCTCGGGTGCGGTCACCTGGAAGGTGAACGGCGCCTTGAGGTCCGGCTGTTCGAAGTCGGCGAACACCCGGCGGGCGTCGGCGGGCTCGTACTGCGTGTACAGATAGATCTCACCGTCCTCCGGGTCCTCGAAGCGGTGCAGCCCCTCGCCGGTCCTGCTGTACGCGCAACGCGCGTCGACCACCAGCGTGTTGCGCTCCGCCAGGCCGTCCAGCGCGATCCGGGTGCCGTCGAAGACCACCGCGGGGTCGAGGTCGCGCCCGTTCAGCCGGACCGAGGCGACCGCCGGGGCGATCAGGTCCACGAACGTCGACGCGCCCGGCCGCGAGCAGCGGAACTCGATCACCGTCGTCGAGCGGAAGGTGCGCACCCCCTCGGCCGGGCCGACCGCCGACCGGACGTCGAGCGCCACGTCGTACCGCTCGACGGAAACGATCGCGGCCCGCTCACGGGCCTCCTCACGGCTGAGATTCTCGCCGGGCACGGGCGACTCCTTTGTCTTCCGCAGGGTGGACACAACGTCTCGCATCCTCGCACGGGGCGTGGTGGGGCAGAGCGGGGGAATGCGGCCGCGCCGGTCCCCGTTGTCCGTCACACAAGAGTCTTGCCCCGTCCCCCCGAGCACCACCTGTACGAGGAGTACGCAGTGACCGCCACCGTGCCTGACATCGCCCGGACCACGCCGGAGACCGGAAAGGTCCCGGCCGACTTCTGGTTCGACCCGCTGTGCCCGTGGGCCTGGATGACCTCGCGCTGGATGCTGGAGGTCGAGAAGGTCCGCCCGGTCGAGGTGCGCTGGCATGTGATGAGCCTCGCAGTGCTCAACGAGGACAAACTGGACACCCTTCCGGAGAGCTACGCCACCTTCCTGCGCGACGCCTGGGGCCCGGTCCGGGTCGTCATCGCCGCCCAGCAGGAGCACGGCGACGAGGTCGTCGGCAAGCTCTACACCGCGCTCGGCACCCGCTTCCACAACCAGGCCCTGCCCCGTACCCGCGAGACGATCGTCGCCGCCCTCGAGGAGGTCGGCCTGCCCGCCGCCCTCGCCGACCACGCGGACACCGACACCTACGACGCCGAACTGCGCGCCTCCCACAAGGAGGGCATCGACAAGGTCGGCCAGGAGGTCGGCACCCCGGTCATCGCCGTCCCCGGCAAGGACGGCCACCAGATCGCCTTCTTCGGCCCCGTCGTCACCCCCGCCCCCCGCGGCGAGGAGGCCGCCAAGCTCTGGGACGGCACCCTGATGGTCGCCTCCATCCCGGGCTTCTACGAGATCAAGCGGACCCGCACCCAGGGCCCGATCTTCGACTGAGAGCGCTGACGTCCATGTCCCATCTCGGCCTGGTGGCCCTCGTCGTGCGCGAGTACGACGAGGCCATCGACTTCTACACCCGCGCGCTCGGTTTCGAGCTGCGCGAGGACACCCCGCGCGGTGACGGCAGCCGGTGGGTGGTCGTCGCGCCGCCCGGCTCGCGGGAGACCGGGCTGCTGCTGGCCCGCGCGAGCGACCCGGCCCAGACGGGCCGGGTCGGCGACCAGACCGGCGGCCGCGTCGGGCTCTTCCTCACCACCGACGACTTCGACCGCGACTACGCGCGGATGGTCGCCGAGGGCGTCGTCTTCGAGGAGGAGCCGCGCTACGAGCCGTACGGCGCCGTCGTCGTCTTCCAGGACCTCTACGGCAACCGGTGGGACCTGATCCAGCCCGCCGACTGATTGGTGGAACCCCACAGCCGGGGCGGGCACACCTGTGCCCGCCCCGGACGTGACGTACCTCACGCGACCTGCTGAAACGGCCCAACTGAGGGGGTACGGAAGTCTCCAAGCCGTCGGGTGCGGCTTTGTCGCAAACTCACGATGATCATCGCTCGGCCGCTGGGTTAGCGTCACGGTGTCCCGACCACCCTCACCCCGCGGAGTACCGATGAGCACCGCTGCCCCCGCCGCCTCCGGTTCCGTCCTGGCCGACCTGCTGCCCGCCTCGACCGCCGCCCGCGCCCGGGTGCGCGACGTGGCCCTCGTGGTCGGCGGCGCCGTCCTCACCGGCCTGGCCGCCCAGCTGTCGATCCCCGTGCACGGCTCCCCGGTCCCCGTCACCGGGCAGACCTTCGCCGCCCTCCTCGTCGGCACCTCCCTCGGCGCCCGCCGCGGCTTCGCCTCCCTCACCCTCTACGCCGCCGCCGGTGTCGCGGGCCTGCCCTGGTTCTCCGAGGGCGCCTCCGGCTGGTCCATGCCCAGCTTCGGCTACATCCTCGGCATGATCGTCGCCGCCACCGCCGTCGGCGCCCTCGCCCGCCGCGGCGCCGACCGCACCGTCGCCCGTACCGCCCTCACCATGCTCGTCGGCTCCGCCCTCATCTACGCCGTCGGCGTCCCCTACCTCGCCGTCTCCGCCCACCTCTCCGCCTCCCAGGCCGTCTCCCTCGGCCTGCGCCCCTACCTCCTCGGCGACGCCCTCAAAGCCGCCCTCGCCATGACCGCCCTCCCCACCGCCTGGCGCCTCACCCGTTAGCCGCCGCGCTCGCGGTGGACCAGGCGCCGGTAGTGCCCCGAAGGGGCGCGGGGAACTGCGCGGCCCGCCCCCACCGGCCGGTGGTCCGAAGACAACGCGTCTGCCCCATTGGGGCCGGTGGTGACC
>NZ_JBFAXL010000121.1:0-9405 GCF_040680795.1 Streptomyces sp. NPDC051976
GACGACGGTGGCCATCCGCAGCCGCAGCGTCCGCGCGTACGGCGTCAGCGCGTCGGTGACCTGCTGGGCCAACTCCCGCGTCGGCACCAGCACCAAAGCCAGCGGCTGCCGCGGCTCGGCACGCTGCCCCGCGGTCCGCGCCAGCAACGCCAGACCGAACGCCAGCGTCTTGCCAGAACCCGTACGCCCCCGGCCCAACACATCGCGCCCGGCAAGGGTGTTCGGCAACGTGGCCGCCTGAATCGGGAACGGCTCCAGCACCCCGAGGCTCGTCAGCTGCGCCAACAGCGGCTCGGGCAGCCCCAGTTCGGCGAACGACGTCACGGGCGCCAGCGGCGGCGTGACGGTGACGGGGAGCGCGAACTCCCCCTGCGGCGCGGCGGGCCGCCGGCCGTAGCCACCGCTGCGGCCGCCACCGCCCTGCCCCGAGCGGCCCCCGGAACGCGAGCCGGAGCCCTTGCCGGACCAGGACCCGGATCCGGAGCGCGAGCCGGACCGGGACCCGGCTCCCGAGCCCGAACGTGAGTAGCGGTCATTACTGCCGGTGGTGCGGTTCATGCGAAACCTTCCTCGATGCTGGGCGCGTATCGAGGGACCCGGGCAGCGCTGAGCCGCGCCAGGAGTCGCAAGAACGAGCCGGAAAAAGACCAGAACGAGCCCGCCGGACAGAAAGCCACGTCCCGGCGGGCGGAAAAACGCGGAAAACACGGTGGATACGGGGTGCGGTATGAAACCGGCGAGCCGGGCTCCGCCTCAAGCGAACGCCCACGTCGCCGCAGCGATTCCCCCGAAATAAAAAAGTGCGCCTACCGGTATGACCACCGATAAGAGCACCTGAAGTCATAGGCAACCACAACTGCAACTGACTTCGACAATAGCATGCCCCATCCTACCGGTCACGGCCCGGTTTCCCCCCGTCACTCTCCGAAAAGCCAATCCCTGCCCACCCTTCCGCCCCCTTATCCGCACCCCGGGTGTGACCTCAGCGACACCCGCCCGGAAAACGCTCTCCCGGCGCGCGAACCCCGGTGCTACGATCCGCCCACCGCAAGGGGCGCCTGCGCGCCCGGGGGGCGGGAGTTGTACACGTGCCGCTGGGGGCTCTCCCCGCGCACGGGGGACTGCGGGAGTGGGGGGACCATGCTGTCGACGCCTCGGCGTGCGCGGCGGGCAGTGACGAGTGCGCTGACCGTACTGCTGCTCGCCTTCATCACACTGTTCGTGCCATCGGCCGGTACGACCCTGGCCGCGGCGAATTCGCCTGCCGCGGGCACCGCGCCCCGCGCGAAGGCCGCGTCGGTCACGGCGACGACGAAGGCGACCGCGCCCGCGCCGCGCCCGACCGTCACGGCGAAGCCGAAGCCGACAGCGAAGCCCGCGCTCACCGCGAAGGCCAAGGCCACCAGGCAGCCCAAGCGCACCGCCCCGCTGACCTCCCGCGCGACCGCCGCCGACGTACCGCCCGCGGACTGCACCGCCCTCACCGACGCCGACCTGGCCTCGGGCGCCGCGCCACTGACCGGCACGCTCCCCGCGGGCGACACGACCGCCTGCTACGGCTTCCCCGGCACCGGCCTCACCAGCGGAGACCTGCTCCGCGTGGGCGGGGTGTCGTACGAACTCCAGGCAACCGTGTACGACTCCACGGACACCGCGGTGTGCTCCGTCGGGCAGTACGGCGACACCTGCCAGGTGACCGGCACCGGTCCCTTCCGCATGGCGCTGCACGACACCTACGCGCAGGCGATCACCTACAGCGTGACCGTCTTCCGCGTCTCCCACCCGACGGGCTGCGCCACCCTCTCCGCCGCACCCTTCGGCGACCCGGGCAGCGCGGTGGCCACCGGCACCGTTCCGGTCGGCGGGGCGCAGTGCCGCACGATCGCGCTGCCCGCGGGGCCCGCGGCGGTCTCGCTGAAGGGCGGCGAGTCGACCAGCGGCTCGACCACCTGGACGCTCTACACGGCCGCGGGTGAGCAGGTCTGCGCGGGAACCGACGACGCGACCTGCGGCCCGCTGGCCGCGGCGGGCACGTACACCCTCCTGCTGGAGGACAGCTCGATCTTCGACGCGGCCGACTACACCCTGGCCGTCGTCCCCCTGACCAGCACCAGCGGCTGTGCCGCAACGATCGGTACTTCCTACGGCCTGCCGGTGCTGCACGCCACGCTGGGCTCCCCGGTCCAGACCGACTGCCAGCCGTTCCAGGGCACGGCGGGCGAGCGCGTGGACGTCAGCGCGAGCACGGACGTCTACGGGGACCTGCGCACCACCGTCGTCGGCCCCGACGGCCTGCCGAGCTGTACGCGCGCCGATGGAGAGGACGGCTGCGTCCTGACGGGCACCGGCCCGTACCGCGTGATCAACAGCAGCTGGTACGACTTCACCGGCTCATACAGGATGCGCATCGGCAGGATGTCCGACCCTGTGGGCTGCACGGCCCTCGCACCGCAGGTGTACGGCACCGCGCCGACGCCGTCGAGCGACCCGTGCTGGCAGATCCACGTGACCACCGCCGGGACCTACGACGTGGCCGGTACGCAGGTCTACCGGCAGGACGGCACGCGTGCCTGCCAGCTGGGCGGCACGACGAACGACCTGTGCACCCTGACCGCCGGCACGTACACCCTGCTCTTCCGCTCGCCCGACGACGGCACGCCGTACGTGCCTGTCTTCATCAGCCGTACGGCGACGACGGGTTGTGTCGCGGCGCCCGACACCGGTTTCGCGACCGGCCCGTACCACGGCACGCTCACCGGCCCGGGCGAGCGGGGCTGTCTGCTGCTGCCCACCGCGTCCAATGCCGGTCTGTACCTGCTCGACCCCGGCGTCGATGGAGAGCGCACCCCGTTCACCGAGGTGGTGGACGCGCTCGGTCTGCAGCAGTGCAACGCGTGGGACAACACCTTCGCGGAGTGCGCGCTGACCGGGCAGGCGCCCTTCCGGGTCCTGACGCACGGCCCGGACGGCGAATCGCCCTCCGACACCCCGCAGTTCACCGGCAAGTACACGCTGCTGGTCAACCGGACCACCGCGTCCGGCGGTTGCACCGCCTTCCCGCAGTCCGCCTTCGGCGACAGCCACGGCGCCGACGTGACGCTCACCGCCGCCAAGGCGTACACCTGCCTGAGCATCCCGGCGAACTCCCACGGCTCCTCCGAGATGTTCGACTACACGAACACCAAGAACAGCGCCACCGCGAACGTCTACCTCGCGGACGCGAGCGGCCGGGAGGTCTGCGCCTCGTACGCGGGCGCCTCGTCGACGATGAACTGCAAGCTGACCCCCGGGACCGCCTACACGGCCGTCATGCTCGGCAACCCCGGTGCGGACAGCTACCAGTTGGTGCACCGGGACGTGAGTGCCGGTGCGAAGTGCGCGGCGCCCGCCTCGACCACCGTCGGCGGCGCACAGACCCGCGGCACCCTCGCCTCGAAGCTCGCCGCGGCCTGCGTACGGGTCACCACCGCCTCCGCCGCCGACCGGGTGTGGCTGTCCACTGCCGCAACGGGCAAGAAGACCGTCCTGATGGTGACGGACGCCCAGGGCAACGAGGTCTGCTGGCGCAACGGCTACCCCTGCGTCCTCACCGGCTCCACCAGCTACCAGGCCGTGATCATCGCCAACAACTACGACGGCACCCCGTTCTCGTACCGGCTCGACTCCTGGCGGCTGGTCACCGGGGGCGCCTTCCCGTCGCAGTGCCGTGTGCTCACCACGGGACCGGCGGGCTTCGGGCCGCTGACCGGCTCGCTCGACGCGGGCCACCCGGCGATCTGCGCGACGGTGCCGGTGAAGCCCTACACCCTCCTGAACCTCAGCGACTTCGGCACCGACGGCCCCACCTCGGGCTCCGAGGCGCATGTGTTCGGCACCGACGGCAGCGAGATCTGCTCAGTGTCCCCCTCGTCCGGCCACGCCTACTGCTCCCTTCCGTCGGGCTACGCCGGTACGACGGCGATGGTGCTGATCAATCTGCAGGCCGGTGCGCAGAGCGCCACGTACGGGGTGCTGGGTGAGTGCGTCACCTCCTGCGTCGTCTCCCCCGGAACGCCCACCGTCACGGCGGTCGGCCCGGCCACGGCGCCCACGGGCTCGCGCCCGTCGGTGGTCGTCACCGGGACCGGCTTCCGGTCGGGCGACACGGTGTGGCTGACGCAGGACGGGTCGCGGCCGATCGCCGGGACGGTGACGAGCACCTCCGGCACCACCCTCCACGTGACCTTCAACCTCAACGGCGCCGCCCAGGGCACCTGGACGCTGCGTGTGGCGTCGCCCACCGGGGCGGCGGTGCGGCTGGCCGACGCCTTCACCGTCACCCCGCCGACCTCGCACCACCCCAGCGGCAACGGCAGCACGTACCCGCACCCGGTTCCCACGCCCACGCCGCACGGGAAGTGAGATCCGTACGGTCGTCCGTGAGACCGTACGGAGAAGGCGGAGGTGGTGGCGGTGGGCGAGGGCAGTGGCGGCGGGCCGGTCACGCTGGGCGTGTGGCCGACGCCGGTGGAGGCGGCGCCCCGGTTGGCGCGGGCGTTGGGGCTCGGGGCCGGGGATCTGTGGGTGAAGCGGGACGACCTCACCGGGCTCGGCGGGGGCGGCAACAAGGTGCGCAAGCTGGAGTGGACGTGCGGCGAGGCGGTCGCGGGCGGGGCGACGGTCCTGGTCACCACCGGCGCCCCGCAGAGCAACCACGCCCGGCTGACGGCGGCGGCCGGGGCCAGGCTCGGGCTGGACGTGGTGCTCGTCCTCAGCGGTGAGCCCGGCGGTTCCGCCTCGGGCAACATCGCGCTCGACGGCCTCTTCGGCGCCCGGGTCGTGTGGGCCGGGCGCACCGACGGCGCCGGGCTGGCGGCCAGGGCCGAGCGGGTCACCGACGAGCTGCGGCAGGGCGGCGCCGTCCCCGCGCTCATCCCCTTCGGCGGGTCCAGCGCGGTCGGCGCCCGCGGCTACGTCACCTGCGGGCGCGAACTGCTCGCCCAGGTACCGGACTTCAGCACCGTCGTCACGGCGGTCGGCTCGGGCGGCACCATGGCGGGCCTGGTCGCCGCCCTGGGCAGCGACCGCGTGCTGGGCGTGCACTGCGGCGCCGTACCCGACCCGGCGGCGACGGTCGCCGCGCTCGCCTCAGCGCTCGACCCCCTCGACCCGCCCGACCCACTCAACCCCCTCGACCCGCCCGAGCCCGTCGCCCCGGAGTCCCTCCGTATCCGCCTCGACCAAGTAGGCGCCGGATACTCCGAGTTGACCGAACCCGTCATGCGAGCCCTGCTCCTGGCCGCCCGTACCGAGGGCCTGGTCCTCGACCCGATCTACACCGGCCGCGCGCTCGCAGGGCTGGCCGCCGCCGTACAGGACGGCACGCTCACCCCCGGCAGCCCCACCGTGCTCCTCCACTCCGGCGGACTCCCGGGCCTCTTCGGCCACCCGGCGACGCTGGCCAGGTCCGAGGCGGAGATCGCGGGCCGCGACGGTCGGTGACGACCTTCCCGCACGGCGGACGGCGTACGGTCGGAGGGGCGCAGGTCGGCCGAGCGTCCGTCGTGAGGAGCAGCCGTGATATCCGAGCCGGAACTCACCGGTGGCCCCGAGGAGCCGCCGCTGGCCGAGGTGATCGGCGACCCGGGCAGCGAGCCGCGACCGGCGGCGGCCCGCGGGGTGTGGGGCGGACGCCCCCTGGTGTGGGGGCTGGGCGGCGTCGTGCTGGCCTCCGCGGTGTGGGCGGCCGGCGTGCGGGCGTACGAGCGGCACCACGGCGGCGGCCCCGACATGCACGGCTACGTGCTCGCCGACAGCCCGTGCGCCGGCCGCACCCTCGCCCCGCTGACCACCGCGCTCCACGTCACCGACGCGCAGTCCGTCTCCCCCGCCGCGGTCCACCTGGGACACGCGCTCGACCAGATCCGCTGCACCGTCTCGGCCGCCGCCCCGGCCGCCGAGGGCGATACGGGGACCGCGCGCTACGAACTGTTCGTGGGGGTCGATCTGCACAAGGCGACCGACCCCCGCCCCGACTTCGACGACCAGCGCGGCCTGGACACCACCGACCTCGCCCCGGTCGACAGCGTCACCGCCGTCCCCGGCCTCGGCGACGAGGCGTATCTGCTGACGATCAGCGCGCAGACCCAGGAACTGCGCGTGCTGCACGGCGGCGCGGTCTTCACCCTCACCGTCACCGGCTACAACTCCGGGGCCCTGACCGTCTCCGCCGACGACCTCAACGCCCTTCACGGGGGCGACGGCGGCTCCGCCACCGACATGACCCGCCTCCAGCCCGCGCTGATCGCGTCGATGCGCAACGTGATGGCGGGCCAGCGGCACTCGTCGCCCTGACGGCCGGGAGCCCGGCCGCCTCGCCGCCCCGGCGACTCCGCTATGCCGCGGGCGTGATGTTCTGGTTCGCCCGGAACAGATTGTCCGGGTCGTAGGTCTTCTTCACCGCCGTCAGCCGTTCGTACTGGTCGCGGTAGGTGGCGCGGACGCGGTCCTGGCTCTCGTCCGCACCCATGAAGTTGACGTATCCGCCGCCCATGGACTGCGGGTGCAGTTCGCTCCAGTAGTCGACGCACCACTCCTTGATCGCCCCGGCGTTCTCCGGGTCGGGGTCGATGCCGCCGACGATGCCGGACCAGACGGCGTCCCGGTAACCCCAGGCCGTCGCCCCCGGGTCGACGCGGTGCGCGGCTCCGTCGATCGGGTACAGGTGCATCGTCGACAGACCGGTGGGGATCAGATTCGCGTACTTGGCGTGCACCTCGATCGCCTCGTCGGTGATGCGGTCGAAGAAGTCGCCGCGCCAGTACCACTGCAGTCCGGTGGGCATCAGCCCGTCGAACATCGACTGCACCATCGGGTACGGCATCGGCGCCGTGAAGTGGAAGGCGGGCGCGGCGGGCCGGCTGTCGGGGGCGAGGGCCTCCTCGGTGCGTGCCAGGTCACCGGTCCAGCACCACACCACACCGCACATCCGCTGCCCGTGGATCTCCTCGGGGAACGGGGGCGCGGGCGGTACGACCAGTTCCGCGAAGAAGCCGTTCAGGTCGTCGGGCGCCTGCGGCAGGAAGTCCCGGTACCAGCGCAGCACTTCGCCGATCTTGTCGAGCGGGTAGAGGGTGATCCCGAGCCCCACGGTGTCCACGGGGTGCAGCCGGAAGGTGAAGGAGGTGACGACGCCGAAGTTCCCGCCGCCGCCGCGCAGCGCCCAGAACAGGTCCGGGTGCTGCTCCTCGCTGGCGGTGACGAAGCTGCCGTCGGCCAGTACGACGTCGGCCGAGGTCAGACTGTCCACCGTCAGACCGTACTTGCGGGTGAGGTGGCCGTGGCCGCCGCCGAGGGTGAGGCCGCCGACGCCCGTGGTGGAGACGATGCCCGCGGGCACGCCCAGGCCGAACGCGTGGGCGGCGTGGTCGAGATCGCCGAGCAGGCTGCCGCCCGCGACCTGCGCGGTCCGCGCGGCCGGGTCGACCCGCACCCCGCTCATCGGTGACAGGTCGATGGTGACGGCGTCGTCGATCACGGCGAGGCCGGGTCCGCTGTGCCCGCCGCCCCGGACGGCGACGTCCAAGCCGTTGTCGCGGAGGAAGTTCACCGCGGCCATGACGTCCGCCGCGTCCCTGCACGGGACGACCGCGGCCGGACGCCGGTCGATCATGGCGTTGTAGACCTTGCGTGCTTCTGCGTACTCGGGATCCTGAGGCGCGATGACCGGCCCGCGCAGGGCTGTCCGGATCGCTTCCAGCGTGGTGCCGTCCATGAGAACTCCTCGCGAGATCTCCTGTGCTCGGCGTGCTCGGCGCGAGCGAGATCTCCTGTGCTCGGCTGTGCTCGGCCTGTCGGGCACACACGCCCGCCGGGCCGCCCCTCTCCCGGTGAGCGCAGGTCAGCGATGCCGCGCCCGGTACGGGGGATGGGGGCGCGAGCGGGCGTAGGCCACCGCCGCGGCACCTCGCACGGGCTACGGCGCGACCGTAACCCACAGGGCTGACAGTCCAAGCCTCTCCCCACTGGGCTCCGCCCGCATCCGCACACGCCTCCGCGGACGCGGCCGGGCGCAGTCGAGCGCACCATGGACGCATGGACGGACGCATCGGTGACATCAGCGCACCAGGGCGGCTGGCCGGACCCGCGGAGGGCATCAGCACCGAGGAACTCGCGCTCGCCACCCGCAATCACGGGCTGCCGCTGGAGGCGCTGCGCTACGAGCTGAGCCCGCCGGGACTGCACTACGTCCTGGTGCACTACGACATCCCCGCCGTCGACGCCGACTCCTGGACCCTGACGGTCGGCGGCCGGGTGCGTACCCCGCTCGCCCTCGGACTGGCGGAGCTGCGCGCGCTCCCGGCCGTCACCCGGCGGGTCACCATGGAGTGCGCGGGCAACGGCCGCGCGCTGCTCACCCCGCGGCCGGTGAGCCAGCCGTGGCTGGTGGAGGCGGTCGGCACCGCCGAGTGGACCGGGGTGCCGCTGCGCGCACTGCTGGAGCGGGCCGGAGTGGATCCCGACGCCGTCGACGTGGTCTTCACCGGGGCCGACCACGGCGTCGAGCGCGGTGTCGAGCAGGACTACCAGCGCGCCCTGCCGCTGGCGGCGGCCCTCGGCGAGGGGCCGGACGCCCCCGAGGCGCTGGTGGCGTACGCGATGAACGGCGGCCCGCTGCCGCCGCAACACGGCCATCCGCTACGGCTGGTGGTGCCCGGCTGGTACGGCATGGCCCATGTGAAGTGGCTGCGCGAGATCACCGCCACCGACACCCGCTTCACCGGCTTCCAGCAGGACGTCGCCTACCGCTACCGGCAGTCGGCCGACGACCTGGGCGAGCCGGTCAGCCGGATCGCGCCGCGGGCGCTGATGATCCCGCCGGGCTTCCCGGACTTCATGTCCAGGGCCCGGGTGGTACGGCCGGGCCCGGTACGGCTGGAGGGCCGCGCCTGGTCCGGCGCCGCGCCCCTCGCCGCCGTCGAGGTCAGCACGGACGACGGCCACACCTGGCACCCGGCCCACCTCGACCCCGCCGACGCCCACCCCTGGGCCTGGCGCCACTGGCACACCGACTGGACCGCCACCCCCGGCCGCCACCTCCTCACCCCCCGCGCCACCGACACCTCCGGCACCACCCAACCCCTCCACCAACCCTGGAACCGCGGCGGCTTCGCCAACAACCTCATCCAAAGAGTCGATGTCCTCTGCGCCAAAGCAACGTAGTGCGGTGCCCCCGCCGTCACGGAGGTCGTGCCCCGAAGGGGCGCGGGGAAGCGCGCTGCGCTTGCGGAAGAGGTCGTGCCCCGTAGGGGCGCGGGGAACTGCGCGGCCCGCCCCCACCGGCCGGTGGTCCGAAGACAACGCGTCTGCCCCATTGGGGCCGGTGGTGACCTGCAGCCCGTCGAGGGCTGGTCGCGCAGTGCCCCG
>NZ_JBFAXL010000122.1:0-8076 GCF_040680795.1 Streptomyces sp. NPDC051976
CCCCGCCGCCCGGGCCCCCCCCCCCGCGGGGGGCGGGGGCCGCTACACCACCCCGCGGCGGCCCTCACCGCCCCCGGGCCCCCGGCGGGCCCGGCCGTCCTCCACGGGGAGGACGGCCGCCGCGGTCATGTGCGGGCGGGTCAGCCCAGGTTCAGCACCGACAGGGTCTGGTCGGCCATCTTCGACTCGCCCAGCGCGTTCGGGTGCACCGGCACGTAGTTGGTGCCGAACAGCACCGGCTCGATCCACCGGGTGCCCACCGGCTGGCAGGCGTCGTGCCCCTCGGACGCGGCCGACATGTCCACGTACGTGGCACCCGTCTCCGCCGCCGCCCGCCGCACCGCCGAGTTCAGATGCGTCTGCAGATCCCGCAGATACGGCACATCGCCCGACGCGATCGGCATCTTCACGAAGCACCCCGGGTCGAACGTGGCGGGCAGGATCCACGGGTACCCCAGGATCGCCACCCGCGCGTGCGGCGCCTTCGCCCTGACAGCCTGCAGCGCCGCCTTCACCGCCGGATACGTCGTGTTGTCCACCTGGTCGTCGAAGGTGCTGCCGTACAGGCTCTTGCACGGGTGGCCGAAGCCGACCGTGACCACGCCCGCCGAGCCGCACGCCAGGATGGCGCCGATGAAGGTGTTGTTGTCGTTGCCGCCGATCGTCATCGTCACGAGATCCGTGTCCGCGCCGACGGCGTCGAGCTGCGGCGCGACCCCTGGGTACTGCGACCCCGCGAAGTCCTTGGTCTCCGCGGCCCCGCACGTCGCGTCGGTGAACTGCGCACCGGTCCGCGCGGCGATCACATGCGGGTAGTTCACGCTGGAGCGCGCACACTCCAGCGGTGCGGACCCGTCGAGCGGCAGCACGCCGGAACCGGCGCTGTAACTGTCACCCAGCCCGACGTACGACATCGGGTCCGAGGCATGTGCGGCGGGCCCGCTGAGGCCCAGAGCCACGGTGCCTGCGGCAGCGACGACGGCCGCCAGTCCGCGGGCGAGAGCACGCATCGACATCTGCATTCTCCTTTGAACTCAGACGTGAGGGGGGCTAGCTGTGCCTGGCTGTGCGTGGCGGTTCAGCGATGCTGCGCGGAAATTACTGACCGGTCAGTAAGGAGTCAATGCTTTGCGCAGAACCCCAGTCGGCTGCTGCGCAATTGCCCCCGTTTGGCCCTGGCCGCCGCCCCCCGCGGACCGGTGTCCGGGCAGGCCCGGAACGCACCGCGCCCGCCTCCGCCGCCGTCGTGCCGGGGCCGTACCGATTTGGGTCATAATCGATACCGTGAGCGAGACCGAGCAGCAGCCCCGTACGTCAGTGACGCCGCGCCCCGAGCCGATCCGTTTCTTCGGCACGACCTGGGTCGACCACGACGGCGGCTACAACTGGCGGCGGGCCGGGCTCGCCGTCGGTTCGCTGGTCGCGACGGCCGCGGGGGCGTTCGTGCTGCGCTTCGGCTTCCAGGGGCTGTCCGACGCCAACATCGGCTACTTCGTGACGCTCCTCGCGATCGTCGGCTTCGCCGTGTGCAGCGCCCTCGCCTTCCAGCGCACCTGGCGCGGATTCTCCGAGCGGCGCGTCGCCGAGGACCCGGACGCCGCGCGCTCCGCCCAGGGCCTGATGGTGATCGGCTTCCTCGGCTCCCTGCTCGCCTACTTCTTCCGCTGCTTCAGCGAGGCGCCCGGCGAGGGCCTGCACCGCGCCGAGTACGAGGCCGCCCTCGAGCGGCAGGCGCGCCGGAGCGCGCCCAAGGCCAAGCGCAAGCGGCGCTGACGGCGGGCTCGTTGTCGGTGGGCCGTGCCACGATGCGGGCATGGAACCTACGCAGATCGTTCACGCGCTGTGGGAGCGTATCGAGGCCAGGGACTGGGCGGGCGTCGGCGAGCTGCTGGCGGAGGACCTCGTCGTCGAGTGGCCGGTCAGCCGCGAACGCATCGTCGGCCGCAGCAATTTCGTCCGCGTCAACGCGGAGTACCCCGAGGGCTGGTCCATCCGCGTCCTCCGCGTCATCGCCGACGGCGACACCGTCGTCTCCGAGGTCGAGGTCCCGCACGAGTCCCTCGGCGTCTTCCGCAGCGTCGGCCTCTGGACCGTCCGCGACCGCATAATCGTCGCCGCCCGCGAATACTGGACCCAACTCGGCGCCGACCCCGCTCCCGAATGGCGCGCCCCTTACGTCGTCCGCTACTAACGGGGCCGGGGGTCGGGGGCCGGGGCTTCCGGCGGAGGGCTTCGAAATCGGATATTTACGGCGCTTCTGGCACTCCACACCCGCACCCCCTCCCGCGCCACAAATATCCGGCAGCATTTCGAAACCCTCCCCCTCCACCCCCGCCCCCCTCCACACCTCCGCCACCTCGCCCCGGGCGGGTGGGTGGGTGGGTTACCTCGGGTACCTCGGGTGGGTGGGCTGCCCCCGGGTGGGTGGGCTGCGGCCGCACCTTGCCTCCGGCTGGGGCTTGCGGGTGCGGGTGCGTTGGCTCGGGGGCGAGATTCCGCCTCTCACCCGACCACGGCCCGAACGTGGGGGCAACGAACGTGGGACCCGGGGGAAGGGTTATTGGGCCCCGGAGGGGACCTGGTCATCACACCCCCGTGGACCGGCAGCCGCCATCCGGCCTGGGAGGGGACGTGGCGGGGTGTCCCCGCAGGGCGCCGAACACTTCCCCCGCAGAAGCCAATACACCCGGCAAGTGTTTGGCGCCCGAGGAGTCACCCCGGCGCGGCGCCGACCCCACCCACCAGAAGACCGGCAGACAGAAACGCACTCGCACGGGTGGTGCGGGTGGGAAAAACAACCCCCCTAAGCCCGCCGCGCAGCGGCAACCGTCCCCACGCACCCCACCACCGCCGCGACAACGGCCCCATGCCACAGCCCCGCCCAGACGCTGCCGAAAAACCCTTCACTCGTCAGGACCTGCCTGATCACGAGGTCGCTGAAGAACATCAAAGTGGCCGGCACAGCAGCCACCCGCCAGGGATGAGCCCGCGCCCACCGCCGTATGCGGTAATCCCGCTTGGCGCCGCTAGAGCCGTACCCGAGCACCGCCCCCGACCCCCCGACGGAGTAAAAGAGCAGGGCGGCCACAGACACAGCCCCGGCCAGGATGCCGAGCCCGAAGTGCCCGTCCACCAGATGCAGGGCGAGGGACACGCCGCCACCGAGCGCGCCCACGACGGCCGCCGGCCGCCAGGGTCCAAGGGTCGCCGAGGCCACGGCCAACTGCCGCTTCTCGACGCGGGATGCAGCAACTTCTCGGGATGAACGCCTCATACCGCAACGGTCCTGCGCCCACCGCATGAACGCCATAGGGGATGACCCTGACCCACCCCGTAAGGCCCCCGGGGCCCCACCCGGCTCACCGAACGAACCCCGCCCCCCCCGGGGCCCCCGCCCCCCGTGGGCCCGGCCAGCCGGAAGTCACGAAGACACCCCCGTCAAGACCGCGCGGCTTGACGTGACCCACCCCGCAGGTGTTTATTCATCCCATGATGAATAAACACCTCGGACCGGCCATCGAGGCCATCGGCCTCAGCGTCGTACGCGGTGCCCGCACCGTCCTCGACGACCTCTCGTTCGCGCTCCCGCAGGGCCGCATCACGGGCCTCCTCGGCCCCAGCGGCTGCGGAAAATCGACGTTGATGCGAGCCATCGTCGGCTCGCAGGCCCACGTCACCGGCACGCTCGACGTCCTCGGCCACCCGGCGGGGCACCGCGCGCTGCGCCCCCGGGTCGGATACGTGACGCAGGCCCCGTCCGTCTACGCGGACCTCACCGCGCGGCAGAACCTGGACTACTACGCCGCCGTACTCGGCATCCCGCACCGGGACCGCGCCGCGCAGGTCGACCGCGCGCTCGCGGACGTGGACCTGACCTCGCACGCCGGAGCGCTCGCGGGCAGCCTGTCCGGCGGCCAGCGCGGCCGGGTCTCACTGGCCGTGGCGCTGCTCGGGGAGCCGGAGCTGCTGGTGCTCGACGAGCCGACCGTCGGCCTGGACCCCGTACTGCGCCGCGATCTGTGGAAGCTGTTCCACCGCCTCACCGAGGAGCGCGGCGCGACCGTACTCGTCTCGTCGCACGTGATGGACGAGGCGGAGCGGTGCCACCGCCTGCTGCTGCTGCGCGAGGGCCGCATCCTCGCCGACGGCACACCCGGGGCGCTGCGCGAGCGCACCGGCTCCGACACCGTCGAGGAAGCGTTCCTGCGCCTCGTCGACGAAGCCGCGGGCCGCACTCCCACCGAGGCGCGGACACCCGCCGCCACCGCCACCCCCGAAACCCGCACGGAATCGACCACCTCATGAACCTCGCCCGGACCCTCGCCACCGCCCGCCGCGTCCTGCGCCAGCTCCGCCACGACCCGCGCACGATCGCGCTGATGCTCGTGGTCCCGTGTCTGCTGCTCACGCTGCTGAAGTACGTGTTCGACGCCAGCCCGCGCACGTACGACAGCGCCGGCGCCTCGCTGCTCGGCATCTTCCCGCTGATCACGATGTTCCTGGTCACGTCCATCGCGACGCTGCGCGAACGCACCTCGGGCACGCTCGAACGCCTGCTGTCCATGCCGCTCGCGAAAGCAGACCTGCTCGCGGGCTACGCGCTGGCCTTCGGCGTCGTGGCCGTGGTGCAGGCGACGCTGGCGACGGTGCTGTCCGTCGCCGTCCTCGGCCTCGACGTCAGCGGCTCCGCCTGGCTGCTGCTGGTCGCCGCGCTCGCCGACGCGTTCCTCGGCACCGCGCTCGGCCTGTTCGTGAGCGCCTTCGCGGCGAGCGAGTTCCAGGCCGTGCAGTTCATGCCCGCCGTGCTGCTCCCGCAGTTGCTGCTGTGCGGCCTGTTCGTGCCGCGCGGCGACATGCAGCCGGTGCTGACCGACCTGTCCAACGTGCTGCCGATGTCGTACGCGGCGGACGGGATGACCCAGATCGTCCACCACAGCGGCATCACCGGCGACTTCGTCCGCGATCTCGTCGTCGTCGCCTGCTGCGCGCTGCTCGCCCTCGGCCTGGGAGCCGCGACTCTGCGCCGCCGCACGGCATGATGAGCCCATGACGTCGTACGATCCGGCCGCCGAAGACCTGCGACTGCGTGACGCCGTACGGCTGCGCGAAGCCCGGGACCGCGAGGGCCTGGTCGCCCTCGCGGAGCGGCACCCGCACGACGCGGCCGTGGCGTACCAGTGCGCCTGGCTGCACGACACGCTCGGCCGGGAGGCCGACGCCGCGCCTTTCTACGAGGCCGCGCTGGCGGGTCCCAACCTGACCGATGAGGAGCGCCTGGGCGCCCACACCGGGCTGGGCAGCACGTACCGGGTGCTCGGCCGCTACGAGGAGGCGCTCGCCGCGTTCGACCGGGCCCTCGTGGAGTACCCCGCAGACCCCGCGCTGACCGCCTTCCGGGCGATCGCCCTGCACAACCTCGGCCGTTCCGATGAGGCCGTCGGCTCGCTGCTGAAGCTCCTCACCCACACCAGCAGCGCGCCCGGCATCGCCGCGTACCGCCGCGCGATCGAGCACTACGCCGACCATCTGGACGAGACCGTCGGCTGACGCGGTGACCTGGGGCAGGGCGCCGGGGCAGTGACCTGGACTGCGCCGTACCGAGGGGCGGACGTGCCGCCGCTCGGGGCCCCGCCCCTGCGAGGATGGCCGGGAACACTCCGTCCCGCTTGAGGTGAGCCGCGATGACCACCCAGAACGAGCCCCAGGCTCAGCCCGACGAGCAGCGCCGGGCCCAGGCCCAGAAAGTCGCCGTGCTCGGCACCGGGAAGATCGGCGAAGCCCTCCTCTCCGGCATGATCCGGGCGGGCTGGGCCCCCGGCGACCTCCTCGTCACCGCCCGCCGACCCGAACGCGCCGAGGAACTGCGGGCCCGGTACGGCGTCGAGGCCGTCAGCAACGCCGAGGCCGCGAAGGCCGCCGACACCCTCATCCTGGCCGCGAAGCCGCAGGACATGGGCGCCCTTCTGGACGAGCTGGCCGCGCACGTACCCGCCGACCGCCTCGTGATCAGCGCGGCCGCGGGCATCCCGACCACCTTCTTCGAGGAGCGCCTGGCCGACGGCATCGCGGTGGTGCGGGTCATGCCGAACACCCCGGTGCTGGTGGACGAGGGCATGTCCGTCATCTCCGCGGGCCGCCACGCCACCGAGGCCCATCTGGTGCGCACCGAGGCCATCTTCAACCCGGTCGGCAAGACGCTCCGCGTTCCGGAGAAGCAGCAGGACGCCGCGACCGCGCTGTCCGGTTCGGGCCCGGCGTACTTCTACTACCTGGTCGAGGCCATGACCGACGCGGGCATCCTCCTCGGCCTGCCCCGCGCCCAGGCCCACGACCTCATCGTGCAGTCCGCGATCGGCGCCGCCGTGATGCTCCGCGACAGCGGCGAACACCCGGTCAAGCTCCGCGAGGCCGTCACCTCGCCGGCCGGCACCACCATCAACGCCATCCGCGAGCTGGAGAACCACGGCGTACGCGCCGCCCTGCTCGCCGCGCTGGAGGCCGCCCGCGACCGCAGTCGCGAACTGGCCTCCGGCAACGGCTGACAGCAGGGCCTCGGGGCCCGGGGTCCGGGGTCCGCCTCACGTGGGCGGGAGCAGTCCGATCGCCCGGTAGGCGGCGTCGACCGTGGGCCGGGCGAGCGCCCGCGCCCGCGCGGCGCCGTCCTTCAGCACCCCGTCCACGTACCCGGGATCCGCACTCAACTCCGCATGCCGGGTCTGGAGCGGCCGCAGCAGCTCGACGACCGCCTCGGCCGTGTCGCGCTTGAGGGCGCCGTACGAGTCGTAGTCCTCGGCGAGGGTCCGCGGCTCCTTGCCCGTGCAGGACGACAGGATCTCCAGCAGGTTCGCCACCCCCGGCCGCTCCGACGGCTCGTACTCCACCCCGGACGCGCTGTCCGTGACGGCGCGCGTCACCTTCTTGGTGATGACGGCGGGCTCGTCGAGGAGGTAGATGATCCCGGCCGTGGAGTCGTGGGATTTGCCCATCTTTCCCGTGGGGTCCTGGAGGTCCATCACCCGCGCGGCCACCGTGGGAAGCGTGACGCGCGGTACGACGAACGTCCGCCCGTACCGCAGGTTGAACCGCTCGGCCAGATCCCGGGTCAGCTCCACGTGCTGCGCCTGGTCCTCGCCGACCGGCACCTCGTCGGCGCCGTACGCCAGGATGTCCGCCGCCATCAGCGCGGGATACGTCAGCAGGCTCAGCCGTACGCTCTGCCCCGCCGACTGCGCGCGCACCACCTTCTCCTTGTACTGGATCATGCGCCGCATCTCGCCGTCGGTCGCGACACACTCCAGGAGGTAGGACAGCCGGGCGTGCTCGTCGACATGGCTCTGCACGAACACCGTGCACCCCTGTGGATCGAGCCCGGCGGCGAGCATCAGACTCGCCGCCTGCCTGCTCAGCCGTCGTACCCGGGCTGGATCGTGCTCCATGGTGAGGGCGTGCAGGTCCACCACACAGAACAGCGACTCCGCCCTGTGCTGGTCCTCGTCGGCCCACCGGCGGATCGCGCCGAGGTAGTTCCCCAAGGTGAGATGCCCGGTCGGCTTGACCCCGCTGAAGATTCGCGTCATGTCCGCTGTCTCCTGATCCGCTGTGTGTACGCCTGTGTGTACGGGGGAGTACGTGGGACCGCCGCGCAGAGCGGCCGGGGAGCAACGAAAACGGCCGCCGAAGCGGCGGCCGTTGGATGCATGCGTCAGTCCGGGCCGCCCTAGGCGGCCCACCACTGGGTACTACGCGCATGCGTTGTCATAGGGGGAGAGTAGCTCCTGGGGAGCGTCCGCGACACCAAGTTGACACCCCCCGTTCGTGTGCGTAGTGTTCTCCGAGTTGTCCGACGTGAGCGCCGACTCCGGTCGGTCCCCGGACAGCCATCCCGTAACAAACACTCGAACGAAAACGGCCTGCCGTGTGCGTTCGCCTGTGCGTATTCGGAATGAGGACCGGAAAGCGGCCGATTTGGTTCGACCGCCGAAGTTCCGCTAAAGTCTCACTCGTCGGAACGGCCGAACGGCCGGAAAGACAAGCCCCGCTGACTGGGGGTCAGACACTGAAAAGAGTCTGATAGAG
>NZ_JBFAXL010000123.1:0-7943 GCF_040680795.1 Streptomyces sp. NPDC051976
GGCCGGCTCACACCCGTCGAGTACGAGACCGTCATGACCACACAGGCCCTCCAGGCCGCGTGACCAAACCTGTCACCCAACCCTGCACCAGACCCAAGTCAATGCCGCTCCCGTGGCGCCACGGCCATCGCGCTCACCAACGACCCCGCCTCGCCGCTGGCCCGTCGGGTCCACCTCGTCCTAGCCACCGCCGTCCCTGCGGACGCGCCCGGGCAGGACACCATCCCCAGCCGCCGCCCAGATGGCCGTCCTCGACCTGCTGTACATCGCCGTCGCGCAGCGCACCTACAGCCAGAGCACCGAAGCGATGGCTGCGACAACCGAGGCAGTCCGCCCCTACAAGCAACCCCAGTAGTCGAACTGATCACGACGTGCGGGGCCTGGCGGCCCGGCTGGCTGCTCGCGGCCGTGTCATCGGCGCACTGCGCCAACGCCCTCCGCAGCCACAAGCGTACTGGCTCGGTGAAGTGGTCAAGGCCTGTCGGCCCACGCCCGCTGGGCATGGTGAGCCGACGCAGCGGCGATCGCTACTCCTCCAGCCTTTTGCTTCCTCCCTCTTGACGCTCTGCACCGCGCGGTGTCACGATCACAGCGTTTCGAGAATATTAAGGTTACCTCGTTATTTAATGAACGACGGTCGGCCTGCCATGCCGGAAGCCGTGCCCTATGGGGTCAGGGAGAGACCTGGGTGGGGCCAGCCGGGTGGGGTCGTCGGCCAATATCGCCGCAGATGTCTCATGGCGCGATTCACGGAAGAGAGCGACGATGCCTGCAATCCCCGGCGCGGCCTCATCGCTGCCTACCCCAAGCATTTGGGTTGTCGACCTGCGCTCCGGTCAGACGGGTGGAGAGGGCTTCGGAGGCGGCTTACTTGGGGCCGACGAGCCGGAACTCGGCACCTCCCTCTGCTCACCACCGTAGTCGACAGACCGGACTCGGATGGAAGATGCGAACGAGGTCGCCGTACCGACACGGCACGACGCGGTACCTCGTCTCAGTTCAAGCCATCGGCTTGAACTCCACGTCCCAGATCGCGGCCAACCCGCCGCCGACGCCTCGCTGGCGATACATGGTGCGGTGGGTCGTTAAGGAATCAACCCGTTCAACGCGCAGAAAGGCTCTCAAAGCTATGAGACAACGCAGATGGATGGGGGTGTCGGCCATCGTGACAGCTGTTGTTCTGGGCGTCCCCGCGGCCGGCCTGGCCCCGGCCGCTGCCGCATCCGGTATCGCCGGTGCGCCAAAGCTCCCGCAGGCCGCATCGACCGGCGCCGACGACTGGTCCGCGCTCCAGGGTCTACTGCCAAGCCTGAACGGGACGTGGAGTTCGCCGCCGACCGGCCAGGCCACCGACAAGTTCCCCGGAGGGGCACTGCTCGGCAACGGCGATATCGGCGTTGAGGTCGGCGGTAACACCAACGCGCAGACCATGTTTGTGTCCAAGAGTGACATGTGGGACTACGTGGCACCCTCCGGCGCGACCGGTTCCCACCCGGTCGCCCTCGGCGGGCTGACTCTCCGTCGGCCGCCGTCGGGCACGGACAGTTCCTCACCGTACTCGTTGACGCAGGATCTGCTCAATGCACAGGTCACGTCCGACCTGAACATCAACAACACCCCGATCCACACGGTCACCTATACGGCTGACGACCAGGACGCGGTGATTACGCAGGTAAACAACACCGGGTCCCACAACGTGGTGCTCGACCTGGACACCTGGACGAGGCACACCGGCTCGATGCCGGCCACCTCGGGAGTGAGCGGGTCGACGGTCTGGGCCTCGCGCAGCACTGAGAGCGGCGGGGCCTGGGTGTCGCGGGCCGCGATCGCGACCCGGGTGCTGGGCGCGACGGTCACAACGAGCTCGCAGCCGGTCAGTGGTGACTCGGCGGTGGCGACCGCCGAGTTCACGGTGCCGGCAGGACAGTCGGTCACCCTCGTCTCCGCGGTGCGGGGCGGGAAGAACGCCACGACCCAGGTCGCCGATGCCATCTCCGCGGCCAACGCCCTGGACACCACCGGCGTCGCGACCCTGCACACCAACCATCTGGCGTGGTGGAAGAGCTACTGGCTTAAGTCGTATGTGCGGGTCTACGACACCCAGGTGGAGAAGTACTACTACGGGTCCCAGTACCTCCTGGGCAGCGCGGCCAGAACAGGGGGGACCGCTCCGGGTCTGTGGGGCGCGTGGATCACCAGCGACTCGCCGGCGTGGAACGGGGACTACCACCTCAACTACAACGTTCAGGCCCCGTACTACGGCGCGTTCTCCAGCAACCGCCCGGAGTTGGCCACCCCGTACATCCAGTCGATCACCGACTACGAGAGTGTCGGTCAGGCGAACGTCGCCGGTCTGCAGAACCTGCCCACCAGCAGCGGCGTGTCGCAGACCTTCAAGGACTACCTCGCCCAGCACAACGTCACGCACGGCTACCTCTACCCGGTGGGCATCGGACCGTGGGGAGCCAGTACCGACCTGGATTACTGGAACCAGCCGTCGAACGCCAGCTACGCCGCCGTCCCGATGATCTACCGGTACGACTACGCCCCGGACAGCGCCTACCTGAGCGGAACGCTCTATCCGTACCTGAAGTCGCTTGCGCAGTTCTGGCAGGACTACCTCGGGGCCAAGGGCGGTGACGGGTTGTACCACCTGATGGGTGCAACGTACGAGGGTGACTGGAGACATGACGACGCGCTCGACCTCAGCTCCGTGAAGCTGGTCCTGTCCAAAGCTGTCCAGTACAGCCAGACCCTCGGTGTCGACGCCCCGCTGCGGCCGGCTTGGAACGACATCCTGGCTCATCTGCCAGCGTTCCCCACCACGAGCTTTAACGGCAAGACCGTCTACACCTCCGATTACGACACCACCGACTTCGCCTCGCTGGTCGGCAGGACCGTCTGCAACATCGAGTGGATCCACCCTTTCGACCTGCTGAACCTGGACTCACCCCAGAAGGCACGGCAGAGCGCGATCGACACCCTGGACGCGATGAACTCCTGGACCCAGGGCAACAACTTCGCCAAGAGCTTCGGCATCGCAGCGCAGATCGGGTACCCGGCCAACAGCCTGTTCAGCACCTTCAAGTCCGTTCTCAGCGCGGGCCTGCAGACCAACGGAAGCGTATACCAAGCCGGCGGCGGCCTAGAGAGCGTCGGTACCACCGATGCCGTCAACGCCATGCTGCTCCAGTCCGTGGGCGGCACCATCCGCCTCTTCCCGGACTACCCCTCGGGCCGGGCCGCGCACTTCAGCAACCTGCGCGTCCAGGGGGGCTTCCTGGTCAGCGCCGACTACGACGGCGCCACCGCCTCCAACGTCTCCCTGACCGCAGACAACTCCGGCGGATCCGTAACCGTACTCAACCCCTGGCCCGGCAGGACACTGACCGTCACCGACTCCACCGGTGCCACCATCACGACCACCCACACCGGCGACAAGTACACCTTCACAACCACCGCTGGCACGACATATTCGCTCACCCAGCAGGCCCTTGGCGGCGGTGCTTCGCTGACCGGCTCGGTCGCCACCCAGCCGTCCGGTACGGTCGACCTCGCTCAGGAGGGCACCACCGACTGGGCGCACTGGGGCCTGACCAACGCGGCAGCCTTCGACCACAAGGCCGCAGTCACACCGGCGATCAGCAACTACACCGTGATCGGCAGCAATCCGGTCAACCAGCTCGCCGACAGCCAGGTCAGCTACACCTGGGCGGGTGGAACACCGACCACAGGTGTGACGGCCACCCCGACCGCGGTCTACGTCCGCTCGGTCGGCAACGGCTTCCGGCTGACTGTGCCGGCCACGGCCACACCACAGCGCCTGCGGGTCTACCTCGGCGCATGGTCGGCGAAGGGAAAGCTGACCGCCACACTCAGTGACGGCAGCGCGGCACCCTATACAGGGTACTTCGACTCCCCTTCCGGCAGCGGATACGGACTGGCGGACCTGACGTTCAAGGCAGCCAGCATCGGACAGACCCTCACCATCGCTTACACCGTCGACACCTCCTACAGCGGCGCCGGAGACGGCAACATCACGCTCCACGCAGCGACACTTGTCACCATCGCACCGACAACGGGCCCGGTCGCACAGGCCGCCAGCGGCCTGTGCGCCGACATCCCCGGGGCCGACAACACCGACTCCAACCAACTCCAGCTCTCATCATGCAACCGCACCGCGGCCCAGACATGGACCGTCGCCGCCGACGGCACCCTGCAGGCGATGGGCAAGTGCATGGACGTGCGCGGGGGAGCCAGCACCGACGGGACACCCGTGCAGATCTACTCCTGCAACGGCACACCAGCCCAGAAATGGAGCCACAACCCGGTGACCAGCCAACTGCAGATTCTCGGCAAGTGCCTGGACGGCACCAGTCATGGCACTGGTAGCGGCACGAAACTCGTCATCACCACCTGCACCACCGGATCCAGCCAGCAGTGGAACCTGCCCTGACCAACCGGCACATGATGCTCCACTGAAGGAGAAGGCGCTGCCCGTCACCCGGGCAACGACAAGCATTCCTGTCGCCAACACAGCGCGTTGACAGGCGTTGGGCGGTCCCAGCCGATGCTGGGACCGCCCGAGTGGGCAGTCAGGTCCTTGACGGAGTCGTGAAAAGGCGTCCTTCAACATCCTCGAGGGCAAGTCGGAGTGCGCCGAGCGCCACGTTCTGCTCCCCAAGGTGTGAGCTCTCCACAGGGATGGGGAACATGCACAGGTCGTGGAGGCGGCGGCGTAGGGGTTTGAGGAGTTTGTCGCCCGCGTTGGACAGTCCGCCGCCGATGACGATCTTGTCGGGATCGATGGTGAGTACCGTTGCGGCGATGCCGGTTGCCAGGTCATGGATGAACCGGGGGTCGTCGACGGGTCGGCCGGCGGCGAGTGAGTCTCGTGCCTGGTACCAGCCCGCGGCGCGGAGTTGACCGATTTCTCCTGCCGCGCCGTGGCGTCCGCGGCGTACGTGGCCGTCGATGAGGATGCCCACGGAGATCTGGTGGCCAGCCAGGATGTAGACGATGTCCGCGCTGTCGCTGGCGGCGCCGCGCCAGCGCTCGGCGAGTGCGCCGAGATTGGCATCGTTGTCGGCCAGCACCGGGCCTGCGCTGATGCCGGACAGGGCTTGTCGCAGGTTCACCCCTGCCCACTGGGGCAGTGCGGGGGACTGGGACACGATGGTGGCGCCGGGGTCGATAGGTCCTGTGGTGCCGATGCCGATCGCCACTACTTGGGAGAGGCGTAGGGATGAGGCCCGGGCGGCGCGTTTGAGGGCGGTCCTGGCGGCCTTGACGCGTTCGTCGTTGCCGAGGTCTGCCCGAACTTCGATCCGGTGGCTGCCTAGTACATGGCCGCTGAGGTCGGCGCAGAGGGCCAGGACCTTGTGGATGCCGATGTCGACGCCGAGGACGTAGCCGTGCTCGGACCGGAAGCGGTAGCGCTTGGCCGGTCGGCCGACCGGGCGGGGTGCGTCGGGGTCTGATGTGGTCTCGACGACCAGGCCGGTCTCGATGAGTTCGGCGATGCCCTCCTCGGCCGAGGGGCGGGATATGCCCGCTCGTGAGGCGATCTGGCTCAGCGTGAGGCCATCTGCGGCCAGGGGCTCTTGCGCTGTCGCGGCATGCGTGTGGACGACGCGTAGGGCTGACGCCGTCGTGGCACGGCTGGGCGGTGTACCGAAGGGGGAGAGTGGTGAACTTTCTGCCATTTGTGCCTTCTCCGCCTCTTGACGTCGCCGCCCATCCAATGCCAGCATCCTAACGCGTCGAAAATATTAACATAGCCTGCATTATTAAACCGGCCCAGACGTGTGGCGCGACCCCGCAGGATCCGGGCTCTTGCGGCCCGCCGGAGCAGCCTTCCCGCCACCGATCCATGTACATGGGCATGCAAAGCTAGACAAAGGACTGATATGCCGCAGAACGCAGACCGAGCTGCCGCCGAGTGGTGGCGCAGTGCGGTGATCTATCAGGTGTACGTCCGGAGCTTCGCCGATGGAAACGGCGACGGCATCGGCGACCTGACCGGTCTGCGGGCCCGCCTCGACCACCTCAGTACCCTGGGGGTCGACGGGCTTTGGCTCAACCCGTGCTACCCCTCCCCCCAAGCCGACCATGGCTACGACGTGGCGGACTACCGGGACATCGATCCGGACTACGGGAGCCTCGCAGATTTTGATGCCCTCGTCGACGAGGCACACGCCCGCGGACTGAAAGTTCTGATGGACTTGGTGCCGAACCACTGCTCGAGTGCTCACCCGTGGTTCCTAGCAGCGCTCGCCGCCGCGCCCGGTTCCCCGGAACGCGACCGGTTCCTGTTCAGTGACGGGCGCGGCCCTCACGGCGAGCTACCGCCCAACAACTGGAAGTCCGTGTTCGGCGGCCCCGCCTGGACCCGCGCCGCCGGCCCGGACGGAGCCCCCGGCCAGTGGTACCTGCACATGTACGACGCTGCGCAACCCGACTTCAACTGGCGCAACCCTGAGATCGCCGACATGTTCGACGAGGTGCTGCGGTTCTGGTTCGACCGCGGGGTCGACGGCTTCCGCATCGACGTTGCTCACGGTCTGTACAAGCACCCCGACCTGCCGGACTGGCACGGCCAGGGCTTCAACGAGTTCGCCTGGGACCAGCCGGAGGTCCACGAGATCTATCGCCGGTGGCGGCAGATCGCGCAGTCGTACGGCCCCCAGCGGGAGCTGACCCTGGTAGGCGAGGTCTGGGTGCCGACCGCCGCTGCTCTTGTGCCCTACCTGCGCGATGACGAACTGCCACAGGCGTTCTTCTTCGACCTGCTGATGCAGACATGGGACGCCGCGCTCTTTCGCGACTCCATCGACCGGGCCTTCGCTGCCATTGGTTCCACGGGAGCCACCATCACTTGGACGCTGGCCAACCACGACGTGCATCGTGCCGTGACCCGCTACGGCATCACCGAACGTCAACCGCACCCGTTCCCCGTCACGGCCGAGGTCGCGTACATGCGGCCCCGCGGACAGGTCGACGTGGCGCTTGGCGAGCGCCGGGCCCGCGCCGCGATCATGCTGCTGCTTGCTCTGCCCGGTTCGCACTACTTGTATCAAGGTGAGGAGCTGGGCCTGCCGGAGGTGCTGGACCTGCCGTCCGAGGCACGTCAGGATCCGGCGTGGGCCAGGTCGGGCCAGCTCGACGTGGGCCGGGACGGATGCCGAGTGCCGCTTCCGTGGACAACCGACGCCGCTGGCTTCGGCTTCTCGCCCTCCGACGCGGCAGAGAAGCCGTGGCTGCCGCAGCCGCAGTGGTTCGCGAAGTACGCGCTGTCCGAGCAGATCGAGGACGCCGGATCCACCTTCGCGCTGCACCGCGGCGCACTGCGCACCCGGCGTGAGTTGTTCTCCGCCGCGGACGGGGACATCACCTGGCTCACCCATCCGGGAAACCGACCCGACGTACTTGCCTTCCGGCGTGGAAACGCCGTGTGCGTCACCGTCTTCGGTGACGAGGGTTTCACTGTGCCGGCTACATGGGGCGAAATGCAGTTGTCGAGCCAGCCCCTATGCGACCGGGTACTGCCCGGAGGCAGTACCGCATGGACGCGTATCCCGCGTTTGCGCAACTGACCACCTCCACTCTCCGCACGACCCAAACCTCCAGGAAAGGCACCAAGAACATGAGCACCAACTCAAGAGCCGGACGGACCCCACTCGGTGGCGGGGGAACTGGCGTCAGCGCTCAGTACCCCGCGCCCTTGCAGCGGTACGGGAAGCGAGGACGACGTACCGTGGTGGTGTTCGGAGCCTCGCTCCTGACCGCCTCGCTCGCGCTGACCGCCTGTTCCGCGGGGGGCAGTGGCGCCAGCAAGCCGGCGGCGAGCGGGGGTAAGGCGGGGGACGTCACATTGACGTTTTTGACGTTCGAGACGCCGAATCTGACGGCGAAGTACTGGGACGATGCGATCGCGCGGGCCT
>NZ_JBFAXL010000124.1:0-7159 GCF_040680795.1 Streptomyces sp. NPDC051976
AACTCTTCCGGATAAGGCTTAGGCACAGCGACATCCTTCCCACCCGCCCCACAGGGCAAGCCAGTTCAGACGTCACCCGATCGTGCACCAGACCCCTTCATCAACCGGGCTCGACGGCTACGTCCGTGCCAAGGGCCGTACCCTGCGGATCTGGAACGACGGCCTGACCGGCGCCAACAACTTCCCGCTCAACAAGGACATCGTCGTCGAGTACTTTCCACGTGCGCCGGCGGCCAGCCAGTAGCTGCTCGACGACAGGTACCAGGTGAGAACGCCGGCGGATCCTGGTACTACACACGCGGCTCATACCAGCCCAGCGCCCAAGCCTTGTACAACTCCGGCTGGAACCGCTCGCTTTCACCGACCAGACCGTCACCACCACCAGCAACCGCGTCACCCGTGCCGAGTACAACACCTGGCCGGGCCACTACGACGCGGAGAACGAGAACCAGGTGCAGCAGGGACTGGTCACGTCGATGCGGGCCTTCGCGCAAGGAGTGTGGGGCAGCCCCCGGCCCAGCCGACTACACCGGCTTCACCACCCTGGCCGCCTCGACCGGCCACGCCCCCGGTACGGCGCTCCGTGGACGCAACCGGTTTCAGGCGGCAGGTACACCTCGCGAACACCGCGGGCCATCTGACTGAGACCGGCACGACGGGCGCGGCACTCACCATATTCGGCGCTGCCACCACCACCTGGAACGTGATTCCCACCAGCGACGACTACTACCGTCTCCAGAGCAGCGACAGCGGCCGGTGCGCCGACATCCGCCCCGGTGCTGCCAACCAGACCAATCCACTGGGCGTGGTGGAGCAGGCGGGAGCCAGCGCCATTGCGGAGTCGTGCGCCGGAACCGAGACCCAGAAGGGGCAGCTTGAACCCGTGACCGGCGGCTACGCCATCGTGAACGCAGCCGTCAACCAGCAGTGGACGACGCCGCCTGCGTAACCAGCCCCGAGCCCGGGCGGTCGGCGACTCCTCGCGGCGTCGATCGGCTGGTCTGAAGAACCGGCCGCCGGTCCCTACCCTGCCACGGACCGGCGGCCGACCCATGCCCCACCCCGGTCTCCCCCGGCACCGGCGCCGTCGCTTCGCGACACGGTCGACCGACTGGACTCTTTGCCCAGTCCTTCCGGTCGGGCCATGTGCCTCGGATTTCGATCAAGAGAGTTCGAACAGAGCGCTTTCCAGGTCATCCAGGGCCAGCCGAACCGCGCCGAGAGCGACGTTCCGCTCGCCGAGCTGCGACGCCTGGACGGGGATGGAGAACATGCACAGCTCATCGAGCCGGCGCCGCAGCGGGATCAGGAGTTTTTCTCCCGCCTGGGACAGTCCGCCGCCGATGACGACCATGTCGGGGTCGACGGTCAACACTGTCGCGGCGATACCGGTGGCAAGGGCGTCGACGAAGTCCGGCGCATCGACAGGTTTGCGCTCCCTCAGCGCATCGCGGGCGTCGTACCAGCCGGCTGCACGCAACTGACCGATCTCGCCCGCGGCGCCATGCCGGCCGTGCCGCAGCTGTCCGTTGATCAGGATTCCCACCGAGATCTGATGCCCTGCCAGGACGTAGACCACATCCGAGGACCCCCCTGCGACTCCGCGCCAGGCCTCGGCCAGCGCGCCGAGATTGGCGTCGTTGCCGGCAACGACAGACCCGGTGCCGATACCGGACAGCTCCTGCCTCAGGTCCACGCCGGACCACTGCAGCAGGGCCGGGGACTGGACGACTTCGCCTGTGCGCGGGTCGACCGGGCCGGTGGTGCCGACGCCTACGGCCAGGACGTCGGACAGTCGTGCATGCCCTGCTCGGGCGGCCCGTTTCAGGGCGACGCGGGCGGCGTCGATGCGGCTGGAATTGTCGAGGTCGGCAGACACCTCGACGCGGTGGCTGCCGCGGAGGGTACCGGACAGATCGGTACACAATGCGAGGACCTTGTGGATGCCGATGTCCACACCGAGGACATATCCGAACTCGGAGTTGAACCGGTAGCGCTTGGCCGGACGGCCCACAGTGCGCGGCGCGTCGGGGTCCGGCATGATCTCGACGACCAGATCACGCTCGCGCAGCTCCGTCAGCGCCTCCTCGGCCATCGGGCGCGACACGTCAGCCCGCCTGGCGATCTCGGTGATCGGCAGCCCGTCGGCGCCGCTATCGTCCCGCCGGCTCGCGGCATCAGCGTGCACGGCACGCAGGGCGGCCACAGTCGTCGGCCGACTCAGCGGTGCTCCGAACCAGTACCGGGACTCACCTGCGGCCATGGCTCCCCATTTCTGTCCTCTTGACACCTCCCCTGAGCGGGTAGGGGCATCCTAACGCCTCCGGCATATTAAGTTCATCCTCCTTACTAAGTCGCGACCTGCTCCACGGACCTTCCCGACGTTACCGTCGGAGTCCAGCACTGCGATGTTCTTCTTCATGGTGGTCCCCTGTTACGACGCGAAGATGATCTTGTCTGCCTCTTGCGAAGTAGTTCGTGATGACCGACAGTTCGATGCTGCACGGCGACCTGATGAGCACGTCGTTCTTGGGCGTGCCCTGGTAGACCCGGTTGTCCCGCAACTTGATACGACCGTGGGCGTAGGCGCGGTCCAGTGATACACGCTCCGTCATTGCACGCCTGTGCATGGCCCACTCCCGGGAGACTCACGTCGACAACCGCGACTTCACGTCGGCCACCACACCATTCTCGCCCCGCCCAGACTCACCAGACGTGGGATACACCTCGTACCCGCCACGCCAGGTCGTCCGGGAATCTGCCCATGCGGTTCGGTTCCCGGCCACCTCAGGCGCGTCCCGCCTGTTGGGATGGGTCATGACAGATGACCTAGATACGGGAAAGATCGGAGGTATGAGTATCGCACCGAGATCTGATCATCCTCCCATCTACGGCCAGCTGGTCCGCGAGCTGGGTGACGTGGTCGGTGACATCCAGAAGTTGGCCGAAAAGACCGACGCCCAGGCGCGGGAGGCACTCAACTTCAGCGCACTGCACCATGCCCTCACGGAGCGGGAAGACACGGACGACTGACCTTCCACCCATCAGGAGCGATCGATGCGTCCTCGCCGCAGGTGACGGCGAGGCGCAGAGTGCTCGCACCGAGCCGTACTGAGAGGTTCCGTGCGTGATGTCGGGGGCAGCCTGCCAGGCCCCGGACTTGCCCAGTGGGTCAGTTCCGTCATCGACAGCGACGCCCGGGCTGCCCCATGATGGCCGCCGTGAACTCGTTCGAGCGGCTTCTCCACGACCTGGAGGGGGCCGGCCAGTGGCGGGGCGTCTCGCACGATCGGGCATCAGCACTCCGCGCCAGGCTTCGGTCCGGTCAAGATGCGACGTGGTCGTCAGGTGGCGCATGGTGTGCTGACGGTGAAGACCTCGCGGATGGTGACGTCGAGGACTGGCTGCGCGGCATGACGGAGCCACTCAGCGCCTGGGGGGTTCAGTTGGTGGTCACGACCTGCTCAAGTCCGCACGGTGATGGGCTGGACAGTTACACGGTGAAGGTGAACGGCGAAATGCTCGACCTCTACTCCGTCGACCCGGCCGATCCGAGCCTGCCGTTGGCTTACGACCCGTGGCTGGACTGCACCATCAAACCTGCTGCTGAAGTGAACTGTCTGCTCCTAGCGGCCGCAAGCGACTGCCGGGTTGCGGTGTTCTGGCCAGGTGGGAATGACGGTCTTTCCGTGCTCGGCCCCGAGAGCGTTCTCCGCGCGGCGGCTGTCGCAACCCAAGCAGCCGACGGTGTGTCCGCCTTTGTCGTTCCACGACCGGCTTGCTGATGCCGGTCAGCTCGGAAGACCCACTCCGGTGCCGATGAGGCATCCGTCGATGAGTTCGCTGCGGCATTGGACTTCGCGTAGGCCTCGGCGGAGGGTGCGCATGAGGTGTTCGGGGTCGGTGAAGTGTTGGCCTGCCCCATCTCGCTGCCAGCCTGGATCAGTTGGCGGCCCGCGCGAAATCCGACAAGATGGGTTACCTCGACTTCCTCGACCTTTTGCTGGAGGAAGAGACCGGCCTGCGGGCCGCCCGGCGGTTCCGCACCGCTCTGCGGTTGTCCCGGCTACCGCACCACAAGACGCTCAAGGAATTCGAGTTCGCCTTCCAGCCCGAGCTCGACGTCCGCAAGGTCCGTGACCTGGCCGCCCTCTCGTTCGTCGAGGCCAAGGCCAACGTCGCCCTCTTGGGCCCGCCCGAGGGGCGTCGGCAAGACCCATCTGGCCGTGGCGTTGGCAGTCGCGGCCTGCAAGGCCGGCAACTCGATCTATTCCACCTCGCTGGACGACATGGTCCGGCAGTTGAAGGAGGCCGAGGCCATCGGCCGGCTCCCGCAGAAGATGAAGTCGTACCTGAAGCCCAGCGTCCTCGTGGTGGACGAAGTGGGGTATCTGGCGCTGGACCGGGAAGAGGCGAATCTGGTCTTGCAGACGATCGCGAAGCGATACGAAGCCGGCTCCATCCTGCTGACCTCGAACCAATCTTTCAGCAATGGGACAGGTGTTCGGCGACGACGTGCTGGCCATCGCCATCCTCGACCGCCTCCTCCATCACTGCGAGGTCTTGTCGATCAACGGTCCCAGCTACAGGCTCAAGAACCGTTTCACCGCCCTCGAAGGGGGCGCCGACGTGGCACGATCACCCCAGCCGAGCCCTAGACGTGAGGTCGTACGCAGCTCCGGATCTGAGGTCGTACGTGGACACGGTCTTCGGTATGACGTCGGCGCGTCCCGAAAGGACGGCTCGGGCTGCGCAGTCGGCGTCGATGGCATCGGTCTTGCCACGCTTGACCTCGGACTGGGGCTGGTAGCCGACGCCGGTCCGGTGGGCGGTCAGAACTGTGACGGTGCTTGTGCAGCAAAGCCCCTATCGGGACACGTTCACCTGGTGGGGGGCAGCGCGTACCGAAAGCCGACAGATCATCCCAAACCGGCATCCACGGCCAGTTGTCCCACGGGTCAGGCTCCGGTCCCCAGCGGCACGCCACGATTCTCACAGTTGTCCCGGACAAGGACGATGGCCCGGCCGAGTTGCTGGTGGGCCTCGATGAGTGGGTCGCGGAGTCGGTCCAGGCGAAGCTGCGACGCCCGCCGGCCAAGCTCTGGTGGAACCGCCGCGCGATCAGGGTTTTGATCCGCGACAGGGTCCACGTCTGATCCGGCCAGCCATGCGCCACCGGACCCTTGACTCCTTCTCCAGCACGGCGAACAGCGTCTCGCTCAGCTTCGGCAGTGACTCCGGGCCGGTCGATCGGACACCGTTCACGCTGTTCTCCTGCCAGGCACGGCGCCACCGCTGCACCGAGCGGGCACTGGCCCGTAACTCCCTGGCGACCTCAGCGCAGGAGGCCCAGCGGCGAAGGGCTCGACAGCCGCCAGCCGAATCCGCTCACGAAGCGCCTGCCGTTCAGGCCCCCGCCCTGCGGATACCGCATACAACCGGCATATCGCGACGCGCCCTGTCATCCCCAACGACAGTCCGGCTACAACCTCTGTAACAGCAGCAGCGACGGTCCCGCTGTGCGAGACGGCATGAGTGGCCCCGCCGCTCCTAAGCTGAGGCCTGAAGTGATGCGACGGGGAGGCGGTCGTGACGGCGACCGGACCGTCAGGTGAAAATGGCGCCGGCCAGGTGCGCTGACTCAGTGTTGAACAGTTCCTTCTCCACGTGATTGAGCGCGTGGCGTACGGCGCCGAGGGCGACGGCGTCGTGGTCGAGGGTCGAAGGTCGGATCGGGATCGGGAAGAGGATCTTGGTGTCGAGGTGGGCTTGGAGCGGACCGAGAAGGGTGTCTCCGGCCCGACTCAGGCCGCCGGAGACAATGACGCACTCGGGGTCGACGGACAGCACGAGCGCGGCGATGCCCGTGGCGAGTCGCTCGGCGAGGTCCTTGATGCGAGTCCTGGCCGCCGGGTCACCGGCAGCGGCGGCGGCAAAAGTGGCCCTCCGGCCGTTCGGCCAGTCCGCCATGGCTTGAAGGGCCGCGATCCAATGCGACTCCGCCAGCACTCCAATCTCGCCTGCGGCACCGTGGGCACCACGCAGAAGCTGTCCGTTGAGGAAGATGCCGGCGGTGATGTGTCGGCCGGCCACGATATTGACGAAGTTGTCCGTATCACGGGCCGCGCCTCTCCACCTTTCGGCCAGGGTGGCCATGCGCGCGTCGTTCCCGACGACCACGGGTGCGCCGGGAACTATGGCGAGGTCCTCCGCCAGATTGCGCCCCTGAATCTGGGGGAGGCGGAAACTGCGGGCGACGCGCCCAGTGTGATCGACGATGCCTGTGGTAGCGGCACCGATCGCCCAGATGTCGGTGGGACGGATTCCAGCGCTGCGGATTGCGGAGTGCAGCGCTTCACCCGCCGTGGCCAGGCGCACGTCGGCCGTGGCGTGGGGATCGAGCGGACGGCTTTGCTGGGCGCGCTGGCAGCCACGCAGATCGGTGACAAGGACATTGACCTCGTGTGCCGCCAGGTCGACGCCCACAACGAAACCTGCCTCGGCTCGGAACCGGTAGCGCTTGGCGGGTCGCCCGACCCGACGCTGATCCTCGACCTCCGGCATGACCTCTTCGGTCAGGCCGACGCTGACAAGGGCGAGCGCGGCGTCCTCGGCGGTGTTGCGGGAGACGCCGGCCGTGGCGGCCAGATCGCGCAGTGTCAGAAAGTCGGCCCTGTGCAAGGCGCGCAGCACGGCGACGGTGTTGATCCTCTGAAGCAGCGATCGGTCTCCGCCCGCTTGTCTCATTGCCTGCCACCACTTCCTTGACAACACTCCGGCGTCCTTGCACACTCACCCTACCGCAGATATTTTAATCAATGAGTCAAAAAACCTTATGGATGCCAGTCCGGGCTTCCATCAGAGCGGTTCGACCGGTGTCAACGCAGACCGTTCCACCTTCGCCGCCCCGGCCCGCAACTCTTCAACCCTCACCCCAGGCCCCAGACAGGCCGGGAAGGAACAACCGTGCGCACGAGAACAACACTGATCGCGACCGCTACGGCGGCGGCGCTCGCGCTGACCGGCTGTGCGGCAGGCAGCTCGAGTCACAAGTCCACCGACAACGGGGGTAAGGCGGGGGACGTCACATTGACGTTTTTGACGTTCGAGACGCCGAATCTGACGGCGAAGTACTGGGACGATGCGATCGCGCGGGCCT
>NZ_JBFAXL010000125.1:0-7099 GCF_040680795.1 Streptomyces sp. NPDC051976
CCGGGGGGGCCGCTGTGGGGGGGGGGTGCCACCCCCCCCCCCTTCCGCGGGGGGGGGGGCGGGCCCCTGGGCCCGGGGGGGGGGCGGGGCCCCCCCGGCGTCACGGGGGCCCGCCGCGCTCCGGCGGGTCAGCTGGCCGGCAGCGCCTCGAGCTGCGCGGTGATCCGGGCGATGTCCGCCTCGGCCACCGCCAGCCGGGTGCGGATCTTCGCCACCACCGGCTCGGGCGCCTTGCCGAGGAACGCCTCGTTGCCCAGCTTCTTCTCCGCGTCCGCCTTCTCCTTCTCGGCGGCGGCCAGGTCCTTGGCCAGCCGCCGGCGCTCCGCGGCCACGTCGATCGTGCCCGACAGGTCGAGCGCGACGGTGGCGCCCGCCACCGGCAGCGTCGCGGTGGCGTGGAAGCCGTCACCGGCGGGCTGCAGGCGCAGCAGCTGCCGGATGGCGTCCTCGTGCGGCGCCAGCAGCGTGCCGTCCAGGGTGAGCAGCGCCGGGACCTTCTGGCCGGGCTGCAGGCCCTGGTCGGAGCGGAACCTGCGGACCTCGGTGACCACCCGCTGGACCTCGGCGATCTCCGCCTCGGCCGCCGCGTCCCGGAAGCCGCTGTCCTTCGGCCAGTCGGCGATGACCAGCGACTCTCCCCCGGTCAGCGTCGTCCACAGCGTCTCGGTGACGAACGGCACGATCGGGTGCAGCAGCCGCAGCATCACGTCCAGGACCTCGCCGAGCACCCGCCCGGAGACCCGGGCGCCGTCGCCGCCCTTGAAGAAGACGGTCTTCGACAGCTCGACGTACCAGTCGAAGACCTCGTCCCAGGCGAAGTGGTACAGCCCGTCGCTGAGCTTCGCGAACTGGTAGTCGTCGTAGAGCGAGTCCACCTCGGCGACGACCGTGTTCAGCCGGGACAGGATCCAGCGGTCGGTGGCGGACAACTCCTCGGGCGAGGGCAGCGGGCCCTCGACCGTGGCGCCGTTCATCAGCGCGAAGCGGGTGGCGTTCCAGATCTTGTTGGCGAAGTTGCGGGACGCCTGGACCCAGTCCTCGCCGATCGGCACGTCCGCACCCGGGTTGGCGCCCTTGGCCAGGGTGAAGCGGACGGCGTCCGAGCCGTACGCGTTCATCCAGTCCAGCGGGTCGACCGAGTTGGGGTTCGACTTCGACATCTTCTTGCCGAACTCGTCGCGGACCAGGCCGGTGAGCGCGATGGTGTGGAACGGCGCGGTGCCGTCCATCGCGTAGAGGCCGAACATCATCATCCGGGCGACCCAGAAGAAGATGATGTCGTGGCCGGTGAGCAGGACGTCGGTCGGATAGAACTTCTCCAGGTCCGGCGTGCGCTCCGGCCAGCCGAGCGTGGAGAACGGCCACAGCGCGGAGGAGAACCAGGTGTCCAGGACGTCCGCGTCCTGGGTCCACCCCGGGCCCTCGGGAGCCTTGTCGTCGGGGCCGACGCAGACGACCTCGCCCTCCGGCCCGTACCAGACCGGGATGCGGTGGCCCCACCAGAGCTGGCGCGAGATGCACCAGTCGTGCATGTTGTCGACCCAGTCGAAGTAGCGCTTCGACAGCTCCTGCGGGTGGATCTTCACCCGCCCGTCGCGGACCGCGTCACCGGACGCCTGGGCCAGCGGCGCGACCTTGACCCACCACTGCAGCGACAGCCGCGGCTCGATCGTGGTCTTGCAGCGCGAGCAGTGGCCGACCGAGTGGACGTAGGGGCGCTTCTCGGCCACGATCCGGCCCTGTTCGCGCAGCGCCGCGACAATCGCGGAGCGCGCCTCGAACCGGTCGAGCCCCTGGAACGGGCCGGGCACGGTGATGACCGCGCGCTCGTCCATGATCGTCAGCGACTCCAGCCCGTGCCGCTGGCCGATGGCGAAGTCGTTCGGGTCGTGCGCGGGCGTCACCTTGACCGCGCCGGTGCCGAACTCCGGGTCGACATGGGTGTCGGCGACCACCGGGATCGTACGGTCGGTGAGCGGCAGCTTGATCCGGCGGCCGATCAGGTGCGCGTAGCGCGGGTCGTCCGGGTGGACGGCGACCGCGGTGTCGCCGAGCATCGTCTCGACCCGCGTGGTGGCCACGACGACGGTGTCGTCACCCTCGCCGTACTTCAGCGAGACCAGCTCGCCGTCGTCGTCCTGGTAGTCGACCTCGATGTCGGAGATCGCGGTGAGGCAGCGCGGGCACCAGTTGATGATCCGCTCGGCGCGGTAGATCAGCTCGTCGTCGTACAGCTTCTTGAAGATGGTCTGGACGGCGCGCGACAGGCCCTCGTCCATGGTGAAGCGCTCGCGGGACCAGTCGACGCCGTCACCGAGGCGGCGCATCTGGCCCAGGATCCGGCCGCCGTACTCTTCCTTCCACTGCCAGACCCGGTCGACGAACTCCTCGCGGCCGATGTCGTGCCGCGACTTGCCCTCCTCGGCGAGCTGCTGCTCGACCTTGTTCTGCGTGGCGATGCCCGCGTGGTCCATGCCCGGCAGCCACAGCGACTCGTAGCCCTGCATGCGCTTGCGGCGGGTCAGCGCGTCCATCAGCGTGTGCTGGAACGCGTGCCCCAGGTGCAGCGATCCGGTGACGTTCGGCGGCGGGATGACGATGGTGTACGCGGGCTTGTCGCTCTTGGCGTCCGCCTCGAAGTAGCCCCGCTCTACCCAGCGCTCGTACAGCGTCCCCTCTACCTCGGCCGGCACGTACTGGGTCGGCAGTTCGGGTTCGCTGTTCGGCCCGCGTCCGGGGCTCTGCTGAGTGTTGTCGGTCACGGCAGCGATTCTACGGTGGCGAACGGGGCCGTTACGAATCCGTATCGCCCCCGCGGTAAGAAGCGGGTAAGGGATCCGGAAGGATGGGCGGACGGTCGTTAACGGAGGGGACCACCAACATGAGTTACAACCAGCCGCCGCCGAATCCGTACGGGCAGCAGCCCCCGCAGGGCGGCTACGGGCAGCAGCCCCCGCAGCAGGGTGGTTACGGCCAGCCGCAGCCGCAGCAGGGCGGTTACGGGCAGCCGCAGGGCCAGCCCGGATACGGCTACCCGCAGCAGGGCCAGCCCGGTTACGGATACCCCCAGCAGGGCCAGCCGCAGCAGCCCCAGTACGGCCAGATGCCGCCCCAGCAGGGCTACGGCGGCTACCCGCCGCCTCCGCAGCCGCAGAAGAAGAACACGGGGCTGATCATCGTGGGCGCGGTGGTCGCGCTCGCGGTCATCGGCGGCGGTGTGTTCCTGCTGACCAACAAGGACGACTCCGGCAGCGGCGGCGCCATCAAGAACGACGGCAAGCAGTACAAGCTGATCGTCCCGAACACGGTCGCCGGCACGTACACCAAGAGCCAGGACACCACCGACGACACCGCCCTCACCGACAAGGACAAGGCGGAGTTCTCGGCGATGGGCATCGAGAACCCGAAGAACGCGGCGGGCACCTACAAGTCCGGCAGCGGTCTGACCGTCAAGGGCCTGAACTTCGAGGGCGTGTACGGCACGGTCAAGGACCCGGGCAAGGTGCCGGACGCGGCCTTCGGGACCGTGGCCAAGCAGGGCAGCGACGGCGACACCAACGCCAAGATGGTGGGCAGCCCGCAGACGTTCAAGCCCGCGGGGCTGGACGACGCCGTGATGAAGTGCCAGAGCATGGAGGTCACGCCGAAGAACGCCTCGGGCAGCGGGCCGAAGTCCGTCACGCTTCCGGTGTGCGTCTGGGCGGACTACAGCACCGTCGGCATCGTGTCGCTCTCCGACTCGGGCGCGCTGCTGACCGGCAAGGTGTCCATCTCGCTCTCGGACGCCGCGGACATCGCGGCCAAGGTCCGCAAGGACGCCCGCGTGCCGCTCTCGTAGCACCGCCGCGGCCCTCGATCGGGCCGGTGCACACGGCAACACACGGAGAGGGGCGCCCGATTGATCGGGCGCCCCTCTCCGTGTGTCCGTCCGGTGTGTCTCAGGCGCTCTTCTGCTCGCCCTTGCCGACGATCCGCGGCTCGCGCGGCACCAGGGTGGGGTTGACGTTGGAGTGCACGACGTCGGCGGTGATGACCACGCGGGCCACGTCCTTGCGGGACGGCACCTCGTACATCACCGACATCAGCACCTCCTCCATGATGGCCCGCAGGCCACGGGCGCCGGTCTGGCGCAGGATCGCCTGGTCGGCGATGGCCTCCAGCGCCCCGCGCTCGAACTCCAGCTCCACACCGTCGAGTTCGAAGAGTTTTTGGTACTGCTTCACCAGCGCGTTGCGCGGCTCGACCAGAATCTGCAGCAGGGCCTCGCGGTCCAGGTTGTGGACGCTGGTGATGACCGGCAGCCGGCCGATGAACTCGGGGATCATGCCGAACTTGACCAGGTCCTCGGGCATGATCTCGGAGAACTGGTCGGCCATGTCCAGCTCGCGCTTGGAGCGGATCGTGGCGCCGAAGCCGATGCCTTTGGCGCCGGCCCGGGACTCGATGATCTTCTCCAGACCGGAGAAGGCGCCGCCCACGATGAAGAGCACGTTCGTGGTGTCGATCTGGATGAACTCCTGGTGCGGGTGCTTGCGCCCGCCCTGCGGCGGCACCGAGGCCGTCGTCCCCTCCAGGATCTTCAGCAGCGCCTGCTGCACGCCCTCGCCGGAGACGTCGCGCGTGATCGACGGGTTCTCGCTCTTGCGGGCGACCTTGTCGATCTCGTCGATGTAGATGATCCCGGTCTCGGCCTTCTTGACGTCGTAGTCCGCCGCCTGGATCAGCTTCAGCAGGATGTTCTCGACGTCCTCGCCCACGTATCCGGCCTCGGTGAGCGCGGTGGCGTCGGCGATGGCGAACGGCACGTTCAGCATCCGGGCCAGCGTCTGGGCCAGCAGGGTCTTGCCGGAGCCGGTCGGGCCGAGCAGCAGGATGTTGGACTTGGCCAGCTCGATCGCGTCGTCGTGGCCGCGGCCGCCGTTCTCACCGGCCTGGACCCGCTTGTAGTGGTTGTAGACCGCCACCGACAGGGCCTTCTTGGCGGGCGTCTGGCCGACCACGTAGCCCTCGAGGAACTCGTAGATCTCGCGCGGCTTGGGAAGGTCCTCCCAGCGCACCTCGGAGGACTCGGCGAGCTCCTCCTCGATGATCTCGTTGCAGAGGTCGATGCACTCGTCGCAGATGTACACACCAGGGCCTGCGATGAGCTTCTTCACCTGCTTCTGGCTCTTTCCGCAGAATGAGCACTTCAGCAGGTCGCCGCCGTCACCGATGCGTGCCACGAGGTGTTTCCCCTTCGCCTGGGATCCGCCGAGTTCAACGGAGCCTGGTGCTTCTCTCATCGACGGTACCTTGCCGCGCCCCCCGTGTGGGCCCCCCTTGGACGTACTCGCTCACTCCGTCCAGGGAGGACCCACTCGCGCTCGGCGAACCGCTTGGGACTGTTCCGGTGGTATTCCGGGGCTTCTCCGGGTCGACCGCGGGCCGTCTCAGACGGCGGGAACGGCCTTGCGGGTCGACACGATCTGGTCGACCAGACCGTACGCCAGCGACTCCTCGGCGGTGAGGATCTTGTCCCGCTCGATGTCCTCGCGGATCTGCTCGATCGGCGTGGTGGAGTGCTTGGCCAGCATTTCTTCGAGCTGCTGGCGCATCCGGATGATCTCGTTCGCGGCGATCTCCAGGTCGGACACCTGGCCGCGGCCGGTCTCGCTGTACGGCTGGTGGATCAGCACCCGGGCGTTCGGCAGCGCCATCCGCTTGCCGGGGCTGCCCGCGGCCAGCAGGACGGCGGCGGCGGACGCCGCCTGGCCCATGCAGACCGTCTGGATGGCGGGCTTCACGAACTGCATGGTGTCGTAAATCGCAGTCAGCGCGGTGAAGGAGCCGCCGGGGCTGTTGATGTAGACCGAGATGTCCCGGTCGGGGTCCATCGACTCCAGGCACAGCAGCTGCGCCATGACGTCGTTGGCGGAGGCGTCGTCGATCTGCACGCCGAGGAAGATCACGCGCTCCTCGAAGAGCTTCGCGTACGGGTCGTACTCACGCACGCCCTGCGAGGTGCGCTCGACGAAGCGCGGGATGACGTAGCGGGCCTCTGCGCCGAACACGCCGGGTCGCTCGGCCTCGGTGCGCTCGTACAGACCCCTGCCGGGGAAGTTCATGGTGTTCACGTCCACCGTCCTGGTGATGATGCGGAAGCTGGGAGATCGGCCGCGGGGGGCCCGCCCGACCCTCGCGGGCCTGGCCGCGGGCTCACGCCCCGGTGCCGCCGCCGCCCGGTACCTCGGTGGCGGAGAGCATGACGCCGTCCAGCAGGCCGTACTCCTTGGCCTCCTCGGCGGAGAACCAGCGGTCGCGGTCGGAGTCCTTGGTGATCTGGTCGAAGCTCTGCCCGGAGTGCTGGGCGATCAGCTCGGCCATACGGCGCTTGGTGTGCAGCAGCTGCTCGGCCTGGATCTTGATGTCGGTGGCGGAACCGCCGAGGCCCGCGGAGGGCTGGTGCATCAGGATCCGGGTGTTCGGCAGCGCGAAGCGCTTGCCCGGGGTGCCCGCGGTCAGCAGGAACTGGCCCATCGAGGCGGCCATGCCCATCGCGATGGTCACCACGTCGTTCTTGATGAACTGCATGGTGTCGTAGATCGCCATGCCCGCGGTCACGGAGCCGCCGGGGCTGTTGATGTAGAGGTAGATGTCCTTGTCCGGCTCGGCGGCAAGGAGGAGGAGCTGGGCGGTGATCTTGTTGGCGATGTCGTCGTCGACCGCTTGGCCGAGGAAGATGATTCGCTCGCCGAGCAGTCGGTTGTAGACCTGGTCGCCGAGGCCACCGAAGGTCGGCTCGCCGGCGGCGGAAGGCATCGGAGTCGTCACGTATCCACCTGCTCGTAGTCGGACGGTAGACATGCCGTCACAGGGTCTTCGTCTGGGCCGGGGCCCGGCACCATCCGGTGCTGCACCCCTGCCCTCCTACTTACGGACCCTAACGCGCAGGTGGGGCCCAGCAATCCCCTACGCGGAACTGTTCGCTGTGAGCGCATGCGCTGCGCTACGGCTCCCCCGCGAAAGACCTGCGCCCCGAAGGGGCGCGGGGAACTGCGCGGCCCGCCCCCACCGGGCCGGTGGTCCGAAGACCACGCGTCTGCCCCATGGGGGCCGGTGG
>NZ_JBFAXL010000126.1:0-7039 GCF_040680795.1 Streptomyces sp. NPDC051976
GCGGCTACAACCTGCCCACGCCCAACCGCCGACCTGAAACCGACTCGAAACCGGTCACAAGATCCCTCCCCACACCACGTCGGTGGATCGAGGCTAAGGTCCGCCACGTCCAGGAGGGTCCGCACGTAGTCCCGCTGTCGAGCCTCGGGATCGGAGGGGTTCAGCTGCCGTCGGACAGACATAACCTCCCGGAGTGGCTCCCGCACACTGGTGAAATCGCCGAGACCGACCAAGATCTCCGCGAGGTGGCCCAATGTGGACCCGAGTTCGGTGAGATAAGCGTCCGGACTGTCCTCAGCCGCCGCCCGACGGACGTGCAGGGACTCCCGGCCCGCTTTCAGCGCCTCGTCCAGGTGCCCGGCCTTGTAGTGGTGGCGTGACAGCGTGTTCAAAGACCGGGCGAGATCGGGGAGTGCTTCGGCGTTACGGGAGGCCAGTTCACGGCGCAATTCAACGGAGGCCTGGGCCTTGTCCAGTGCCTCGTCGAGGCGGCCGGTGGCGGCAAGGCCGTAGGAGAGGTTGTTCAGCAGCCCGGCAAGAGCGGTCGTACTGTCGTAGTTGGGGTTCTTCGCCCACCAGCCGGAAAGCTCCGCGAGGGCCTTCTCGCCCTCTGCAACGGACTCATCGGCGCGTTCGAGCGCGTAAAGTGCTTGGGTCCTGCGGTCCAGCAGCATTCCCCTGAGCAGGGCCGGGGCCGTGGGCACAGTGTCGAGGAGAGCGAGCGCCGACGCTGCGGTGGCTAATCCCTCCTCACGGTGCTCGGCGGCCAGGAGCCTCGTCGTGAGGTTGAACAGGGCGCCCGCGCGCTGCACCGGGTCACCGGCCGAGCGTTCTTCGGTGATCTCCGTCAATCGGCGCAGCAGTCGTACGCTCCAGTCGGCCAATGCCTGGGTCAGGACGGGCGTCCGTAGCGCGAGTTCCTGCAATTGCTCGGATGGCAGCAGTTCTTCGGCCAGGATCACGTCCAACGCGTTGATCAGCAGCGCCGGTTCCGCGCTGCGCGTCGCCGCCCCCACCAGACGGGGCGCCAGTGTTCCCGGGGAGTTCCGTACCGCCGTCCGAAGGATGTCCGGCAGCCCGTCCGTCCAAGCCGCGGCCCTGCTCAGCGCCACCAGGGCGTTGACCATCTCCCTGTTGCCCAACTCCTCGACGAGTCGCAGGAAGATCTCGGGCTCCTCCACCACCCGGGTGCCCACCAGATACTCACCCAGAGTGTCGGGTTCCAGAGTGCCCCACTGCCAGGTATCGCCGTCGGTGGACTCGGGCCGGGGATACAGGTCGCGCAGCCAGTCGGCGACCGCGTGGCGGACGGCTTCCGACTGGTCGCCAAGGCGCGGCACGCGCGTGAGGATCGCGTGAGCGCGGTCGCGGGGAACGGGCCCCACCAGCGTGGCGGTGACGACCGCGTTGCGCAGGGCAGCATCCCCCACGCTGTCGAGGGGTGCCCTGCGGGAGGTCTTCCGCCAGTACGCGGCCTCGTGCAGGAGCAGGGTGTCCTGCGCATCACGTACGGTGGTTGCCGCATGGGGCGCCAGAAGGCTCGCGAGAGCCGCCATATGGATCTCCAGCACGGTCCTCGGCGGACGGCGCAGTGCCGTGTCTGCGGAGGAGGAGAGGTGCGTGGAGAGGCCTAGCCTGGCGGCCCCGCGGGCGAGGTCGGTTCCCGCCGTGCGGAACGCCTCGCGCACGTCGATGCCGAGCGACTCGGTACCGGTGATCGACCAGCGCCGCACGCGCCCGGCGAGATCGGCTGCCTCGGGGCCGCTCTCGCGCACCTCATCCCACCAGCGGCCCACCGCGCGGGCGATGAGCAGCACCCGGAAGGGAATCCCGCGCGGGCGGCGGACTACGTCCAGCAGTGAGCAGACCTGCTCGACGCGGCTCTCCGCGTAGTCGACGACAAGCAAGACCGGGGCCGTGGTCCGGGCGAGCATGCGGTGGTGCCGCACGTTCTCGTGGCGGGTCAGATGCACGATCGCGTACCGTGCCGCCGTCAGCCGGTGCCCCAGCTCACGGGCGATCCGGGATTTCCCGGCCCCGCCGGCCCCGGTGAGTAGGGCCAGTGATAGGTCGTCGCCCTCGGTGCTCCACGCGGTCATCTCGGCCAGCAGTTCACGGCGCCCGGAAAACCGCACGGACTCGGCGCGGGGGTGGAGCAGCGAGGCCACGGACCGGGGGACCAGCGGGGTCGCCGCCTCCGCGCTGTCGGCGAACTCGGCGGGCTCCAGCTGTACGCCCCGTTCGGTGTGCCGGTGGATCAGCTCCCGGAACCTGGCGTCGGCCAGCAGGACGTACGCGGGGACGGCCTCCAGCCTGCTGTGCGGCCAGCCCGGAAGGTCCGCCACCGCGACGCCGATTAGGAGGCCGTGGCACCAGACGGCCCCGCCGGACATTCCGGCCCAGGGTGACCTGTCCGCCGAGCCGACCGGCGGGTTCCCAGCCATGTCCAGCACGTAACGGTCGGTCTCCACCGACTCCAGTGGGTCCACCGCGCCCCGGAACACCCCGGATCCGACCCGTCCATCGCGTCCGGCCAGCGCGGAGAACCCAAGGACGGTCACCTCGGACGGGTCCGACGTCACGAGCGTGCCCCAACGCACGGGGTCCGGATCCGGTACGAGGTCGGCGTCGGCCAGCAGCAGGGCCGCGTCGTACGGCCCGTCGGAACGGGCCCAGACGACTTCGCAGCGGACGGGTGCGCCGCGGGGAGTGCGGACGACCGCGTGGTCCAAGGCGCCCAGAACGTGCCTGGCGGTGAGGACGAGGCGCGGGCCGAGTACATAGCCGGAGCCCTGTCCCGCGGCCTCCACCAAGGCGGCCCGCTGCCGCTCCTCCATCGTGGCTCCGGCACTCAGCGCCCGAAGGCGGAGTCCAGCTCGCCGACCTCAGGTGGTTTGTTATTGCTGATCAGGAGCGGGCTGCCGGAGGCACTCTTCGGAGTGAGGACGAACTTCACGCGGTGGGTGTCCTGTTTCCCCGCCTTGCCTGTGACGTCAGCCGACACCACGGCGCTGAAGATCCGGCTGACACCGACCTTCGCTGTGGCCTCCTTCGTCAGCGTGACGGCGAACTCCAGCTCGATCGGCCCCACCTCGAACTGGACACCGCTTGACGTACCCGCTGCCGCCGCGCTCAACAGCTCGTCCCGCAGAGCCTGGACCGCCTCGCCCACCCCGATGTCGTCCGCCACGACCGCCCCCGCTCTTGCCGGAACTCTCTCTGCACCAGTACACCGCTGGACACCCTACGACGACAGGGTGTCTCAATGGTCGGTTCAGCACTTATTCGGGTGCGCCTGCCAGGCGCTGATCCCGCTGATGCGCGGCATCCCACCGATCCGCTCCCGCTACGGACCCCGGCGCCGCCGTCCGGCCAAGCTGCACGCAGACAAGGGCTACGAACCCACCGTTGCCGAAGTCAACGCCACACTGACCTCGTCGTCCAGACGGATCATCACTTCACGCGAACAACTAGCCGCGCTCGTGGCCGAAGCACTCGACGACATAGCAAAGGAAGTACGCACAGACCGAGCCGTACGAACGCAGTTGTAGCACCGGCAGCGTCCGACGAACACGTGGGACGGCTACGTACCGAAGGAAGAGACCGAGGTCTCGACCTGGCTCTCCCGAGAGCTGAAACGTCGGCTGATGCAACGGGTCGCAGTGCTGCGGGAGGTCGAGATCAACCCGCGCCTGGCACACATCCCCGGTGACGTCCCCGACCTGAGGGCAGTCACTGTGACAACGACCGTCAGGCACTGTCCGTGCCGGCCGAGGTCAAGTGCAACTGGAACAGGGAAGTAGCCACCGCCCTCCGCGACCAGCTGGGCCGACGCTACCTGCAGGGCCCCGAAGGGACCGCCGGGGTGTACGTGGCCGTGTGCATCGGCGGCAGCTCCTGGCACAGCAGCGACAGCCGCCGTGCCCAGGCGGCCCGCCGCCCGTTGGAGGGCTTGCGTGACACCCTCCGCGGCCACGCAGACGATCCGGCCGCAAGGGCATCACCGCCCACATCTGCCTGATCGACGCCTCCTTGGAACCCGAGGCACCGCAGCCGACCATAGATGCGCGGTGACGCGCCCTCCGGCCGCCCGCGCCGCCAGGTCTGGTCTGCCCCGGCCGCCCGGGTGCCCGCGCAGCGCCAGGGCCCGTGCGCCCCGGGGCTGGGTGACCGCTTCCCCCAGCCCAGCGACGTGTCGTCGTGTGTGGTCGCGACGGCACGGGCGGCTCCGGTTGCCGCCCGGAACGCACGCCAAAGGCGTGGCCCCTGAACTTGCGTTGCGGGGCCATGCCCTTGGCGTCGCCGGGTCGTTGCGCGGCCGCCAGAGCGTGCCCCTGAGGTAGCGCTCCACCGTGCGCGGGGTGACCCCGAGGCAGACTGCCGCGGCGCGCGTGGAGCCCTTCTCCGTCTTGACCAGGAATCGCATCCGCGCCTGCGCGGACTGCGGGATCGGCCGGGTTGCGGTGTTCGCGATCGCTCGGGCCAGTGCGTCGTCGATCTCGCCCACCGCCCAGAACAAGAGGTGCATGCCTTCGTGCTTGACCATGCTGGGCGAGACACCGAGCCGGAAAGTACCCGGAGCCGACTTGCCGACCGCGTCATACGTCAGGACGCCCAGCGGCAACGGCCCCGCTGATAGGTAGACGGCGCAGTCCGACAGCAGCGCGATCGGCAACAGCACGTCCTCGCCGAACACCACGGCGCCGGTCGGCGCGGTGCCGCTCTGTGTGGCGAGCGCGGTCCTGAAGCCACGCCACCGCCGGCTCCCTTCTGCCGCAAGCTATGTGCATGGGCCTCTTAATGAGCAACCGTCACCCATACACCAGCCCAGAATCCGCAGTAGGAAACCCTATGTACTAACTCAGGTCTGCCCGGACAGTCTCAAAGATCCCGCCCCGACGTCCCGCATGAGTCCGGGCACAGCTGCGGATCCTGCTAGCGGCGAACGGCCCGGGCTCCTCTGCCCACGAATACCACGGCGAATGCCAGCACTTGACTGAAACGTCCGGTGACAGGCATCTCACCCAAGTCCGCGCACCACTGCTCGGAACGCCGCAGTACCCGGAGACAACTGAGACCCGACGCACTCGCGCCACACCCCCGTCGCGGTCGCTGACGACACCCGCCCCCAAGCCCTGCCACACTGGCAACATGAGTGGACACCGAGTAGTCCAAGGGATTGCAAAGTCCTCCGAAGCCCGCAGGTGGTAGAGGGTTCTCCCCGCGTAGGCGGGGGTGGTCCGGTGTAGGTGCATTCGTGGTGGAACCCGCCGGGGTTCTCCCCGCGTAGGCGGGGGTGGTCCGCTGACGGGCGCCGGAACCGCGCCGCCGGGCCGGTTCTCCCCGCGTAGGCGGGGGTGGTCCGAGCGGCGTGCAGAACGCCGGGCGCCGCCACGGGTTCTCCCCGCGTAGGCGGGGGTGGTCCGAACAGCCGCTTCACCAGCCACACCGCGAAGGCGTTCTCCCCGCGTAGGCGGGGGTGGTCCGTCCGCAGGTCTGGGCGCGCGCGGTGGCGCTGGGTTCTCCCCGCGTAGGCGGGGGTGGTCCGATCTTCATGGGGGTTCCGTTTCTGCTGGTGGGGTTCTCCCCGCGTAGGCGGGGGTGGTCCCCGATGATCTCGGTGAGCAGGTTCTGCACCGGGGTTCTCCCCGCGTAGGCGGGGGTGGTCCGAATCGGCGGGCGATTATCGCTATGGCGGTGTCGTTCTCCCCGCGTAGGCGGGGGTGGTCCGACGGCCTGAGCTGGGTGCCCGCTGGTGCACCCGTTCTCCCCGCGTAGGCGGGGGTGGTCCGCGGGTCGGCGGGTTCGCAGGGTGTCCGCTGCTGTTCTCCCCGCGTAGGCGGGGGTGGTCCGATCACGGCGACTCCCACCCCCCTCCCCGTCAGGTTCTCCCCGCGTAGGCGGGGGTGGTCCGTTGCGGCGGTCCATGCCCAGGCGCGCGGCCAGGTTCTCCCCGCGTAGGCGGGGGTGGTCCGGAGGCACCCGTGCTCGCCGAATCCGCCCGCCTGTTCTCCCCGCGTAGGCGGGGGTGGTCCGTCCTGATCCGGCGCCTCGCCGCCGCCGACCAGGTTCTCCCCGCGTAGGCGGGGGTGGTCCGGTCTGGGCAAGGCGATGGTCAGCGCGGTGTCCGTTCTCCCCGCGTAGGCGGGGGTGGTCCGGAGGCACCCGTGCTCGCCGAATCCGCCCGCCTGTTCTCCCCGCGTAGGCGGGGGTGGTCCGGTCTGGGCAAGGCGATGGTCAGCGCGGTGTCCGTTCTCCCCGCGTAGGCGGGGGTGGTCCGTAGTTGATGGCGGCCGCGATGCCCGCCTGGAAGTTCTCCCCGCGTAGGCGGGGTGGTCCAGGTCGTCCCGGGCGATGGGGGCTGACGAGTTCGGTTCTCCCCGCGTAGGCGGGGGTGGTCCAAACGCCGACGCCGACGCCGCGTCCGTCAAGGCGTTCTCCCCGCGCAGGCGGGGGTGGTCCGGGTCCGGAGACGGCCTGTCAGGTCTCAGGACGGTTCTCCCCGCGTAGGCGGGGGTGGTCCGCTGCACGCCGAAGACCCGGAGAAGTATCCGGCGTTCTCCCCGCGCAGGCGGGGGTGGTCCGTCGCCGCGTTCGGTGAAGTCGGCGTCGGTGCCATTCTCCCCGCGCAGGCGGGGGTGATCCGTACGCGGCGATGCTCGCGGCGTCCCGGGCGTAGTTCTCCCCGCGCAGGCGGGGGTGGTCCGGAGGACCGGTCCGACTTCAGGGTCGTCCTGGCGTTCTTCCCGCGCGAGCGGGGGTGGTCCGTCACGCTCGTTGGCCACGACGGCTCAGAGCGTGGTGGTGAATCGGGTGGTGTTCGGTGGGGCCGTGTCGGGGATGCCTCGAACGTTCATGCTGGCCGTTGGGCGGGCGTAGACGAACGGGCCTCTTGGTAGGAGTGCGGTTGTCGAGACCAACCCTCCGGCCCAGGAGGCCCGTTGCTGTATCAGTTGACCATCTGCGTGCCGATCGGTGCCACTTCGGACACTCTGGCGTGTGACTGTTACGTTCACCAGTACGGGGCGATCGTTTCCGG
>NZ_JBFAXL010000127.1:0-6694 GCF_040680795.1 Streptomyces sp. NPDC051976
TACGTCTACCCGCACCCAGGGTCCCGCCGTCCGATCCGGCCACTCACGAGCACTTCACAGCACCTCGCGAAGATCATTTCGCTGAGAAAACCTCAGTGGACTGTTACCTCCTACTCCGATAGCTCTGGATCCCCACAGGAACCCCCACCGTCGTCAGTAGTAGGACCAGCGGTGGGGCCACTAGCGACACTATCCAGATGGTGCTGCAAGCGAGAGATGTATCGAGCACCCACGGATAGTTCTGCGTGAGGTGGGTTAGTGCGAGCGACGACCAGAAGCATGCGACGAAGCCCAGGTACTTCGTCTCAGTGATGGCCTTAAGCAGCAACGATGCGCTGGATCGGTTAGGTATCTTCATAGTAAGGCTCGTTCCTTATAGTTAGCCGTTTGTTTATCACCACCCCTCGTGTTACGTTCTACGTGTGTAGGACAACGTTTACACGGCGCAGCGATGCTAGGCCGCAGAAAAGTCACGGATAGCAATTCGGAGCGTATCACGAATTTCTGAATCCGAAGGCCGTATCTCGCTGTAACCGATCACTACTCTCTGTTTAGTGACGAATTGCGCAGAAAGCACCCGGGCCGGTGAGTCGGGCGTTCCTGCTATTCAGGTGAACAAAGGCGAGTAGTGCGGGACCGGGGCGCCTCGTGATGGCGAGGCCGAGCCGCTTCGCGGTCGCTCGAAAGCTCGCGAGCCCCACCACCTCGAGGAGCCCCGCTTTCCACCGAGCCCGTGTGCCGCACCTTCCCCGTAGCATCGCGCCATGGCCGACATCGACTTCCCCTACTCCCTCGTTGAGCTGCAGAAACGATCCCATCAGGCATGGGCTGACGTGGAGCGGCATCGGAAGGAAGTCGACGCGCGGCGGGTGGCGGACGCTGACGAGCGGGACGCGCAGGCGCGGGCGGTCGGCGAGCGAGTCGAAGCTCTGGCCACCTGGCAGCGCCGGCAGCTGCCGCCGGGGACGCCTGCGGAAGATGAACGGCACGGGGAGTTGATGGCTGCCGTGACCGCGGCGGCCGAAGCGCTGCGGGCCGCCCTGGTTGAGGCTGGACTGGGCAACGGATACGACGTCGTGCAGGAGCTGCACAGGCGGCACGCGCGCAATAACCCACCGCTCCCGGGCTGGGATGCCTCGGGCGTCCCAGGGCCGCGGGTGCTCGCCCTGGTGGAGTAGGCACCCGCGCGGCCATGCCGCCCCGGGCGCAGGGTGGGATCATGCGCGCCCTGTGGTCAGGTCACGTCACCTGCGGTCTCGTCAGTGTTCCGGTGCGCCTGCACGCGGCGACGGAGGACCTGCGGCCGCAGCTGCACCAGGTACACGCCGTCGACGGGGCCCGGATCCGGCACCGGCGCGTGTGCGAGGCCGAGGAGCGCGAAGTCACCGAAGGCGAGATCGCACGGGGTTGGGAGGCCCCTGACGGGCGGGTGGTCGTGCTGGCGGACGAGGATCTGGACCACCTGCCGCTGGCCACCCGCAAGACGATCGAGATCGTGGGCTTCGTCGAGCCGGGCGACGTGGACCCCCTGATGTACGACCGCGGCTACTACGCCGCCCCCGACGGCCCGGCCGCTGGGCGGCCGTACGCCCTGCTGGTGGAAGCCCTCGCCCGCACCGGCCGCCTGGGGATCGCCAAATTCGCCGTACGCACCCGCGAGCGCCTGGCCGTGCTCCGCCCCCGCCGGGGTGTCCTGGTCGTGCACGGCCTTCGCTGGCCGCAGGAACTCCGCGACCCCGGCGACATCGCCTCCCTGGCACCGGTCACCGAGCAGGAGCTGGGGCTCGCCGAAATGCTGATCGAGCAGCTCGCCGGCGTGGACATCACCGACCTGCACGACCAGTACGGCGAAGCCCTCGACCAGGTCGTCACCGCCAAACTTGAAGGCCAGCACTGGACGGAGCCCCCCGAGCCCCAGCCGGTCGTCGACCTGATGCAGGCCCTGGAGGAAAGCCTCCGCCAAGCCCATCACCACCACGACCAGTAGAGGCGCACGGGCGCACGTGTGGTCCCTTTCCGTGTCGCGCTCTCGCTTCCTGAATTCGAACAGGTGTACCGTCCGTTGCGTGTCCACCTACCTCGACGCGTAGATCCGACGCAGGCGTGGACGGACCGGCGGGGCCGCGAGCACCCGGCGCACGACGGTTGGCCCGCGGGCACGTACGAGCGAGTCGAGGCGTTGCGCGAGCAGATCCGGCAGACCTCGGCAAAGATCGGGTCCCATGGGTCCTGGTCGTCACTGTCGGGCGTGGCCCTGGTCGACGCCCGCGCGGGACTGAAAGCGGTGTGGCCCGGAGGACCGCACTGCTACTGAAGCGTAGGAACGGGCGCCGGACGCTGTCCGGCACCATTAACGAGGGGGCCCCTTTTGACTGCACCGCTGTTCTCCGATCCCGGTGACCGCACCCTTGCACTGCCGACTCCGACCGCCGCGCCGCCCGTGGTGGACCTGTTCCGGGAACCCCCGGCTCACGAGGAGTCCAAGGGCGACGACGAGATCGCCGCCGTCCTCGCCGCCGCGGCGGCAGGCCGCAGGTCCGGACCGCAGCCGCGCGTCCGGAACTAGCCGCGCGGGCGCGGTCCGCCCCACAAGGGCTGGCACCGCGCCCCGCACACAGGCGCAACTTGGCGTGACCGTTGGCGTCCTGACGAGCCGACGGCATCCGCCCGGCGTCCTGCCGCCACTCCCCCTACCTCTCCCCCGCCTTGACCTGCGGTTTCGATTCGCCGACCGGGGTGATCCGCGCTAAGCTAATCGAATACCAGTTCTAGACAATCTTCATGGATCCTTAGATAAGGGGTGGATGATTGTGGTGGAGGTGCGGCATGGCGGAGTTCGCGCATCTGCACGTCGCCTCCGGTTATTCACCCCGCTACGGCGCCTCCCACCCCGAGCAGCTCGCCGCGCGGGCTGCTGAGCGGGGAATGGACGCGCTGGCGCTGACCGACCGGGACACCGTCACCGGCGCGGTCCGCTTCGCCGGCGCCTGCGAGCAGGCCGGTATCCGCCCGCTCTTCGGCATCGACCTCGCAGTAGAGCCGCTCGCGCCTGGCCCTACTGGTCCGCGCCGCCGTACCCCGGTGCGCGGCGGGGCGCACGTCATCGAGCCACCGCTGCGCTTCGTGCTGCTCGCCGCCGACCGGGCGGGCTGGGGCCGGCTGTGCCGGATCACCTCGGCCGCGCACGTCGGTACTGCAGGTGCGGGTGCCGGGCGGCCGGTGGTGTCGTGGCAGGCGCTGCGGGAGTACGGCGGCCCGGGCCTGGTGGCGCTCCTCGGGCCCACCTCGGAGCCGGTGCGGGCCCTGTCTGCCGGGCGTGAGGATGCCGCGGCGGCGTTGTTGGGCCCGTGGCAGGAGGTCTTCGGTGACGGGGTGCGGCTCGAGTCTGTGTGGCACGGCCAGGCCGGGACAGGACCCGGTTCACTGCGGCTGGCCGCCCGCACCGTCGCCCTGGCCGACCGCACCGGCACCACCGCGGTGCTGACCAACGCCGTCCGCTACGCAGACCCCGGCCAGCACCCCCTGGCCGACGTGCTGGACGCTGCCCGGTTGCTGCGGCCGATCGACCACCGACACGTGGATTCCGGGCAGCGGTGGCTCAAAGACCCCGGCGCGATGGCCGCGGTCGCCAGGAAGATCGTGGAGTGCGCCGGGATGAACCCGTCCCGGGCCGGCCGGCTGCTCGCGGAGACCGCCGCCACCGCGGACGGCTGCCGCGTTGACGCTGCCGATGACCTGGGCGTGGGCAGTGCGCACTTCCCCGAACCGCAGGTCGTCGGCGCCGACCCCGATCCCGGTGGTGCAGGCCGGCTGCTGCGGCAGCGCTGCCAGGCCGGGATGGTCGACCGCGGCCTGGACCGCGACCAGGCAGCCCTCGACCGGCTGGAGCAGGAACTTGAGGTGATCAGCCGCCTGGCCTACGACCCCTACTTTCTGGCAGTGGGGCAGGTCGTCGCCGACTTTAGGGAACTGGGCATCCGGGTGGCCGCCCGCGGATCCGGTGCCGGTTCGATGGTGTGCCACGCCCTGCACATCGCCACCGCCAACCCGCTCGACCACAAACTCCTCTTCGAACGCTTCCTGTCCGTGCGGCGGGCGTCGCTTCCCGACATCGACATCGACGTGGAATCCGCCCGCCGCCTGGAATGCTACGACGCGATCTTCGACCGCTTCGGCCATGAGCGGGTCGCGGTCACCGCGATGCCCGAGACCTACCGCGCCCGCCACGCCCTGCGCGACACCGGACTCGCCCTGGGGATCGCCCCGCACGAGGTCGACATGATCGCCAAGTCCTTCCCGCATCTGCGGGCCTGCGACATCACCAGCGCCTTGGCAGAACTGCCAGAACTGCGCCGGCTCGCAGCCGACACCGAGAAGTACGGGCCCCTGTGGGAGCTCGCCGAAGGACTGGACGCCCTGGTCCGCGGCATGGCCATGCACCCCTGCGGCGTCATCATCACCAACGCCACGCTCCTGGACCGCCTACCCGTCCAACCCACCCCCCAGGGCCAGTACCCCATGGTCCAAGCCGCGAAAGAAGAAGTCGAAGCACTGGGGCTGATCAAGCTGGACGTGCTGGGGGTGCGGATGCAGTCCGCGATGGCCCACGCGGTGACGGAGATCGCGCGCACCACGGGTGAGCGCATCGACCTCGACGACGCCCGGCAGGTCCCGCTGGACGACTTCTTCGCCTTCAAAATGATTCAAGGCTCCGACACCATCGGCATGTTCCAACTCGAATCCCCCGGCCAGCAGGACCTGCTGTCCCGCCTGCAACCGCGCGACCCGCAAGACGTCATCGCCGACATCAGCCTCTTCCGCCCAGGGCCAGTCGCAGGCGGCATGCCCGAGCGGTACATCGCCGCCCGCCACGGCACCACCCCCACCTACGCCCACCCCGACCTCGAACCCGTACTCGCCGACACCTACGGCGTCACCATCTGGCACGAACAGATCATCGAAACCCTGTCGGTCCTCACCGGCTGCGACCGCGCCCTGGCCGAGATGGCCCGCCGCGCACTCGCCGACAAAGAACGGCTCCCCAGACTCCGGGACTGGTTCCACCGCGAAGCCCGCGCCCGCGGGTATGACGCGGCGGTGCGGGAGGAGGTGTGGAAGACGGTGGAAGCGTTCGGCGCCTACGGGTTCTGCCGCGCCCACGCCGTCGCCTTCGCCGCGCCCGCCCTGCAGTCCGCCTGGCTCAAGGCGCACCATCCGGCGGCGCTCTATGCGGGGCTGTTGGAACACGACCCGGGGATGTGGCCGAAGCGCGTGATCGTCGCCGACGCCCGCCACCACGACATACCCATCCTCCCCGTCGACATCAACCACTCAAAACCCACCCACACCATCGAACACGTCGACACCGATCGGTGGGGCGTCCGGCTCGCCCTGTCCCAAGTCCGCGGCATCACCGACGACGAATGCACCCGCATCACGGGCGGCCAACCCTACGGATCGCTGGGCGACTTCTGGCAACGCGCCCGCCCCAGCCGGCCCGTCGCCGAACGCCTCGCCGAAATCGGCGCACTCACCTGCCTGCACGACGGGAAGCTCACCCGCCGCGACCTGCTCCTGCACATCAACGAACTCCACCGCCAGACGCGGGGCCGCACCCCCGGCGACGGCCAACTGCCACTGAGCACCGAGGCGATCGGCGCAGCACAGCCGTCAGGGCTGCCGGAAATGACCAGCCGCGAAACCCTCGGGGCAGAACTCCACGTGCTCGGCATCGACGTCACCCAACACCTGATGGAGCACCACCACCGGCTGTTGCGGGAGATCGGCGCGGTCGACGCCAAGCACCTGGCCGACCTGCGCGCCGGACAACACGTCCTCGTCGCAGGGGTACGGGCATCCACACAGACCCCACCCATCGCGTCCGGCAAGCGCGTCATCTTCGTGACGCTCGAAGACGGATACGGCTTGGTCGACCTGGCGTTCTTCGAAGACTCCCACGACGCCTGCGCCCACACCATCTTCCACAGCGCCCTACTCCTCGTCCGCGGCACCGTCCAAGTCCGCGGGCGACGCCGCACCATCGTCGGCTCGATGGTGTGGGACCTCGACGAGATCGCCAACACCCGCCGCGACCACGGACCCGAAGCCGCCCTCACCCTCCTCGACACCGACAAACCGCAACCCACCCCGGCCCAACCTCAGCGCACCCTGACCAACGGCACCGCAGGAGCCCGCCTCCACCCCGGCAGCGACCTCCAACCCGCAGGCACCCGAGCCGCCGATCTGAGCAAACTCGGCCACCGAAGCCCAGGATCAGCCGGATGAACGGCACCCGCCCTGGGCGCAAGCACGCTATCCGCCTGCGTATCGGTACGACCGGCGAGAAGCACAGTGTGGCCAGACGCCACCTTGAGACCTACGCCCCAGCCACACCGGCCAACCCACTCCAGACGGGCCACCACCGCCCGGCCCGCCGGAATGCACCTCGAACTCCGCGGACTGGCCCGCAGCTACGCCGACGGACGCTACCGACACGACCCCACCCGTATCTTGCACCCAAACTCGAGCAACTCCGCCGCGCCGTGCACAACCCCTCCCCACCACCCCCTAAACCCAATGCCGTTGCCTTTGCTGTAGGCGTAGGGAGTGTCTAATAAACGGCGGATCTGTTGATCATGGAGACGCCAAGTGAGTGAGATGACGATCGAGCCCGAGTCCGTGCCTGAACCGGTCG
>NZ_JBFAXL010000128.1:0-6523 GCF_040680795.1 Streptomyces sp. NPDC051976
GCGTGCTGACCGGGCCGAACCGCTCGTGGAGCCGCCGCTGCGAGCGTCAACGTGAGAGCCAGCCCCCGGGCCTCACCTCAGAGGTTGATCACGTAGACCTTCCGCAGCGTCTCGTGAACCGTCCACGTCGTTCGGTCGCCTTCGCGCAGCACAGCCAGGTCGCCCGGCCCGACCTGCAGCGTCGACCCGCCCTCGACCTCGATCGTCGCCGAGCCGCTGACCACCACGAACAGCTCGTCCGCCTCAGTGTCAGTTACCACGCCGGGAGTGATCTGCCAGATACCCCGGATCTGCTTGCCATCCGCCGACTCCCAGACCACCTTCCCGGTCACCTCGGGTGTGCCGGAGACGATCTGCGCCGAGTCGAGCGGCTCGGGTTCGAGGTCGGCATCGAGGACGTGGAGCGCGAAACTGTGCGTCATAGGGCGACCCTAGCCAGCCGATACCCCACTCGCCCCCTACACAGTGTCGTGCATCGCGGCTACAACAGCACAGATCATCAGGACGTCGGCTGCCTGGACCACAGCTATGAACGGCCGACCGAGGAACCTCTCGCGGCCCAAGACCCCGCCGCCGCCACCGTCGGCCGGCCCTTGCACCACGCACCACCTCCACCAAGCGGGCAGCAAGACTCTGCCACGACGTCTCGTCCTGGTGTTCCATCCCTTCGGCCCCCTTTAGTCCCGGCGCCGGAGGCGGATTGGTGCGGGCGCCAGCCGCATGCTGATGCGCGCGGACGATCGTGGAGTCGACCGAAACGTCCCAGTCGATCTCGCCTGCGGCGTCGGCCACGGCTTGGACCTGTTGGAGCAGTCGCTCCCAGGTTCCGTCGGCCGACCAAAGGCGGTGGCGCTCGTAGACAGTCTTCCACGGTCCGAAACGCTCGGGAAGATCACACCACTGCACCCCGGTCCGCACCCGGTACAGGATCCCGTCGATCACCTGCCGATGATCCCGCCACCTGCCACAACGCCCGTTGCTGACCGGTAGGAACGGCCGAAGCCGTTCCCACTCGGCATCCGTCAGATCACCCCGCCCCATACCCACAGGAGCCGCTCGGGCACGAAGTAGTCACATGATCGGCCGGACAAGTCCTAGCCCCCACCGCCCTGTGTGCCAGCGCCTCCACCTGGACGGTGGTCGTAGCCGGCCGGGCTCCCGCCTCGGATACCGTGTTCCCCTACGGGGTGCCACAACGGATGTGATGCCCCCCACCGGAGGTAGCCAGCGTATGAGTTCAAAGCGCAGCAAGAATCCAGCCCTGCCCGTACTTGACGACGCATTCCGGCTCGCGTCGGTCAAGGACGCCGAAGAGTCCACCCGTGACTTGGCCGCCCGGCTGGCCACCACCGAGCTGCGCCGCGTTTCCCACCCGGGCCGGGTCACCTGGGAGCCCACCGATCAGGCCGAGCCCGTACCGGTCCCGCCGACTGTGATCGACGGTGACGGGGACCTGTGGCTTCGGGACCGGGGCACTGGCACCTGGAGCATGCCCGAGTTCAACCCGAAGGAATTCCCGGCCCGCTGTGGCGAGGTTCTGACGTGGAACCAGCTTGCCCGCGAGTTCGGCCCGCTTACCGCGCTGGCCGACGACCGCCGCATCGGCGGCGGCCGGCGCTGACCGGGCAGCCTTCTGGGATGACCGCGTCCGAGCGTGGTGCTCGGTCACGACGTCTCCATGGTGCAGCCGGATACGTCATGTCCTTGGGGTCGGGGTGGAAGAAGCGGGTGTAGCGGAGTTCGGCCTCCGGAGTGAGGTTGAACACCGCGCACAGGTGCCGCGGGTCAGCGCCGGTGACGGCGGCCTTACGTCTGCCATCAACTCGACTTCGGCCCCGGCCGGTCGTTGACGATCAGTTGTGGCCGAACCTCCGCTGCTGCTTATGGGAGACGTGCTCCTCCAAGATCGGGCGCACCGTCTCACCCGCGGCAGGGGTCGTCGCCTGCTCCTTCGTCGCGCTGGGGGCACTGCGTTCATGACCGCCGGTGCGGGCTCCACGGTTCTGCCGACTCTGCTTCTTGCCCATGAGTGTGCCTCCTCCTGTAGGAGATGTCGGAGGATGCGTAGCTTCCACGCTTTCATGTGAGTACGAAGATCGCATTTCGAGCGCGCACCGGGGCATGAGAAGCCAGGTCCACCCCGCGCAGGCGGGGAATGGTCCGCCAGAACTACATCCGCGGCGTGGACGGCTGGTGTTCTCCCCGCGCGAGCGGGGTGGTCCGACTCGTCAACTCTGTGGGATCGCTAAGCGAGAACCGCAGGAGCGTCTGCGGATGCGTGTACGTCCGCAGTGGTCGTCGCCCGCCATAGAGGGACGACCAAGCTCCGCAGGACTCCGACGTTTCGGCCGCTGACATGCGGATGTAGCTGCCCCGCCGTCAGAGGTTTCGTAGCGCGCGGTCCACGCCCTTCGCCACATTGACTGCGAATCGACGCTGTCAAGCGCGCGACCCATCCTGCCCGAACGCGGCACCCAGCCAGCACACTGCACGCACCCAATCCTGATGCTCACGGCGAAAAAATGATCTTGGATGGTCTGATTGTGAGCCCCGACGCCATTCAGGCGGTTCCGCCACTCGAACCGTTCGCGCTTCCGAACTCCCAAGCGGACACGCCGAAGACGAGACCACCGACCAGGAACCAGGGATTCCACAACACCAGTGTCCACAGCCGCTGTTCCGGGCTTACGTCCACCTCCTGGTGCTCACCCCGAAGGACGTCCCCGGAGACGACATCTCCACATTGGCGGGCCGCACCACGGCCGGGACGGAGATGCCGGTCACCCTGTTCGCGGACAACCTGCCGCGGGTCTCGCCTGCAGCCTGCCAGCACGTCTACGAAAACATTCAACAGGCCAGTGCCTACCGCCAGTACGCCCGCGCCGCCGACATCCTCCGCGGCCGCGACCACGTCACGGTGGCCCTGATCGCCTACCGGCCGGCCGACGCACCCAAGGTCCCCGCCGACCTGCGCGCGGCGCTCCCCCAGTGCAAGTCGTTCGCCGGGCCAGTCGCCAAGACCGAAAGCCTCGAACACCCCCAGGTCCTGCCTGACCCACACCTGGGCGACGAGGCCCTTGAGTACGGCATCACGGACAAGCTGACCGATGAAGAAGGCACCTCCCGCGCTCCCTTCCGCTTCCTGCTGGTACGCAGGGGTTCCGTCATCGCCTGGTTCTGGACCGAGAACTTCCCCGGCAGGCCAGCGGTCCTGCCCATGCGCGTGATCAACGCCCAACTCGCGAAACTCCCCTGACCGGATCGCCAGCCAGCCCGCACGGCCGCACATGTGGAAGCACTCCTGGGTTCACCTGCCTCATCAACGGTGGCGTCGTCACCCTGGCACGGGGGTACCGAGGAGAAGGGGCGCAGCGCTCGCCGCTAGCGTGTCCGCATGACCCGGAGACCACGTACGGCAATCGGCACAGCAGCAGTCTGCGGCGCGCTTCTCCTGGGCGGCGCGGCCTGCGGTTCCTCGTCGCCTTCGGGACCGACAGCAGGGCAGGCGGGCGCGGACCTGCGAACAGACTTCACGGCCGCCCTCAAGGCGTTCGCCCACGCGGGCTCGGAGAAGCCGCCGTACACCGTGTCCTCGGACGCCTCGAGAGACGTGCCGTGCGGCAAGGGAAAGGCCCGCCGGGTGTTCACCGCGGAGCAGCAGGAGAACGGGAAGGGCTGGACCGACCCCGCCTCCATGCACACGGAGATCCAGACGGCGGCGGCCTACTTCGGCCGCAAGCCGGGCATATACATGCCCGACCTGGACGCGAAGAACGACGAAGGGCCCACCAAGGTCTCCTACGCGATGCTCAGCACCACGCACCACGCACGTGCCGTCATCTCAGCCACGGCCACGGCAGACAGGCTCAACCTCATCTTCAACGGCACATCAGACTGCCTGCCAACCTCGTAGTCGCCTCGGCCCCACACGTCAGCCTTCCCCTTCTTCCACGCCCATGGCCGCCGAAAGTATGGAACCCTCGGCCCTTCGTCGTCAGCGCTGGCACTCGCTCGCACCCTGCTTCATGATCGACCTCGACACCTTCCAGGTGCCGTCGCCCGGCAGCGGCCTGCAGCGTCTACGAGGCGGTGGCGGGCCGCCCCGCCTCGGACGGATAGAACGCGATCCGGAGCTGCCGTACGGCGGCCTCGATCGCTTCCTGTCCCTCGTTCTGGACGGCGGCGTCCGTCAGGCGCTGCGCGGCCGCGGCGATCGTGGCGTTCTCGGACATCCCCAGGGGCATGCCGGCGGCTGCTACCCGGGCTACGGCTACCGTCACCTCCTGCGCGTCCGTGACCGCGTCTCGGTCCCACTCGCGGATGAACCGTGCTCGATGTCAGCGACGCCCCGAGCCTGGACCGGTGCCGGCCGTCCTGCGCGAATATTGCGCGCAGCGACCGGCACGCCAGCGAACTCCTGGCGTACGCCCGGGCCTTGGAGAAGCAGGCCGCCTCAGAGGCGGTGCCGAGTCCGCTCGCTGACCGGCTCGCCCAACGCGCCGGGGGCCTCCGGGACCTCGCCGACCGCCACGAACACGACCGAACCCACGTCCAGGAGCCACCATCATGAGCCCCGCCCCAGACGAACGCGAACGCATCCGTGCCGCGATAGAACGCATCCTGGGCGGCACCCCCGAACACTCCAACGGCGCCCTGACGATCGTCGCCCTCGCCCTCGAAGCCGGCGTTCCTCGCATCGCACTCACCCAGCGGCACACCGACCTGAAGAACGAGTTCTACGACAAGGTCCGCGCCCGCGGCGCCACCCCGGACAGCGAACAGCGCCTGCGCAAGCAGGTCCGCCGGCTCAAGGAACTACGGGCTGCCGACGTGGAGGAGATTGCCCAGCTCAAGGCCGACGTCGAAGCCCTCGTCGGTGCCCTACACCAAGCGACGGCCGAGAACCAACTCCTCCGCCAGCAGTTGGCAGAACGCACCGCTGTGCTTCGCACACGGCCCGCCCAGCCGCGGCCCCCGTCCCAACCCGCAGAACACAGCGGTCCCACCGCCGAACCGTGGTGAACAGCATTCTCGTCGACGAAGGGACAGCTCATCGATGCGCTCGCTGCCAGAGGCCGGAGAGGATTCAGTGCCGACGCCAGCGAATCAGCGACGTGCTGCCGAGTTCGCGTTCAGCTGCGAGCAGGTAAGCAACCGGGGAGCCTACGATCGTCTGACGGCGCGACATGAGCCTGCTGGCAACATATGGGAAAACGGCAATGGCCGTTGCCACACCAGCGACAGCAAGTTGTCCGCCTGCGGCAGCAACGGCACCCAGGATGGTGCCGGCTGCTGCGTTGGCGTCGATCTTCAGGACCATCGCTCCGGAGGTTGATTCGACGCCCAGCGCTCGCAGCGCTCTTCTGAGGTCATCGAGCTTCGGCTTGGTATGTCTCACATATAGGGATTCCAGGTGGGCATGCGCGACGGCTAGGTTCTCGACTGCGGCGATGGCCTGCAGCTCAGTTGAGACCTCTTCGAGGTGTATGCGAAAAGCGGCCAGCTCGGCCCGATACCGATCGCGGAAGCGGATGAGTTTGGATAGGGGCAGGTCCAGGAGATTCAACGGTTCGAGAACCGCCTGGATGGCAACTTGCAGATAGGCGCTATCGGCGTCCTCAAATCCCGGAGGTTGGGGCTCATCGCGAAGAAGCATCTCGGGCAAGCGGTCCAATGCACCAACGGCACGGTGCATCCGGGGGTCGTCGGTGACCAGCGAGGTCATGTTGTGGCGGGCTATCGCGTCGCTTAGTGCGGCCATGTAGGCAGATCCCATCGGGCTGCGGACACTTATCCACTCACGATAGCCAGTGCCCGTCACCCGACGCGCCAGGTCTGAAGAAATAAGCAAATCGGACAGTTCGCGGCCGATAAGGGGATTCGCGGGGTCTGAGTACAAAGAAAACTCGTAGTTCCCCGGGAACGGGTTGTTGCTCACTGCCATTCTGTACTGTCGATCTTCGTGGCTATACACAATAGGGGTCTGCAGCCCGAATCGGCCCGTAATCTCCTGCCCATGAGTGGTGAGCAGCGCTCTAAAGGCGTCCGTCACGGCCGCCAGATCAGCCTTGCTTGGGACGGTTTCGATCAGGAAGTCGGTCTCCGAACGCAGTTGCCGGACCAAGTCAGTGTCGTCGTCCCACAGTTCCGTCAGTTCCGGGGGGCGCACGCGCACGAGCTTGTCCCATGTCAGCAGGGCCAGTTTCACCGAGCTTTCCTCCTGGAAGTGTCGCCAGGGGTAGTACAGGGCGATCGATGGCACTCGCACCTCCGTTGATCGGCTGAGCTTCGTCGATTCTCGCAGGCTGTCAACACAGAACCAACGCCAGCATCGAAGCCCCGAGCCACTGATCGGCCGACCATCGAACTGCCCGCAGCAACGGGCCCAATCCGCGGTCGCGGCCAGCGAGTTGGGCCCGGCCGCGCTCGGGTCTGGTGCACGATCGGGTGACGTCTGAACTGGCTTGCCCTGTGGGGCGGGTGGGAAGGATGTCGCTGTGCCTAAGCCTTATCCGGAAGAGTT
>NZ_JBFAXL010000129.1:0-6233 GCF_040680795.1 Streptomyces sp. NPDC051976
CCATGAGTCCGATTTTTGTGTGGCCGAGGGAGGACAGGTGGGCGTAGGCCTGTTGGACCGCGGCCACGTCATCCGTCGACACCTGAGGAAAACCGAGCGTACGAACCGTCCTGCGGTCCAGCCGGTCCTGGTGCCGCTCGGCCGGGTGGTACGCGCTGCCGCGCTCCGCGAACCCGGGCCGGTCGAGCGGCCGGGCGGGTGCCCGGTCCTGCTGCCGTTCCGCCTGGATCGCCGCGTAGTCGACCGCGGCGTTGAGTAGTACGACGGGGACAGCCCGCTGGAGCAGGGCGCCGTACTCGTCGGCGCTCAGGCCGCCGCAGAAGATGACGCCGGAGACCTGCTGGTCCAGCAGCATCGTCACGTACTCGGCCTCGGTCAGCCCGCCCGCGGTGCGCGTGCAGAGCACGGGGGTGAAGCCGAGCTGGACCAGCGCGCCGCCGGCGACCTCCGCGAGGGCAGGGAAGATCGGGTTCTGCAGCTCGGGCAGCACCAGCCCCACCAACCGAGCCCGCACACCCCGCAGTTGGGTCGGCCGCTCATAGCCGAGCACGTCGAGCGCCGTCAGCACCGCCTGCCGTGTGCTGTCCGAGACACCCGGCTTGCCGTTCAGCACCCGGCTGACCGTCGCCTCGCTGACGCCCACCCGCTTGGCCACTTCCGCAAGTCTCCGAGTCATGACGCTCTGCTTTCTCCGTCGGGCCGGGTCGGGTTGCTGCTGGTGCGCTGGTCAGCGCTGCCGCAGCCATACGGTCATGTCGTTCGGCAGCTCTCCCGTGCCTGCGTCGAATCCCGGGTCGCTGGCGAGGAGTATGTCCGCGTCCGCGGGCAGCGGCGCGGCCCCACCGGAGAGGTTGGCCAGGCAGAAGAAGCCGTCGCCGCGGGCGAAGCCCAGGACGCCGGGAGCGTTTCCGGGCAGCCAGCGGAAGTCCGCGCCGCGCAGCCCCCGCTCGCGGCGGCGCAGTCCCAAGGCGGTCCGGTAGAAGGTCAGCATCGAACCCGGCCTGCCGTCCTGCGCCTGCGCGGTGTACGCGGCCCACAGCTTCGGCTGCGGCAGCCACGGCGGCGCAGTGGCGCCCTCGGGGCTGAAGCCGAACGGCGGCCGCTCGCCCGACCAGGGCAGCGGCACCCGGCAGCCGTCACGGCCGATGTCGGTGCCGCCTGTACGGTGGAAGATCGGGTCCTGGCGCAGCTCGTCGGGGATGTCCTCCACCTCCCAAAGCCCCAGCTCCTCGCCCTGGTAGAGATAGCAGCCGCCGGGCAGCGCCAGGTCGAGCAGCAGCGCGGCCCGCGCCCTGCGGGTGCCCAACTCCAAGTCGGTGGGCACCCGGTGTTGGCGCAGCGCCAGCCCGAAGGAGGTGTCGGAGCGGCCGTAGCGGGTGACGTGCCGGGTGACGTCGTGGTTGGACAGCACCCAGCTCGCGGGGGCCCCGACCGAGGCGTGCGCCGCCAGCGTCGCGTCGATGACCCGGCGCAACTCGGCCGCGTCCCAGGGGCAGTTGAGGTAGTCGAAGTTGAAAGCGCTGTGCATCTCGTCGGGCCGCATGTAGTGGGCGAACCGCACCGGGTCGGCGAGCCACACCTCGCCGATCAGAGCGCGCGGCTGCTCGTAGCCGTCGGCGAGCGCCCGCCAGGCTCGGTAGATGCCGTGCACGTCGTCGCGGTCGATGTACGGGTGCGGCGTCGGCGGGGCGTCGTGCGCGAAGTCCGGCAGCGCGGGATCCTTGACGGGCATCGTCGCGGAGTCGATCCGCACGCCGTCGGCGCCGCGGTCGAACCAGAAGCGCAGTACGCTCTCGTGCTCCTCGCGCACCTTGGGGTTGTTCCAGTTGAGGTCGGGCTGCTCGGGCGCGAAGAGATGCAGGTACCACTCGCCGGGCGTGCCGTCGGGGTTGGACGTACGGGTCCAGGCGGGTCCCCCGAAGACGGACTGCCAGTCGTTGGGCGGCAGTTCGCCCTCCGGGCCGCGGCCGGGGCGGAACCAGAACAGCTCGCGGACCTCGGCGCCGGGCCCCGTGGACAACGCTTCCTGAAACCAGGCGTGCTGGTCGGAGACATGGTTTGGCACCACGTCGACGACGATCTTCAGGCCGAGCGCGTGCGCCTCGGCGATCAGGGCTTCGGCCTGCTCCAGGGTGCCGAAGGCGGGGTCGATACGCCGGTAGTCGGCGACGTCGTACCCGGCGTCGGCCTGCGGTGAGGCGTACCAGGGGCTGAACCACAGGGCGTCCACGCCGAGTTCGGCCAGATACGGCAGGCGGTCGCGGACACCGGTCAGGTCGCCGATCCCATCGCCGTCACCGTCGGCGAAGGAGCGCGGGTAGACCTGGTAGATGACGGCGTTACGCCACCAGTGGGCGGGCTCGGCGTGCAAGACGTGTACGGACGCCTCGACGTGATCGGCGTGCTGCTCGGCTGCGACGGGCTGATTGGCCACGGGGCGGGCTCCTTGGGTGAAGGGCGTTCATAGAAGGTGAAGCGGGCAAAACGGCAGGCTGAAGAGCGGGAGGGAGTAGCGCGGCGGCGGTTGGCGGCCCTGGCGACGGGTGGCCGACGGCAATCTCAGGGCCGGGTTAGCCCTTGAGTGCTCCTGCGGACAGACCGCCGAGGATGTGCCGCTGGAAGAAGAGGAACAGCACGATCATCGGCACCGCCGCGATGGACAGGCCGGCGATCATCTCAGTAGGCGGCACCTGTGTGGTGGAGGTGGACAGCCGGTGAAGCGCCACGGACAGCGTCTGCTTGTCGGGGTCCTGGAGCACCAGCAGTGGCCACAGGAAGTCCTTCCACATCCCGACGACCGCGAAGATCGAGATCACTGCGAGCACCGGACGCGACAGTGGCAGCACCACGCGCAGCAGCGTCTGCAGGCGGGAGGCTCCGTCGATGCTGGCGGCGTCGAGGAATTCCTGCGGGATCTGGTCGAAGAAGCGGCGCAGTACGTAGATGTTGAACGCGTTGGCCGCGCCCGGCAGCCACAACGCCCAGGGTGTGTTGAGCAGATTGAGGTGGAGCAGCGGAAGGTCGGAGACCGTCAAATACGCGGGCACCAGCAGCGCGGCCGCCGGCAGCATCAGGCTGGCGAGCATCCCGGCGAAGATCGCCTTGCCGAACGCGGGCCGCAGTTTGGACAGCGCGTAGGCGGCGCACACGTCCACCGAGATCTGGATCAGCCAGCCGCCGGCCGCGTACCAGACGGTGTTGAGGAAGAAGTGCGCGATGTCCATCTGCGTCCACGCGTCCTTGTACGCGGTGACGTGCACGGACTTCGGCAGCAGCGTCGGGGTCTGCGCGGCGAATTCGCGCGGGGTCTCCAGCGCCGAACTCGTCATCCAGTACAGGGGGAAGAGGAAGGCGGCCGCGAACAGCACGGTCGTGACGGTCAGCACCGAGAAGTAGGCGGCGCGGTTGCGCGGCCGGGCCAGCTCCTGGTCGGAGATCAGGCTGCGGGTCGCCGGGGAGGCGGAGGCGGGGGAGGCAGTGGTCATGGTCTCAGTCCGATTCGCGGGTCAGCCGCAGGTACAGCGCGGAGAAGACGCCGAGCACGGCGAACAGCAGCACGCTCATCGACGCCGCGAGCCCGAAGTCGTTGTTGACGGCGAAGGCGTAGCGGTAGATCAGTGTCATCACGGTGATGGTCGACGGGTCGGTGAAACCGGTCAGTTGGAAGGGCTCGATGAAGACCTGCATCGTCGAGACGATCTGGAGCAGCAGCAGGACGAGCATGATGAACCGCATCTGCGGCAGGGTCACGAAACGCAGCCGGGCCCAGATTCCGGCGCCGTCCAGCTCCGCGGCCTCGAACAGCTCGCCGGGGATGGCCTGGAGTGCGGCCAGGTACATTAGCGTCGCGCCGCCCATGTTGGACCAAGTCGACACCAGGACCAGCGAGATCATCGCGGTGTGCGGCGACTGGATCCACTGCGAGGTGGGCAGATGCGCACCACGTAGCGCGGTGTTGAACAGCCCGTCGCCGGGGTCGTAGAAGAACTGCCAGAGCATCACGCTGACGATCGGCGGCAGCATCACCGGCAGGTACACCGCGATGCGGAAGTACGCCTTGAAGTGCCGCAGTTCGTTGAGCAGAACCGCGATGACGAACGGCACCGCGTAGCCGAGCAGGAGCGCGAGGCTGGTGAACTCCGCGGTGTTCTTCCACGCCGTCCAGAACAGCGGGTCGGCGAAGAGGTGGTGGTAGTTGTCCAGGCCCACCCACTGCGGGTCGGTGATCAGGTTGTCCTGCTGGAAGCTGAGGATGACGCCCCGGACCAGCGGGTACCACGAGAACACCGCGAAGCAGACGATGCCGGCCGCCATGAAGGCGTACGCCAGGGCGTTGTCGGCGATCCGGCGGCGCAGCCGGGCGTGCCGCGCGGTGCGTGCCCCGGCGCGGTCGCGGGGCGGCGCCGCGGGGGAGCCGGTGCGGCGTGGGGCCAGGGAGGTGGCCATGGGATCTCCTTGTTCGGCGCCCGCGGGTCGCGCCGGTCGTCAGGGTTCGGAGGGACCCGCGGGCAGTGCAGGGTGGGCTTCCGTGCGGCTACTGCGCCGCGAGCAGGGAGTCGACCTGCTTGGAGGCGTCCGACAGCAGGGCGTCGATGTCGGCGTCCTTCTGCGTCAGAACCTTGGCCATGGCGGTGTCCAGCACGGCGTAGATCTGCTGGGCCTTCGGCGGCTCGAGCTCCAGCGGGATCCCGGCGATGGTCTGCTGGAACGGCGCGTAGTTGGCGACCGGCACATTGGCGTACTTGGTGTCGGCGGTGGACTTGGTCTGTGCGGCGGTGCCGGTCCAGATGTTCGGCTCGGGCAGGCCGACCGGCTGCTTGGCCTGGGCCGCGCGCTGGGAGCCGAGGGTGATGCGGTCGGGGTTCTCGTACTTGAAGGTCACCCAGGCCATGGCGGCCTTGATCTGCTCGGGGGTGTCCTTGGGGTTGAACATGAACCCGCCGCCGCCGGCCAATGTGCCCTTGCCGCCGGGGATCGGGCCGAGGCCGTAGTCTTTGGGGTCGCCCTTGTACTGCGAGGCGATGGTGGGGATGTTGTCCGAGGTGGCGAGGTACATGCCGAGCTTGCCCGCGCCCATCATCTGCAACAGGTCTGCCCACTCCAGTAGTTGGCGCTGGCCCATCGAGTCGTCTGTCCAGCGCATGTCGTGCAACTGCTGGAGCACCGCCTTGCCGGTGGCGTTGTCGAAGTCGGCCTTCCAGCTGCCGTCGGACTGCTGCTTGGCGACGGTGCCGCCACGCGAATACATCTCGGCGGTGAAGTGCCAGCCGCCGGTGTTGGACTTGCTGTAGTCGCCGTAGCCGACGGTGCCCTTGCCGAGCGCGGCGATCTTCTTGGCGTCCGCGCGGACCTCGTCCCAGGTCGTCGGCGGCTTGTCCGGGTCGAGCCCGGCCTGCTTGAACAGCGCGCGGTTGTAGACCAGGCCCATCGAGTAGTTGCCCTCGGGCAGGCCGTAGGTGTGTCCATTGGCGTCCTGGAACACCTTGCGCAGCTGCGGCTTGACCTGGTTCACGGCCGGGAACTGCGACAGGTACGGCGTGATGTCGGCGGCCTGGTGCTTGGCGATCAGCCCCGCCGGATCGGTGTAGTAGACGTAGAAGGCGTTCTCGAGCTGGCCGCCCGCCAGCTTGGTGGTGAAGGTCTGCGGGTCCATCTGGCCCTCGTGCGGCACTACCTTGATCTTCGGGTGGAGCTTCTCGAAGGCGGCGACGTCCTCCAGGAAGATCTTCCGGTTCACGGGGTCGGTCTTGGCGGGCATGTCGTTCACGGTGACGGTGACGGTGCCGTCGGCGGATTTCGACGAGCTGGCGGAGCCGCCGCAGGCGCTCACCGCGAGGGCGAGTCCGGCGGCCGTGGCGACGGCGAGGGCTATGCGGGCACTGCTGCCCGCCGGGAAACCGGTCATGAATCGTCCCTGGTCATGAGGGTGTTGGAGGGGGCGGCCGCTCCCCGAGGTGACGCACAAGCTACGTCGCCCCCACCAGGCACGCAATAGGGAAACACATTTACGCAAAAACCCTACAAGCTCGTCAAGGAGTCGCGTAAGATGTGCAAGCATCGCGCAGAAAATCAACTGCGAAGCGCGGATATAGTGCGCTCATGGTACGCAAACTCGTGCAGGTGGCCCAGAAAGTCGGGGTCAGCGAGGCGACGGTCAGCCGGGTGCTGAACGGCAAGCCGGGTGTCTCGGACAGCACACGGCAGGCGGTGCTGACGGCGCTCGACGTGCTCGG
>NZ_JBFAXL010000130.1:0-6176 GCF_040680795.1 Streptomyces sp. NPDC051976
CGCCGATTCCCGCGGTGCGGGCCTTTCGGGCGAAGGACATGACGGAACTCCTCGTACGGAGAGGCTGCGCGGCCCGCCCCCACCGGGCCGGTGGTCGGGAGACAACGCGTCTGCCCCATTGGGGCCGGTGGTGACGCGCGCCACCACGGTGGCTTGTCGCGCAGTTCCCCGCGCCCCTGAAAAACAGGCCCACCGCAAGCGCAGCGCGCTTCCTCGCGCCCCCACGGGGCTCGGCTTCTTCCGCAGCCATCAAGGCTGCCGCTTCTTGCGGGCGCTCAGGAAGAGGCCGAAGCCGACGCTGGCGATGAAGAAGACGCCGACGATGAGGAGGGTGGAGGCGGTGGAGGACTTCTTGGAGTCCTTCTTCTTGGCGGGGGTGGCCGGGGGCGTGGTGGGGGCGGGGCCGAGGTTGGTGAGCTGGCGGACGAGATCGGCGCCGCCCGCCGCACGGGGGTCGGCGCCCGTGGCGTGGGCGGCGAGGACGAGCTGGGAGAGCGCGGCGGGGTTGCCGCGCGACCACGCGGCGGAGTTCGCGGCCAGCCAGGTGTACGCGGACTTCGCCGAGGTGAGGTGCCCGCCCGCGGCGAGAGCGATGACGGCGTCGGCGGTGGTGCCGTAGTCCGCCGTCGGCTTGTCCGCGCCGGGGGTGACCGCCGTGAGGTGGTCACCGCCCGCGGTGAGCTGCGCCGTGAGGTAGGCCGCGCCCGCGTTCGCGACGTCGGCGGGCGTGGCGACCGCGGTGTCGTGCCCCGTGACGCACGCCGGCACCCTCGCGGCGATGTCCGCGGCGGGGGCGGCCACCACGAAGGTCGCGCCCTGCGCGCCGCGCACCGCGTCCGCGGTGGCCTTGGCGTTGACCGTCAGCTTGCCGTTCATCGGGTACCCGAAGGCGCCGCGGTCCGCGGGCTTCGCCGCGCACCCGAACTGGAAGGTCCGCAGCGCGTCGTACGGCGTCTTGCCGCCCTTCGCCGTCGCCGCCGGGTCCTTGCCCGCCGCCTTGAGCGCGCCGATCACCACACCGACGGAGTCCGGGTCGGAGGCGCCGCCGGGGTTGTACGACCAGCCGCCGTCCGCGTTCTGCACGGTGGCCAGCCACGCGACCGCCTTGGCGGTGGCCGCGTCGTGCCCGCCGAGCGCGGCCAGCGCCTGGACGGCGATGCCCGTCGCGTTGGTGTCCTCGTGCTTGGGGTCGCAGGCCACGGCGGTGTTCGCGCGGTACGAGGGGAAGCCGCCGTCGGCGCACTGCTGGCCGGTCAGCCAGCCGACCGCCGCCGCGGCCGGGTTCACGCCCGCCGTCTTCAGCGCCAGCAGCGCGTACGACTGGCGCCACACCCCGTCGTACGTCGGATCCCCGGCGCCGTACAGCCCGGACGGCGGCTTGGGCGCGGACGCGGACGCGGAGGGAGTCGCGGTGTCCGCCGTCGCCGCGGGCACGGACAGCGCGGACAGCGCGCTGACGGCGGCGGTGACGACCAGGACGGCGGCGCGGCGGCGCAGGGGCATGAGCGGTGTGGCCTTTCGGTGGGGCGAGGTGCGCTCCGCGCGGGGGTGGCCGACGGGCGCGGGCCCGTGCCGGGAGCTGCTGCGTCCGCCACCCTAACCTCCCCGGGTGCGCACCCTGCGCCCGCGTCGAACCAGGCACCGTAGTGCCCCGTAGGGGCGCGGGGAACTGCGCGGCCCGCCCCCACCGGGCCGGTGGTCGGGAGACAACGCGTCTGCCCCATTGGGGCCGGAGGTGACGCGCGCCACCGCGGTGGCTTGTCGCGCAGTTCCCCGCGCCCCTAACGGGGCACAGGTCCCCCGCAAGCGCAGCGCGCTTCCCCGCGCCCCTAACGGGGCACGTCCGGTGCCTGGTCCACCGCAAGCGCAGCCCGCGTCCCCGCGCCCCTGAAAAACAGGACCTCCGCAAGCGCAGCGCGAGCGCAGCTTCAGGTGGCCACGTACGTGACCGGGTCGGAGCCCGGCACCGCCTCGGCGCGGCCCAGCTTTGTGAGGCGGCGCAGGTGCGCCTCGGTCTCGGAGACGGCGATGGTGCGGGAGGAGGCGGGGATCTCGTGCCAGGCGCGGTTCCACGGCAGCGTCTCGGCGAGCTGCCAGGGAGTGCGGGGCCCGTCCACGAGGAGAGCACGCAGCTCGGTGAGGCGGCTCGCGTGGTGGTCGAGCAGCTGACGCACCCGGCGGGGCGCGTCAGCGAAGGCGTACTGGTGGGCGGGGAGCACCTGGGCGGGGGACAGCCGGGCGACGCGTTCGAGCGAGTCGAGGTAGTCGCCCAGCGGGTCGGTCTCGGTGAGGTCGTCCGGGTCCTCGTAGAGCCCGATGTGCGGGGAGATCTCCGGCAGGAGGTGGTCGCCGGAGAAGAGGCGGCGGCTCTCCTCCAGGTAGAGGCAGACATGGCCGGGCGTGTGGCCCGGGGTCCACACCGCGCGCAGCCGCCGCCCGGCCAGCGGCAGCAGCTCGCCGGGCACGATCTCCCGGTCGGGGAGCGCGGGCCGCAGCCCGGCGAGCACCCGGCCGCCCGCGGCCCGCAGCGGTGCCAGGTGCGACTCGGGGGCGCCCGCCGCGGAGAGCCGGGCGAGCAGGTACTCCACCCAGCGGTCCGGCTCGGCCTCCCGGGTGCGCCGCACCACCTCGGCGTCGGCGGCGTGCATCGCGATCCAGCAGCCGGACGCCTCCCGTACCCGGCCGGAGAGCCCGTGGTGGTCGGGGTGGTGGTGGGTGATCAGCACCCCGTGGACGTCGGCGACCGCGGTGCCCGCCTCGGCGAGGCCGCGTACGAGGGCGTCGTACGAACCCGGGTCGTCCCAGCCGGTGTCGACCAGCACCGGTCCGTCGTCGGTGTCGAGCAGGTGGACGAGGGTGTGGCCGAGCGGGTTGTCGGGGATGGGCACCGGGATGCTCCAGATCCCACCGCCGTGATCGGTGACGTGCGCCATCGGATCCCCTCTCCTCGGCGGGCCTTCGCCATTGCCCACTATAACGAGAACTGGTATCAGTTCTGACTGAGCGTCAGAAATGGTCGAGCCGCAGCGGAGGCGACAGCGATGACCGATCCCGAATTCGTCGAGCACGGAAAGCTGTTCATCGGCGGGGCGCTGGTCGACCCGCTCGGCACGGACACCATCGAGGTCGTCTCGCCGCACACCGAGCAGGTCTTCGGCCGGGTGCCGCACGCCTCGCGGGCGGATGTGGACGCGGCGGTCGCGGCCGCCCGGCGGGCGTTCGACGAGGGCCCCTGGCCGCGGATGACGCTGGAGGAGCGGACCGCGGTGGTGACCAGGATCAAGGACGCGATCCTGGTCAGGCACGAGGAGATCGCCCGGCTGGTCAGCTCCGAGAACGGCTCGCCGTACTCGTGGAGCGTGCTCGCCCAGGCGCTCGGCGCGATGATGGTCTGGGACGCGGCGATCACCGTCGCGCGCGACTTCACCTTCGAGGAGGCGCGGGCCGGGGTCCTCGGGCCGATCCTGGTCCGCCGCGAGCCGGTCGGCGTGGTCGCGGCCGTGGTGCCGTGGAACGTGCCGCAGTTCACCGCCGCCGCCAAGCTCGCGCCCGCGCTGCTGTCCGGCTGCACCACCGTGCTCAAGCCGTCGCCCGAGTCGCCGCTGGACGCGTATCTGCTGGCGGAGATCGCCCAGGAGGCGGGGCTGCCCGAGGGCGTGCTCAACATCGTGCCCGCCGACCGCGAGGTCTCCGAGTACCTGGTCGGGCACCCGGGCATCGACAAGGTCTCGTTCACCGGCTCCGTGGCGGCGGGCAAGCGCGTGATGGAGGTGGCCGCGCGCAACCTCACCCGCGTGACACTGGAGTTGGGCGGCAAGTCGGCCGCGGTGATCCTGCCGGACGCCGACCTGGACGCGGCCGTCGCCGGGATCGTGCCCAACGCGTGGATGAACAACGGCCAGGCGTGCGTGGCCCAGACCCGTATCCTCGCCCCCCGCGCCCGCTACGACGAGATCGCCGAACGGCTGGCCGCCGCCGCGTCCGCGCTGGTGGTCGGCGACCCGCTGGACCCCGCGACCGAGGTCGGCCCGCTGGTGGCGAAGCGGCAGCAGCAGCGCTCGCTGGACTACATCGCGATCGGCCAGGCCGAGGGCGCCAAGGTCATCGCGGGCGGCGGCCGTCCGGCCGGACTCGACACCGGCTGGTACGTGGAGCCGACGCTGTTCGGCGACGTGACGCCGGGCATGCGGATCGCCCGCGAGGAGATCTTCGGGCCGGTGATCTGCCTGCTGCCGTACGACGACGAGGCGGAGGCGGTACGGATCGCCAACGACTCCGACTACGGCCTGTCCGGCAGCGTGTGGACCGGCGACACCGCGCACGGCATCGACATCGCCCGCCAGGTGCGGACCGGCACCTACTCGGTCAACACCTTCAGCCTCGACATGCTCGGCCCCTTCGGCGGCTACAAGAACTCCGGCCTGGGGCGGGAGTTCGGGCCCGAGGGCTTCGGGGAGTTCCTGGAGCACAAGATGATCCACCTGCCGGCCGGCTGGACGGGAGCGGACGCCGCGGACGCGGCCGGGGACGCGGCGGAGGGCGGTCGGTGACCGCCGACCGCTGGCACGTCGACGTGGACCGCTCGGTCTGCATCGGCTCGGGGCTGTGCGCGGGCAGCGCGCCCGGGGCCTTCGTCCTCGACGGCGTGCCGCGGCAGTCCCGGCCGGTGGACCGGGACGCGGTCGCGGCGGAGTCCCTCCTCGCGGCGGCCGAGAGCTGCCCCGTGGAGGCCATCACGCTGACCGTGCACGGCAGCGGCGAGCCGGTCTTCCCGCCCGAGGAGTGATCCCCGAGCAGTGACCTGGGGGTGACCCCGAGGAGTTGACCCCGGGGCGCGGCCCCGGGGTCAACTCACTTTTATGGCACGCAGGAAGCGTGCCAGCGCCACCGGCGTGGTGATCAGCACAGTCGCGGGGTCGTCGCTCTCGCGGAGCAGGACCGCGCCCCCCTCTGTGGTCAGTTCGACGCACTCGCCTTGCTCCTGCGAGAACGTGGACTTCTGCCAAACGAGGGGCGCGGTCATCGGTGGGCCTTTCAGAGGTCTTGGGAGACGTCGTGAATGAAGTCCCGTGACCGGGACTCGTCCAGGGCAACCTCCGCCAGGGTGTCGTACAGGACGCGGTAGTTGGCCAGGTGCGGCGCCGCGTGCAGGAAGCTGATCCCGTGCGCGGAGTCGATCTGTACGGTGTCGAGCGGCTGTACGGCGCCGCTCGCGTAGAGCATCGCGTGGCCGGAGCCGATGTGGCCGTCGGCCGCGAACGGGATGACCCGCACGCTGATGTGCGGCAGGTGGCTCAGCTCCTGGATGTGCTCGAGCTGGGCGCGGGCCACCTTGCCGCCGCCGAACCGCATCCGCAGCGCGGCCTCGTGGATCAGCGCCTCGTACGGCGGCGCCGTCTCCCGGTAGAGCACACCGGAGCGCTCCATCCGCTGCGCCACCCGTGCCTCCAGCTCGTTGTCGGGCAGCGGCGGGATGGCGTAACCGAATACGGTCCGGGTGTAGTCCTCGGTCTGGAACACCCCCGGGATGTGGGTGATCTGGATGGTGCGCAACTGTGTGGCGTGGTGCTCCAGTTCGGCTATGTCGAGCAGCCCGGCGGGCACCACCCCGCGGTAGGTCTCCCACCAGCCCTTGCGGCCCTGGCTGTTGGCCATCGTCACGAGCGCGTCGATGAGCGCGGTGTCGCCGCACTCGTAGAACGCCGCCAGACGGCGTAAGCGCTCCTCGCTGACCCCGAGGCGTCCGGCCTCGATATGGCTGACTTTCGCCGGGTCGGTGCCGAGCAGCCGCGCGGTGTCGCGCGCGGTGATCCCCGCGGCTTCCCGCATCTTGCGTAGCTCCGCACCGAGGCGCTCCTGACGAGCGGTTGCGGTGCTTCTCAGCGGCATGGTGTCCCTTCGAGATGGTGGCTCCGAGTCTGCCGTTCCGCTCCTTCGCGGTCCAGATCGTTTCTGGAAATTTCGGAGACAAGGTTGCAGTGGGGCATTATTGCCCCATATCGGCTAGGGGTTTTGGCGCATGCGAACAGTCAACTCCCCTACAAAGCAAGCGTGTTGAGTGGGTACCGCAGTGGCCTGACCCTAGTGTCGCGTGAATGAAGTCCTTGGACGAAGAGTCGGAGTGCGGTTGAATGGCGTATGCCTGTTGCTGCGCCGTTGGTCGTGTCCGATGCGGA
>NZ_JBFAXL010000131.1:0-6077 GCF_040680795.1 Streptomyces sp. NPDC051976
AGGGCGCCCCGGCACCCCACCCCCCCCCCCCAACAAAAAAGCCCCCCCCCCCCCCCCAAAAACCCAACAACAAAAAAAAAACAAAAACGGGACCCAAAAAACCCCCCCGGCCCGGGCCCCCCCCCCCCTGGCCCGGGGGGCCCCCCGGTCACGTGTGCGTGACCGGGGCGCCGCCATGGTGATGTCGTGCCGGGCCGAGGCCCGAGCACCCGCGCAGTCGGCGGGCCGCGCCTTCGAGGGGCATCGGACTGCCCCGCGCGGCCATCTCAGCGCCGCCTGCCGACATTCACCAGCCAGGCAGGGACGGCCAGCTTGCCGGAGGTCGGGCGTCAGGTGGGTCTGCGCGGGTCTGGCCATGACGGCCTGCGACCCGGTCCTGCGCTTCTCAGCGGGCGGGCGATGTCCAGGGACCGAGGCGGGAAAGCCGCATTGGCCGTTGTGGGCGGTCCTCGCGAGGGCTTGTCACATCGGGAGGGAGAACAGACGCACTGGCTCCGAAGGCCAGCGTGCGTTGTCGCGCAGGGGTGTCACCATGGTCCGCAGGGGCATGGTGACCAGGCGGTTTCCGGGTTGTTCGACGAGTACGTCCTTGGTGAGGGGGTTCCATCCAAGGCGCTGGTAGAGCGGCTCGAGGGGAGGCCGACAGAAGAGGAGCGCATGCTGAGGACCCATCGTGCGCGCGTGATCAAGTGCCGCTGCGACCACGCGCCGGGCCAGTCCCTGGCCCTGCATGTCGGGTGCGACGGCCACTCCCCCGACGCCCACCACCTCTGTCTCGGCCTCGCCGATCGCAACAGGCAGCCGTAGAAGGCCCGCGTGTGCCACCAGCCGGTCACCGTGCCTGATGCCGAAGTGGTCCTTTTTGGGCAGCCAGGTCAAACCGGCCGCGGAGACGCCGAAGGGGTCGTCGCCGTGACCGAGGATCTCGTCCTGGTCCGCCTTCGTGTATTCGGGGAGCCGCACCACAGCCGGTGCTGCAGAGGACTGGTTGTCGGACATCCCCCCATGATGATCTCTCTGCGCGGAACGGCCAAGTGATCGACGAACCAAGCACCGGGAGCGAGACCGGCGTGAGGCCGACCGCCGGAGTCCTGTGCCGCGACCCGAGCTTGAGCGAGGGCGAGGCGCTGGCGTCGGTCGACGGCAGCGACGGCCTGGCTTCGGGTCAGGCGTGCGCGGTGGTGAGGATGTGGCCGCTGGCTCCCAGCACTGACGGCGCGGTCTCCACGGACCGCAGCGCGTCCAGGAGCCGCTGCCGACGCTCGGGGTCGTCCAGGTAGGCGCCTGTCTCGCCCATCAGCCACGCGGCACCCTCCAGCCCGTGCGGCACCGCATCGTGGAGCCCGGCATCGGCGAACTCGTCGGCGATCTCCGCGGGGTCGTGGAAGTAGGCGTCTGTGAACAGGCCCCCGGCGGGCAGGTGGCCCGTCTTCAAGACCTGCGCGGTGCGTTCCGGACGTCCGGGCTCGAAGTAGCGGCCCGTCCTGAGCAGGTCGTGCAGCCCGGCGTACCGGCTGATCTGCGCCGCGGCGACCAGGGCTCCGGGCCGGGCGACCCGCCGCGCCTCGCTCAGCGCGCGGATCCGGTCCGCCCGGTGCGGCAGGTGGTACAGCGGGCCGAGCAGCAGCACGACATCCCACTCCCCGTCCCCGTAAGGCAGTTCGCGCGCGTCGCCGAGCCGCGCGGTCACCCCGCCTACCTGGGCCGCCTGCTCGACATGCAACGGCACCGGGTCGACGACTTCGACGTCATGGCCGTCCGCGACCAACCACTCGGCGTGCACCCCGCTCCCGCCGCCCACGTCAAGTATGCGCGCGGGTTTCGCAGGCAGAGCCCTCCGCAGCACGTCCTGCGTGCGCCAGAACTCCAGCCGTCCTTCCCCCTCGCGCAGCCGCGCATCCTCGTTGCCCTGGGAGTAGTACGCGAGCACGCTCGGTTCGAAGGTCACCATGCACCGATCATGGAAAGACCGTCCCGCGCGAGGCAACCCCATTTCCGTGATGGCGGAATTGCCCGCTTCGACGGCGCCGCCCCGCCTCCCACCCGCGGCCGCCGGCCGACATCGAACCGGGACCTCGCCGACCGCACCATCGCAACAGAGGACAGTTCAGGGACGTCCGGCCCAACGTGCGGGGGCCGGGCGCCGCGCCGTGGCGTGGCGCTGGATGTCAGTGGGCGCGTTTAGGCTCGGTTTGGCCATGGAGTCCGGGTGAGGAAGGTGAGTGTCATGTCGCGTGTTCGAGTGCACAACTTCAGCGTGTCGCTGGACGGTTTCGCCGCCGGGGAGGGGCAGGGGCTGGAGGCCCCGTTCGGGCATGCCGGGACTCGTCTGGTCGAGTGGTTCTTTCAGACCCGTGCCTTCAATGAGATGCAGGGCCAGTCCGGCGGCGGCAGCGGTGTCGACGACGCCCTTGCCTGGACCTGGGGTCCTGGGGTCGGCGCGGAGATCATGGGCCGCAACAAGTTCGGACCGCAGCGCGGGCCGTGGACCGACGAGGAGTGGAAGGGCTGGTGGGGAGACAACCCGCCGTTCCACACTCCGGTGTTCGTGCTGACGCACCACCCGCGCCCATCCCTGGAGTTGGAGGGTGGCACGGTCTTCCACTTCATCGACGCCTCGCCACAGGAGGCACTGCGGCAGGCCCGCGAAGCCGCGGGCGGCCTCGATGTGCGGATCGGCGGGGGCCCGGCCACGGTCAGGCAGTTCCTCGAGGAGGACCTGGTCGACCACCTCCATGTCGCCCTCGTCCCGATCGTTCTGGGCCGCGGTGAGCGGCTGTGGGACGGGTTGGAAGGGCTGGAGCAGCGGTTCCATGTCGAGTCGGTGACGACACCCAGCGGCGTCACCCATCTGACCTTCACCCGGCAGTAGCGCCGCGAGCCACGCCGCAGCGACGGATCGCGGTTACTCCGAGCTGGTGGAAGCCGCGGTTGGTCAGGGAGGTCCGCGTCCCGATAAGGTCCAGCCCGGCCAAGGTGATCGTCGCCGTGCACCAGTTGCTGAGCCAGGTCGCGACTGACGATCTGGCTCCGCACGCCAAATCAGGATCTGATGGTCCGGAGGATCCGCCAGCGGAACAACCTCCACCATGCCCACTACCTCGCCCGCCGCCTCGGCGACCAGGATCACCACCTCGGGCTCGCCCCCCGAGCACCGTCTCGAAATGCCTGCGCACCGCCGGTGCGCAGGACGGTCAGGCAGGCGTGGGCGGCCATGGCCAAGGCGATGCGGCGGTGCCAGCTGTCGAGTCGGCGACCAGACGGACACGGACGGAACCGCTCGACCGCCGCGCCGTCCGCGCCGCACGACCAATCGGCGTCCGGACGGCGTGTCCGACCGGCTGCGGCTGGATTCGCGGCGATCCACCGCGCGCACCCAGAACCGGGTCCAGCCCGGTCCAGGCACGCGCCTTCGCGGGCTCCCTCCAGCTGCACCATCGCCCCGCCGCGGTCAGCGAAGGACGCGGTAGGACAGGTGAGTCGCCGCCGGGGTCGCCACCACCCGGGTACGTTCCAGGGTGATCGAGGAGTCGAGCACGCCGAACAACGGCGTACCACCGCCGACCAGGACCGGGACCACATGCACGCGGATCTCGTCGACCAGGCCGAGCGGGAGGGCCTGCTGCATGACGGTGGCGCCGTGCAGCCCGACGACCTTGTCGCCCGCCGCCTTCTTGGCCTGCTCGATCGCGCTGACCACCCCGTCGGTGACGAAGGTGAACACCGGCGGGTACGACCTGGTCGGTGCCTGATGGGTAACCACGAAACACGGCACATCGCCCATCGGGCCACGCCGGCCCCAGCCGCCCTCCCCCTCGTTCTTCTCAAAGGACGTACGGCCCATCACCACCGCGCCCCAGTCACTGACCACCTGTTCCAAGATGGCCCGGTCCTCAACGGCGTGAACGGCGAGGCGCCAGGCCGTTCCCGCTCACCCTTGCGGGCCGGCCGCACGGCCACAAGTGATGTGGTCGATCGCCCCAGAACGGGGTCCAGTCCGCAAGACCCCGTTCTGGGAGTGGACCGTTACTGACGGGTAGTAGTGGTCTGCTGCGGGGGCGCGCCCCCAGGGGACGTGCCGTTGCCTGCCCGCCGGGCGCTGGACCTGGCCCGTGCCGCCTGCCGAGCGGCACGGGTCTTAGGGGCGCGCCGCTTCCGGGGCGTCGGGGTGTCCTGGGGTGTGGCTGCCTGTGCCACCGGCTCCGCCTTCGCCTTCGCCCTCTCGTGCTTCGTCTCCTCGCCGCCGTCCCGCGTCCGGTCCCCCTTCCGGTGCAGCATTGCCCGCTCGGCCGCCGTCCAGGTGGTCGTCGTCACCATGTACAACCCGGCCGCAAGCGGCACCACGGCCACGGTGATCAGCGTGGCGAACGACAGCAGCGGCATCACCTTCGCTATCCCGCCCAGGCCGGGCAGGGCGGACCCGCCGCCCGCAACCGGCTTCGGGGCGGCGGGCGTAGCGGCTCGTGCCCGGCGGAAGTTCCAGGTGGCGACTGCGGCGATCAGGGCGAACAGCCCGAGATAGACCAGGCCGTGCGGCCCGAAGGCCCCGCCGTCGGCGAGCGCCTCGCTCCAGTGGCCGCCAAGCGGCGCACCCAGCAGCGTGTGGTCGAGCAGGGCGCCGCCCCCGGTGGAGAACAGGTGGTACATCACGAAGAAGACAGGCAGTTGGAGCAGTGTCGGAAGACAGCCGGCCAGCGGCGAGGCGCCGGTCTTGGCGTACAGGTCGGCCATCGCCTTCTGCAGCCGCTCCGGGTTGCCCTTGTGCTTGCGCTGGAGCGCGGCGATCTGCGGGGCGAGCGCGGCGCGCGCCTTCTCGCCGCGGGCCGCGGCACGGGCAAGCGGGTGCAGCGCGGCGCGCACGGCGAGGGTGAAAAGGACGATGGCGGCGGCCGTCGCCGCGGTGCCGAAGAGTGGCGTGATGGCGTCGGCGCCGCGCGCCAGCCCATCGCCGAGAATGCCGAAAACGGACATGGTGGAACCCTCCACGGGTCTCGTCGTGCCGGAAGACATACGGATGTCGGCGTGACGAGCGGCGTGGACGCGATGAGCAGAAAGAGGTGCCCGAGGCGTCTACGCGGCCGTCGGGAGGGGACGGCCTGGTGCTCGGGGGCGCGCGCAGCCGGCCGCGTCGGGATCGCGCTGTGGCAGGAATGCTGTACGGCGCTCGCGGTCGCGGATGGCGGTGCGGATCCGGCCCGGTGGTACGGGGGCGGCGCATACGGCGGTGAGGAACGCGCTGCACAGCAGCAGCACTGCGGCGGTGGTCGCGGCGGCCGTCAGAGCCTGAGTCAGACCGGTCTGGGCCAGCAGGAGTCCGGCGAGCAGGAAGAGGAGCGCAGGGGTGTAGCGGCGCCAGGCATCGGCGATGCGGTACATCCGCTCCCCCTCCCCGTGCATCGTCCTGGTCGGCTTCCGCTCAAGAGTAGCCGCCCGCGGACGGGTGCGTAACTTGCCCTCCGTGCCGCCGGGGACGGGCGGCCATGCCGGGCTTCACCTCCGAAGCCAAGTGGCTTCGCTACGCCCGCTCCCACCTGCAACCCAGCGCGGCCGACTCGGTGCCGGGAAACCCAACAGCCGCGTCCTACAGGGCGGTCATGACGTGCTTGATGCGCGTGTAGTCCTCGAAGCCGTAGCCCGACAGGTCCTTGCCGTAGCCCGAGCGCTTGAAGCCGCCGTGCGGCATCTCGGCGACCAGCGGGGCGTGGGTGTTGATCCACACGCAGCCGAAGTCGAGCCGCTTGGACATCCGCATCGCGCGGCCGTGGTCCTTGGTCCACACCGAGGACGCCAGCGCGTAGTCGACGCCGTTGGCGTAGGCGACCGCCTGCTCCTCGTCGGTGAAGGACTGCACGGTGATGACCGGGCCGAAGACCTCGTTCTGGATGATCTCGTCGTCCTGGAGCAGGCCGGAGACGACGGTGGGGGCGTAGAAGTAGCCCTCCTCGCCGACCCGGTGGCCGCCGGTCTCGACCTTGGCGTGTGCGGGCAGGCGCTCGATGAAGCCGGTGACCTGGGCGAGCTGGTTGGCGTTGTTCAGCGGGCCGAAGAGCACGTCCTCGTCGTCGGGGCGGCCGGTC
>NZ_JBFAXL010000132.1:0-5826 GCF_040680795.1 Streptomyces sp. NPDC051976
GCTACAACCTGCCCACGCCCAACCGCCGACCTGAAACCGACTCGAAACCGGTCACAAGATCCCTCCCCACACCACGTCGGTGGATCGAGGCTTAGAGGGCGCGCGCCACGAGTTCCTTCATGAGCTCGTTAGCGCCGCCGTAGATCCGCTGCACCCGCGCATCGGCGAACATCCGGGCGACGGGGTACTCGCGCATGTATCCGTATCCGCCGAACAACTGGAGACAGCTGTCGATCACGAGGCATTGCTGCTCGGTCAGCCACCACTTGGCCATCGCTGCTCCAGCCGCATCAAGCGTCCCCTCCAAATGGCGTGTGATGCAGGAGTCGAGGAAGGTGCGGGAGATGTGGGCGACGGTGGCCGCCTCGGCGAGGACGAATTTCGTGTTCTGGAATTCGAAGAGAGACCGCCCGAAGAGCTCGCGCGCCTTGACGTGATCGATGGTGTGCCGGATGGCGGCCTCCATCGTGCTCACGGCGATCACTGCGATCGCGAGCCGCTCCTGACCGAGTTGCGACATCAACTGCCGGAAACCCTGGCCCTCGACGGCACCCAGCAGGTTGCCGACCGGTACGCGGACGTCGTCGAAGAACAGTTCGGTCGTGTCCGCGCCGTGTTGGCCGATCTTTTCGAGATCGCGCCCCCGGGAGAAGCCGAGACGGGTCGATTCGACCAACAGCAGCGAGACCCCTCGTCCCCTGGCCGTTGGATCCGTCTTCGCGGCCAAGACCACGAGGTCGGTCAGCCGGCCGTTGGTGATGAAGGTTTTCGCCCCGTTGATGACGTACTCGTCACCGTCCTTGAGGGCAGTGGTACGGATGGACTGAAGATCGCTGCCGGCGCCGGGTTCGGTCATCGCCACAGAGGCGATCACCTCGCCGGAGGCCATCTTGGGCAGCCACGCCTGCTGTTGTTCCTGTGTTCCGTAAGCGAGCAAGTAGTGGGCGACGATACCGCTGTGCACGAAGTTGCCGAAGCTCATCTCCCCGGTTCGCGCCTGGGCCTCTATCACGGCGATGTCGTGGGCGTAGGTACCGCCGCCTCCGCCATACTCGGTAGGAATCGAGCAGCACAGCAGGCCCAGCTCGCCCGCCTTTTCCCATACCGCGCGGTCCACGTGGTGCTGCGACTCCCACTTCTCGCGATGGGGCACGAGTTCGCGCTGGAAGAAGCTCTCGGCGAGCTTTCCGAGCGCATGCGTTTCCTCGTCGCGCCACGGCGAGACATAGCCGGGAGAACCGGGAGTGAAGTTACTCATCGACTCTTTTCCTCAGCCCTCGAACCCGCCACTGGCGACCAGCAGTTGGCCGCTGACGTAGTCGGACTCCGGGTAGGTGAGCATCACGACGGAGCCTGCAGCCTCCTCGGGAGTCCCAGGACGCCCCAGCGGGATCGCGGCCTTCAGCATCTCCAGCAGTTGCGGATTTACGCCGACCTTGATCTCGCGGCCCTCGATCTCGATGGTGGACGACGCGTCCGCAGCAGCGGCGGTAAGCCGGGTCTCGATGAACCCGAACGCGACGCAGTTGACATTGACCGTGTACCGGCCCCACTCCTTCGCGAGCGTTTTGGTCATGCCGATGACGCCGCTCTTGGCCGCGGCGTAGTTCGCCTGTCCCGCGTTTCCGAACACTCCGGCGACCGAGGAGATGTTGACCACCTTCCGATGAACGCAAGTTCCGGTTTCCCGTTCTGCGCGAGACGCCCGGCTGATGACCGGCTGCACGGCGCGCAGGATGCGGAACGGCGACTTCAGGTGCACGTCCATGATGGTGTCGAACTGCTCGTCGGTCATCTTCTGGATGACGTTGTCCCAGGTGTAACCCGCGTTGTTGATGACGATGTCCACGCCGCCGAATGTCTTGACGGCGGTGTCGACGAACCTCTCGGCGAAGCCGTCCTCGGTCACACTTCCGCCGCACTCACGCGCCGCGCCGCCGATCGCCGCGATCTCGTTCACCGTCTCCTGGGCAGGGCCCGCGTCGAGGTCGTTGACCACGACGTTCGCGCCCTCCGCCGCGAGCTTGAGGGCGACGGCGCGGCCGATGCCGCGGCCTGCCCCGGTGACGATCGCAGTCTTTCCGTCCAGCTTTCCCATAGCCTGGCTCGTCCTTCGTTCTTTTTTGTCCGGCTCGGGGATGGGTAGGTGGGGTGGCCGGGCTCAGTCCAGTGCGATGACGGCCTGGCCAAGCAGGGTCTCGACACCGCTGTCCGTGGTGACGCACACGTCGATGATCGCGAGCCGCTCGCCGTTGGCCTCGTCGATCGCGCTGACCGTGCCGGTGCACGTCGGCGCGGCATGCACCGGGGTGATGGCGGTGAAGCGCACCTTCCAGGAACGCAGTCCGTGCTGAGGGAAGGCGCCGGCCAATAGGCGGCCGAGGTACGCCATCGACAGCATGCCGTGGGCGAAAACGTCGTCGAGGCCGGCGGACTTGGCCACATCGAGATCGATGTGGATCGGATTGTGGTCGCCCGAGGCACCGGCAAACAGCGCGAGCGTCGTACGAGAGATCGGTGGTATTTCAAGCGACGGCAACTGTGTGCCCACCTCGTAGGCGGGGATGTTCATCCCGCCTCCTTGCAGGCCCCGGCGGCGGGCGGGTTACGGACCACCAGGACTGTGCGCATGACGCACACGATGGCGCCGTCCTGGCCGCGTACAGCGGTCTCGCGCCGCAGGAACTCCAGCAGGCCACCCTTCTTGCTGGACACGTCCACGATCCGGGAAGTGGTCGAGAGTTCCTCGCCGGCGTGAGCCATGCGGTGGTAAATGAACTCCTGCTCGCCGTGCAGAACGGTGCGCAGATCCACTCCGAGGTCCGCCAGGTACACCGCGGGATCCGCGGATTCCAGATCGACGCTGAAGAAGAAGGTCGGAGGCACCGGCAGGTCAGGATGCCCGGCGGCGCGTGCAGCGTCGACGTCGATGTAGACGGGATCGTCCTGGCCTGTCGCCGCGGCGAACCGGCGTAGCAGGCTGCGGGTGATCAGCATCGTGCCGCCACCGGTGTCCGTCGCGATGACCGATTGATCGAGGGGCATCAGCCGTCGACCTTCTCGTAGAGGGTGACGACACACGCACCGCCCAGGCCGAGATTGTGCTGCAGCGCGATCGACGCGCCCTCGACCTGGCGGTCCCCCGCGGTCCCGCGCAACTGCCAGACGAGTTCGGCAGCCTGCGCAAGGCCCGTCGCGCCCAACGGATGGCCCTTGGAGAGCAGGCCGCCGGAGGGATTGGTGACAACCTGGCCGCCGTAGGTGTTCTCACCGTCGCGGACGAACTTCTCGGCAGTACCGATCGGCGTGAGGCTGAGTGCCTCGTAGGTGAGGAACTCATTGGTGGTGAAGCAGTCGTGCAACTCGACCACCCGCAGGTCCAGCGGATCCACCCCCGCCTCCTCGTAGACCGCGGCCGCCGTGTTGACCGCGAGGTCATAGCCGATCACCTGCCGCATGTCACCGGTCTCGAAGGTGCTTCGCGTGTCCGTAGTCAGACTCTGCGCCTTGATCACGACCCGCGGATCGAGGCCGTGCGCACGGGCGAACTCCGGGGTACACACCACCGCCGCCGCGGCACCGCAGGTGGGCGGACAGCACTGCAGCCGTGTCAGCGGGCCGTAGATCGGGGGCGATGCGAGCACCTCCTCGACGGTGACCAGGTCGCGGAACACGGCATACGGATTGTTGGCCGCATGCCGACGCGACTTGACGGAGATCTGCGCGAACACGGCCGGATCGATTCCGTACTCGTCGACGTATGCCTGGCCGCCGCCGCCGAAGAACTGCGCCGCCATCGGAGCCTGCGGGTCGCTGCCCTGCACCAGGTCACGCGCGTGTTCGAAGCGATCGAGCGGCGCCGGACGGTCGGTGAACACGCTGCCGAGCGCACCCGGGCTCATCTGCTCGAAACCGAGGGCGAGGGCACAGTCCACACTGCCCGATGCCACTGCCTGCCGGGCCAGGAACAGCGCACTCGACCCGGTCGCGCAGTTGTTGTTCACGTTGATGATCGGGATTCCGGACAGGCCCACCCCGTAGAGCGCGGCCTGGCCGCTGGTCGAGTCCCCGTAGACGTATCCGACATATGCCTGCTGAATCGCTCTGTACTCGATTCCCGCGTCGGTGAGCGCGGCCCGCGCGGCCATCTCGCCCATGACGTCGTAGGTCTCGCCGCGCCCGGGTTTGGTGAACGGCACCATGCCGACCCCGGCCATCACAACGGATTGCATGAACAGATCCCTTCAGTCGTAGCGGCCATCACTCGGCGATCTTGCGCGGAAAGCGGGGTGAGGGAGGCCGAGACAGGATGCGGCGGCAGCCGGCGGATACAGCTACGGGCCGACATCCGACGAGCTTCGTCGAAGATCTCGACGAAGCTCTGCGCCGCTTCCAAACGTAGGCGCACACCTGTGGTCGCCCCAGGACCATTCCTCGCGTCCTTTGTGACCGCAGCGCGCATCGCCGGAGGCTGCCGTAAAATCAGCGCGTGTCCCGCGAGACCCTCCTTACGAACTTCAGCCGCCGGCTCACCGTCCTCGGGACGCGCGAGGGCCTCGACATGCCGCAGCTTCTTCACCGGCTCGGTATCGCCGCAACCGACGGCCTTCCCGCGGGGCCGGTGAACATCGCGCAGTCCGCCGCCCTCGTCCAAGAGATGTGGATGCTCACCGGCGACGAACTGTTCGGACTCGGTCCTCCAACACCGCTGGGATCGTTCGCGCTGATGATGCGCTCAGCCATCCACGTCCCGGACCTTCGGTCCCTGCTGCGCCGCATGGCACAAGCCAGCAACGTGCTGACTGGGATGCCGAAGACGACGGTCAGCGAGTCGACCGCCCTGGTCACCGTCGAACTCGATACCGCCGGCTTCAAAGACCCGGAGCACGTCGGCGCTGAATTCGTCGCGGTACTCACCCATCGGATGCTCGCCTGGGCGGTCGGCCGCCGCCTGCCGCTGGCCGCGGTGGAACTGCCGTGGCCGGCGCCGCCATATGTCGCGGAATACGAAACCCTCTTTGGCGTGCACCCCAAGCTCAAGCGGGCAGAACTTCGCCTGGTGCTCTCCGCCGACCAGCTCACCTACCCGGTCGTGCGAACCGAGGACGACCTCGACGGATACCTCAACGACCAACCCCGCGTGTGGTTCCGCCGCCGAGACTACGAATCCTCGATCGAACAGCAAGTCCGAACCATCCTGGACCACGGACTACGTGGCGCGTGGCCGACAGCGGAAGAGGCGGCCGGGCGACTCAACATCAGCGCACAACACCTGCGCCGCCTGCTGAGAGCCGAGAACACTTCGATCGGCATGATCAAGGAGGACATCATGCGACAAGCTGCGATCGCCAGCCTGGAACGCGGAGACGAGTCCGTCAATGCCCTCGCCGCCCGCCTGGGCTTCTCCGAGCCAAGCGCATTTCGGCGCGCGTTCCGCCGCTGGACCAACGCCGCACCCGGCACCTACAAGCCGCGCCCTTGACCCGAATGCTGCAGAAATGTCATCCGGATCGTAGCTGTATGCGGCGTGACGATCCGGGCCGCTCGCCGCCGACGGGGCAGCGAGCCTCCTGCCCTTCGCGTCGCCGCGGCGGCCCTGGTCAGCTTCGTGGTCATTCGAGCGTCACGTGGGGCAGGGCGGTTGCAAGTTCCGGGGTCGTGCGGCTGGTCAGGTTGTGATCGGTTGGGGCGCGTAACAGGGCAGGCACGGGCTTCGTGATCATTGTGGTGACTAAGCCTCGATCCACCGACGTGGTGTGGGGAGGGATCTTGTGACCGGTTTCGAGTCGGTTTCAGGTCGGCGGTTGGGCGTGGGCAGGTTGTAGC
>NZ_JBFAXL010000133.1:0-5667 GCF_040680795.1 Streptomyces sp. NPDC051976
GCCGTGTCTGCACCTGCATCCGGGCCCTCCACAACGCGACATGACAGCCCATCACTGGGCAATCTCACCCAACCTACGACCTTGCAAAGTCCCTGCCCCAGAGCCCCATCCTTTGGCATGGTGACCATGATGCTGATGGCCGTGTCCTAGGTCGACCGGCTTGGGGCTGGTCCTCCTCCTGGTGGACGGCGGCGCCCAGGACGTCACGGCGGGGCACACTAAACAAGCCTGACCTAGGGTCGTGGCCGGCGTGGGTTAGCCCTTTCCGTCTGTGGTCGTGGCTGATCTCTCTGGCCAGGACCACAATGCATGCTATCCCGATCGTTGGCGTCACTGGACGATCAATTCGTCACTCGCCCGCCCACTCGTTGAGAGCATTGGCCGTGTCACGAATGCACGTGTTAACAAGTGTGCCGAACGACTGCGCGTCGTGAGCGGGGAAGTATTCAGGCACCAAGCCAAAAAGCGGTTCCCGGAGGTCAACCTTCGAGACGTCGAAGCGTGGGTGAAGATTGTAATGCATGAGCGTGTTACGGAACGGCTTCGCCGAACGATCCGTAACAGCCTGAGCCGCCGGGGAGTCGATAATGCCCCTGACGAATCCCGTCGAACGACTGCTGAGCGGGTAATTGGTGTCGTCGTGAAGCTGTCGCAGGCTGGCCAACACTGCATACAAGGCCAAGTACCGCATCTTAAAGGCCGTGTACTCAAGGTTGCGGACGTCAGCGCCTGCGGAGACGATGGTGTCGGCAAAGTTCACCATCCCCTGAAAACCCACCACGAGGCCGTTAATGGCAGGGGTGTCCTTACCATTGAAGACGCGAGCGTAATACCTAGCAGCCCGCTTGTCGCGCCCACCATCCATCCTACCGGAGTCAAGATGTGCGACAAACGTTTCCGGTCCAGAATCCATATTGGCCCCGAGAGGGCCAAAGAACCTGCCGTGTGCCTCAAAGATGCCCTGTAGATATGGACCGGGAGCAGCAAACAACTTGCTGGACTCTACGCCCGAATGGAATGCTGCACTATGCGTCGTGCTAATGATCCGGCCGTCATAGCCGAAGATTCCTAGGTCCGTTTCGAGGAAGCGGGCGAACGGCAACCATGTATTACCGAGAAAATAACTGGAGTGCACAGGCAAGATCTTATCGTTAAAGTAGTCGATCTGCCCCGCGATCCAGCGATGCGTGTCTTCAAACAGCTTCAAGCTATGCCGCGAGCGAGCGATAATCTCCTCGGCTTCCGGCGACAGTGCGGCGAGTGCCGCAGGGTCGATATGGTTCGGCTTGAGCTTCGCTTCATGAATAAACAGGGAAAAATAGGGGATGATGCAGAACGGCAAAATTCCATACATTGGAGCCTTGCTAGGCTCACTCAAGTCTCGAAGGAATCGACCCACGAAGACCGCATCCCGCGCAATACCCTGCTTAATTACCGCATCCGAAATACCGTTCACCATTGCCTCATCTTCCCCAGTTCTGTGCCAGCCGAAGTGTCCTCCTAGCCGCGCTTGCGTGCAAGTGGTTATGTAATGTGCAATAATAAAAATCAAGGGAAGTTACGCACTCTGCTAACACGTAACGTAGGGTCAAGGGCCGGAGCAGCGCTTTCGAGGAGTTGCCCCCCATTACCTTTTTGATGGCCCCGCAACGGGGCTCCCGGCCTCCGGGACTGGCATGACTTTCTCCCCCTGTTGATCGCATGGCCTGGGGGGTGGTGTCACCGGTCCCGGAGGCATCGACAGACCGCTGATTAGGGGCATGACCGCCGGCTTGTCCGCAGGTCGGGACGTTCTTCGTAATGTGGATGTGGCGATCGGTGCCGTGGGACGGCCGGGTGGATCAACGGGAGGACGCACGTGATCGACACCGGCGACATCGGTGCCTTCCTCGGCCTGGACGTCGGCAAGGGCGAACACCACGCCACCGCCGTCACCCCGGCCGGGAAGAAGGCGTTCGACAAGCGGCTGCCCAACAGCGAGCCCAAGCTCCGCGAAGTCTTCGGCAAGCTCCAAGCCAAGCACGGCATCGTGCTGGTGGTGGTCGACCAGCCCGCCTCCATCGGCGCCCTGCCGCTCGCAGTAGCCAGGGACATGGGCTGCCCGGTCGCCTACCTGCCCGGCCTGACAATGAGGCGGATCGCCGACCTGTATCCAGGCGAGGCCAAGACCGACGCCCGCGACGCCTTCGTCATCGCCGACGCCGCCCGCGTCGTGCCGCACACACTCCGCTCGGTCGAGCTGGAAGACGAGACCATCGCCGAACTGGAGATGATCGTCGGCTTCGACGACGACCTGGCCGGCGAGGCCACCCGCATCAGCAACCGGCTCCGCGGCCTACTGACCCAGATCCACCCGCACCTGGAGCGAGGCTCGGCCGCCGACCTCGCGGACCTCAACCAAGCTGAACGCGAACTGGCAGAGCGACGCGCACGGAAGGGCGGACGCCCCCACAAGGTCGCGTCCGCCGACCAGCCCACCCCGAGGAGCGGCGGGTGATCCTGTATCACTACTCGTGCCCGGAAGCCTGGCCAGCGATATCAGCTAGCGGTCGCCTCGATCCCCGTTGGCCCAAGGAAGATGAGGGGTGGCCCAAGACGGTCCATCTCACGGACCAACCCGACAGGTTGCCCAGCGGGTTCGGTCAGGGGCGCACGCTGCGGTTCACCGTGGACATCGAGGCCCGCCCGTGGGGGGAGTGGGGGCGGAGGAACGTGCCATCGCAGGCGTGGATTTCGCTGGGCATCCGCAACCCGTTCGTTCCTCCGGGGCAACCTGCGCTGTCGCAGTGGAACCAGGACGCGGATCACTGGTACGTGACCACGGAGCCCATCCCGTCGTCCGCGTGGGTCGAGGTCAGGCTGGTCGACACCGGCCAGGTGCTCTGGCCAACACCCTCCGGGTGACGCGTTCGCAATCTCGTCGGTCCTCGGGCGTCACTGGCCCAGCAGGCTCTCCGCGTGGCACACCTGGCACGCCTCGGCGCCGTCCTGCTCCAGCGACGTGCGCGCCTGCGCCCAGTACACCCGCGTGCGCCTACGCCCGCCCGCGCGGCATCAGGCGCGGTGGACGACGAGCTGCGCTCGGTCGGCACCTCGGCGTAGTCCTGGCCGTCTATCGGTTCGCAGACGGAGAGGGCCTACGTGCTACTACGAGCGGTAACGATCGCCTGAGTGAGGACCCTATCGGCGGCGCTCACCGCTGCCGATAGATCAGTGTGAGGCTCATCCGCGAGAGTTCCTGCTCCGAGAGCGCAAGCTTGGACCAAGGCATGGCACTCCCGGACTTGCCCGGATCCGAGGAAGTCGGTGGCCAGGGGATGAGCCAGTATCTCGCGGGCGGCGTAGCCGTCGAACGACGCCGATGTTCGTCGGATTAGTTCCCTGACGATTCGATCAGCCTCCGGTCGCTGGACAAACCCCAGGGCGTCAAGCGTGCTGAGTCCAAGGCGGATTTCGAAGGCGATTAGCCTCGGCTCGGCTTCAGACTCCAGATACATGTCCTCCAGGTCGACGACTCCGACGTCTACGTGTTGTCCACCGTCCCCGTGGCGCAGCGCGGTCAGGCAAGCGGTGACGAGTCGCTCCCAGGGCTCTCCTGGCACTGTGGCGGTGAGCAGTTCTGTGGCGCGGTCGGTGTCGCCTTCGGTGAGGGCAGCGACTACGGCGACTTGGCGGCCGTCGAGCATGCGGGTGCCGATGCCGCGGTGTTGCTCGATGTGGGCGAGGGCTTCGGGCCAGCGGCCGGTGGTGGTGAGGGTGCGGGTGCCGTCGGCGATCAGGACGCGCCAGAGCCAGGCGCGGACTTCGCGGCGGTCTTCGTCGGTTTGAGTGAGGTCCGCTGGGACTGTGATGCCTTCGAAGGTGGCAGGGCGGCCCATGCCGACGGCTTCGTAGAGGTTCAGGAGTCGGTGGCGGGCGTCGCCGGGGTGGCCGGCGCGGATTTGGAGGCGGGCGAGGTTGACGAGGGGTTCTAAGGCGCGGATGGCGCTCATGGCGGGCAGGGGGCCGGCGTTGAGGTATGCCTCGGCGTGGCGGTGGCATAGCTGCCGGGCGAGGTCGGGGAGGCCGATGTCGGAGGCGAGGAGTGCGGACTGATTGAAGACGGTGGAGGCTAAGCCCGGGTCGTTCTGCTGTGCTGCTCTGTCGGACAGGTCGACAAGAGCCGCCACGCGGTCGGGTAGCGGTAGGCAGGCGGGGCGGAATCGGGCGACCAGTGGGAAGCGTCTGGCTATGGGGCCGTGCGGGTCCATGTCTCCCCCCGGGGCAACGGTGATGGGTTGGAGCGGGTGCGAACCGGTGGCGCCCGCCGAGTGACCCCGGCGGACGCCAGCGTCTTGTGCTGGCTTCACTGCCAGTCGACGACGATGCGGTTGAGCGGGGTGTCGAGTGTGAAGAGGCCGGAGCGCGCCTCGACGGAAGGGCCGTCGAGGGGACGGATCTCGAAGGTGGCCTCGCTGCCGCGGTAGTCGCGGTCCCAGGTGCGGATCGCTTCGGCGACTCGGGCGGCCAGCTCGGTGCTGCCGGGGCCGTGGCCGATGACGCCGAACTCCCAGAACTTGCCGCCTTCGGGTGTCGTCTTCTTCAGCAGGCGGCGGGCGAGGTAGGTGACGGCGCCCTTGTCGACGGCTGCGGTGGAGGAGGGGTACGGGTCGTCGGTCAGGAGCGTGCCCTTGGCGTCGGCCGGGAAGAGCATGCGGATCAGGCCGGACGGCAGGGAGCAGGAGACGAACAGTTCCATCCATTCCGGCGACTCCATGGCTTGGACGGTCATGCCGGTCCACTCTTCGGTACGAGGCTGGTTCAGTACGCCGGCCAGGGCGTTAGCGTCGATGGGCTGTCCGGCGGGGGCCTGGAGCCGTACGGTGCCGTCCGCGCTGAGGGGGATGATGCGGCGGTCGTCGTCGGCGATGCCGCGTCGTAGCGGCATGAAGGTGTTCATCTTGCTGCTGACGCTGGTCCAGCGGCCGTCGCGCTGTTCGTAGGCGATGGATCGGGACACGGTGCCCTTGAGGCGCTGGGGGACGACGAGTCGTCCGCCGGGGGCGAGTTGCTGCATCCAGGCGTGCGGGACGCCGTGCGCGCCGACGGTGGCGATGATTCGGTCGTACGGTGCTCCTTCGGCGTGGCCGAGTGCTCCGTCGCGGGTCTGCGCCTTGACGTTGGTGAAGCCGGCTGCTGCCAGGTGTGCGCGGGCGCCTTCGACGAGGTCGTCGTCGACGTCGATGGTGGTGACGTGCCCGGTGTCGCCGACGAGGTGGGCGAGGAGGGCGGCGTTGTAGCCGGTGCCGGCGCCGAGTTCGAGGATCCGGTCGCCGGGCTGGGCTTCCAGTTGGTCGAGCATGAGGGCGACGACTCCGGGCTGGGAAGCGCAGGAGATCGACGTGCCGTCGGTGTCGTATTTGATGTTGACCGGGTTGTTGGCGTAGGCGTCTTCGAGTGGGGCGTCGGGTACGAACAGGTGGCGGGGGATGGTGCGTAGAGCGGCCTCGACGGCGGGGGTGCGGGCGTATCCGGCTTCGCGGATCTTGTCGACCAGGGCGTTGCGGAGGGTTGCGGCGTCGGCCCCGTTGGGGGCGATGGTGTCGGTGGTCACCGCCCCGACGCTAGTGGTCTTGGGCGTGCCCTCAGTGGACGCCGCGGTGTTGTCACTCGATCCCATGACTGCCT
>NZ_JBFAXL010000134.1:0-5062 GCF_040680795.1 Streptomyces sp. NPDC051976
CGACGGGCCGCCGGGTACCGCGCGCGATCAGTACGAGAGCGGCACTCGCCGCCCGGCGCGGATGGCTGTGACGCTCCGGTCGTCGGCGACGACCGGGCGACCCGACGCCAGGGCGATCACTGTGCCGACGAAGACCAGTGCCCGGTGTGCCCCAGGTCGCCGATCACGCCGATCCGGATGCCGAGCCACGGGTAGGTGCGGTTGAAGAACGCGTTGTCCTGCGGTTGCAGTCCGACGGCGGAGGGCCACATCTGGAAGGCGGGTGCGTTGGAGATCCCGCCGTGCAGCCGCCGCCAGATCCGAAGTGAGCTCTGCCCGGCGGGCGGTGCCGTGATGGTGTCCGTCCACTCGACCGCGTTCCCGCCCTGGTCGAGGGTGCCCCAGGGCGAGGTGGTCCTGGCCTGGCCGACGGTGCTGAGGCTGCCCTGGTAGAGCTGGCCGTAGGTGGTGGGGTCCAGGCCGAGCGGGTTGACGGTGGCGCAGTCGGCGGGCCGCACCTCGCCGGGGCACCAACTCGGTGCCGGTTGGCCGCTGGCGTGGTAGGAGGCCAGCGGCTGGGTCGCCCCGTTGGTGACATCGCCGGTGGTGGGGTTGAGGACGGTGGGGGCGGGAGCGGTGGCGTCCCCGTCGCCGAAGACTCCCGGGTTGGTCGGGTACTTCCAGTAGGAGTAGGTGCCGCCGCCGCGCGGGTCGTAGTAGGCCGCCTTGATCCACTCGTCCTGGCTCGGCACGACGAATCCGGAGTCCTGGGCCCGCGTGGCGTCCGGCCGGGCGAGGTCGTACATCCCGCGCTCGGTCCTGGCCGAGAGCCTGACCTGGTAGGTGTCGTAGGTGTACGCGCCGCTGGCGGTGACCTGCTGGGAGAGCACGCGGCCGTTGGTGAGCGAGTTGGCGAAGCGCGCGGCCCGCAGGAAGTTCGCGAAGCCGTACGGCTTGTCCGCCCACTCGGGGTACGCCACCGAGTAGTGGCCGCCGTTGCCCGCGCTCGGGGAGAAGTTGACCTGGCCGTACTTCGGCCACGCCGTCGCACTCTCCGTCTCGTCGTAGAGGTCGTGGGGGTCGCGGCCGGTGGGGTCGGCGGTGTTGAGGAACGCCACCCACTGGGCGACGGTGACTTCGAGCTGCCCGATCCCGTACGGATATCCGACGCCGCCGACCATCAGGCAGCCGGTGGAGCCCGCGGGGGCGTCGGCGCACGACCGGTAGACGGCGTCCTTGAACGGGACGACGGCCACCGCGGGGTTGCCGGGCGCACCGACCTCGGCGGTGGTCACCGTGATGACGGCGCCCCCGCCCGGGGTGGTGCCGCCCGGGTCGGGCGGGGTCGCGGCAGCCGAACCCGAGCCGGTGAGGGCTGACGAAGCGAGCAGCGCCGCGACCCCGCAGGCCGCCGGCAGGGCCTTGCGGAAGCGGGTACGGCCGGGACGAAATCGCATGGGAACCCTTGTCGGCCATGGCGCCCCGCCCCCTCGCCGAGACAGCCCGGAGCGGCCCGCCGAAAACGGGATGAGTGCCTCACCGTAGCCGCGTCCGCCACCCTCCGCGGCCGTCGAATCACAGGAAGCGACCGAGTTCCCCTTTTTAGCCGCATGGACGGCCCCCGCATGGCGCCCTTCGAACAATGGGGCAAATCAGCACCCTGACGAGCCGGTAACTCCTGAATCCGTAGGCAAATGTCCTAGTTGGCAGGGTGAGCAGCTCCATGGCGGACCGGAAGCGGAAGAGAAGTTGAATCAATTATTGACGGAGTTAATTTGACCCCCTACGTTACGGGCATGCAAACGCGCCGCGCTCTGCGAGCACCGATCACCACACCCGCGACAGCGACGGTCTTCACCACCGTCCTGACGCACGGGCCGGTCTCCCGTCTGGAGGTGGCGAGGATGACGGGACTGTCGTCCGCCGCGGTGACCAAGGCCGCCCGCCCGTTCATCGAGGCGGGCTACATGGTGGAGTTGACCGACCAGCCGCGGCCGACGCAGGGGGCGGGGCGGCCGGCGGTGCCGCTGAGCGTGAACCCGGACCGGGAGTTCTTCCTGGGGGTGAAGATCTGCGCCGAGGAACTGATCGGCGTGGTGGTGGACCTGCAGTGCCAGGTCCGCTTCGCCCTCCACCGGCAGCTCGCCTCCACGGCCGTCGGAGAAGTGGTGGAAAGCCTGGCCACGCTGGTGGCGGACCTTCGTGCGCAGGCACCGGAGTACGCGGGCCGCGGCCACTGCCTGGGCGTCGCGATCTCGGGTGACATCGACCGCGCCTCGGGAACCGTGCGCTACTCACCGTTCCTTGGCTGGCGGGACGTGCCGCTGGCGGCGCTGCTCACCGACGCCACAGGGCTGGAGGTGACCATCGAGAACGACGTGAAGTCCCTCGCGGTCGCCGAGCAGTTCTTCGGCGACGGGGCAGGCGTGGCCAACTTCGCGCTGGTCACGCTCGGCACGGGCATCGGCTGCGCCCTGGTGATCAACCACGTTCTGGTGGCCGGTGCCCACGGGGTCGCCGGCGAGATCGGGCACGTGCGCGTGACGGGCGACGGCCCGCCCTGCCACTGCGGCAGCAGTGGCTGCGTGGAGGCCATCGCCTCCACCAAAGCGATCGTCACCGCCGCCCGGGCGGCCTGCGGGGATCCGGCGCTGTCCATCGACGGAGCCGTCGCCATGGCGCGGTCCGGCGACACGGCGATGCGGCAGATCTTCCAGCGCGCCGGGCAGGCCATCGGTCTGGGCCTGGCGGCGCTGGCCAACTTCACCGGACCCGAGAAGATCCTCGTCTCCGGTGAGGGCGTCGGAGCCTACGACCTGTTCGAGACCTCGATCCGTACCGCCTTCCGGCAGCAGGCATTCGGGGCGGCCGCCTGCCCGCTGGTGCTCAACCCGCTGCCCTTCGAGGAGTGGGCCCGCGGCGCGTCCGCGGTGGCGGTACAGAGCCTGATCACGCTGCGGGACGAGGAGATCCTGCGCTAGCGGCGGGAACTCGCATGGATCGCCCCGCCATTGACTTCCGGCGCAGGCCGGGACCTCACAGCCCCGATCGGCCGCCAGGCGGTGTCCGCTGCAATCGGACCCGCCCGGCTGCCCCCATCAGAAAGGAGCTGTCGCACCGCGCCCCGCGCGGGCGTGCCCCATTTCCCCTTACCGGATCGGACCAGTCATGGGACGAGAAAGTCCGATTCCTGAAGGAGCCTACACCGTGTACATAAGATCAGCGTTCACGCGGGTTCTGCCCGTGGTGATGATCGCGGCCGCAGCGGCGGTGGCGTTGCCGAGCCAGCAGGCGTCCGCCAAGAGCGACTTCACCGCCAAGCCCTTCATGGGCTTCAGCACCTGGAGCGTGGAGTCCTCCACCCACCCCGGGTACGGCATGGGCTGGCTGAACGAGGCCAACGTCAAGAACGCCGCCGACGCCGTCGCCACCAAGCTCAAGTCGGCCGGTTACTCGTACATCAACCTCGACTCCGGCTGGAACAGCGGCGTCGACGGCAACGGCGTGCCCAAGACCGACAGCGGCCGGTTCCCCGACGGGATGAAGGCCACCGTCGACTACATCCACAGCAAGGGCCTCAAGGCCGGCATCTACGGTGTGGTCGGCATCCCCGGGGCGGCCTACGACGCCAACACCCCGATCGCCGGGACCTCCTGCCACGCCCGGGACATCGTCAAGCAGCCGCTGACCCAGGTGCCCAACGGCTGGTCCAGCGGCACGGACTACGAGGTCGACTACGGCAACGCCTGCGCCCAGCCGTACTACGACTCCGTCGTCAGCACCTGGGCCTCCTGGGGCGTCGACCTGATCAAGATCGACGGCCAGCACCTCGACGGCGGCGCCACCACCTCCGACGTACCGACCGACAACCTCGCGGTCTGGTCGCGGGCCATCGACCACCAGAGCAGGCAGATCTATCTGACCGCCAGCGGCTGGCCGGTGCCGGTCTCCGAGGCGGCCGGTCTCAAGCCGTACGCCAACGGTGTCCGGGTGGACACCGACGTGGAGTGCTACTGCGACACCATCTCCGCCTGGGACCACTCGGTCAGCGCACGCTTCGACGACCTGCCGAACTGGCTCGGCTCCCTCGGCCCGAACTACTGGCCCGACCTGGACTCGATGCCCATCAACAACAACACCGGCTCCGGTGTCCAGGACGGCCTGAACAACACCGAGCGCCAGTCCGTCATGAACTTCTGGTCCATGGCCTCCGCCCCGCTCTACGTCGGCGGCGACATCTACTTCATGGACGCCACCGCCCAGTCCATCCTCACCAACCCCGAGGTCATCGCCGTCGACCAGGCCGGCGTCATCCCCCGGCAGGTGGCGGGCGGCAGCCAGCAGATCTGGACCAAGAAGCTCGCCGACGGCTCCACCGTCGTCGGCCTCTACAACACCGGCGGCAGCAGCGCGTCCATCACCGCCAACTTCTCCTCCCTGGGCCTGTCCGGCACCGCCGCGGTACGCGACCTCAACTCGCGCACCGACCTCGGCAACGCCACCAACAGCTGGACCGCAAGCAACATCCCCGCCCACGGATCCCGCCTGATCAAGCTCACCGGCGCCACCGGCGGCGGGGGCGGCGGCGGGGGCGGCGGAGCCGGCCCGATCACCGGCGTCGGCTCCGGCAAGTGCGTGGACGTCAACGGCTCCAACTCCACCGACGGCGCGGTCGTCACCTTGTGGACGTGCACCGGCGGCGCCAACCAGACCTGGACCCGCACCGCAGGCACCTTCCAGTCGCTGGGCAAGTGCCTGGACATCACCGGCGGCGGCACCGCGAACAACACCCCCGTCGAACTGTGGTCCTGCAACGGCGGCGCCAACCAGCAATGGACCTCACCCGGCGACGGAACCCTGCGCAACCCGGCATCAGGACGATGCCTGGACGCCTCCGGCGGCGGCACGGCGAACGGCACCAAGCTGATCATCTGGGACTGCAACAGCAGCCAGAGCAACCAGCAGTGGACCTCGCCGTCCTGACCATCCGGCGGTACCCACCCCTCAGCACGGGGCCGACGGACTGACCCGTCCACGGAAAGCGGGCAGACGATCCGGTCGCGGGAAACCCTGGAGGCGGTGC
>NZ_JBFAXL010000135.1:0-4698 GCF_040680795.1 Streptomyces sp. NPDC051976
TGGTGTACCACAGGCCCACCGACCACCAGCTCGCGCCGCGCCCATCGCCCCCAGCACACGTCTTACACTCTGGCGCACGGCCGGGGGATGATCCCCGGGCCTTCCTCCATTGTGTACGACGAAATGGGTGGCGCCGGGCCCTGACCGGCGACCCGGCTGCTCCGTTGGTCACGCCTTCCGCTTGATCTTCGACGAGTCGAAGATCTCCGGGTAATCGGAGTCCAGCTCGATATCGGACAGATAGTTGTGCGCGACGATCGGGTACGGAGTGTTGCAAAGCATGACGTAGATCGCGTCGTCCATGAGAAGCCGCGTCGCCTGGAGGTATATCGCGTTCATCCTCTCGGATGTGGGCTGGGCGATGGCCTGGTCCATCAGCTTGTCCAGCTCAGGGTTGCTGTAACCGAAGAAGTTCAGCGGCTTCGCCCCGGTGCGCAGCAGGATCCGCAGCACCGTGTCGAGGTGCAGCGCGTCGCCACCCATGAAGTCCACTAGGATGTCCGGCCGGTTGGACTGCGGCTGGTTCGCCAGGTCGAACTCCTGGGCCGTAGGGAGCTGACGCACCGTCGCGTGGAAGCCGAGCGCCGCCAGCTGGATCTGGAGCTGGTTGGCCATCTGGTGGATGGGCTCGCCGCCACTCGCGCCCCAGGCCAGGTCGACCTTGTTGTCCGGGAGGCCGGCCACCAGGGCTTTGCAGGTGGCTGTGTCGATCGTGTCGTCGAGGGGCACCGCGCTCGGGTCGAGGAGCAGGTCGGGCCAGTAGCCCTTCTGCGGTTCGGTCAGGCCACCGAAACCGGTGTCGACGATCTTCTTGCGGTCTATCGCCTTGACCAGCGCCTGGCGCAGCGCCTTGTCGGCGAAGAGCGGCCGGTTGAAGTTGAGCCAGATCGCGTTGCCAGTGCCGCCGATCGTGATCGGGACGTTGAAGTTCTTGTTCTTCCGGTACCGCAGCACGTCGGGGACCGCGAGGCCCTTGGTCACGATGTCGAAGGCGCCGGAGTCCAACTGGAGCTTCTGCGTCGATACGTTGGGCGTGATCTGGATCCGGATGGTGTCGAACCCGACGTCACCGCCCCAGTAGTCCTTGAACTTGGTCAGCGTGTAGTGACTTCCGGGCACGAACTCGGCGATCTCGAACGGCCCCGTGCCGGCGTCATGGGTCTTCATCCACCCTTGGGCCAGGTCGTCGCCCTTGGCGTACTTGGTGACGGCCGTCGGGCTGGTCGCCATGGGATGCCACGGACACGCCAGGTAGTGCAGGAACGCCTGGTTCGGCGACTTCAAGGTCACGACCAGAGTGGTCGCGTCCCGGGCTGTCGCCTTCGCGATCCCCTGCACCATGTACGCCGGCCCCTGGTTCACCCTCGCGCGCCGGTCGAACGCGGCGACCCACGAGGCGGCATCCACGATCGTGCCGTCGTGGAACTTCACGTTCGGCTTCAGCTTGAAGGTGTACGTGCAGTTGTCCGGCGAGAGGGTCCACGAGTCCGCCAACAACGGGATCACCGTGTTAGTGCCCGGCTTGTACTGGCAGAGCCCTTCGTAGGCGGCGTGCATCACCTGGACGCCCTCGCCCTCGTACATGATGTCAGGGTCGGGGACCTGCATGTCCTCCAGGAACGGCATCGTCAGGGTCAGGCTGTCACCCGACCTGCTGGCACCACCGGCACCACACGCGGCCAGCAGCGATGCGAGACCGACGCTGCCACCGGCGATCGCACTGAGCCTGAGGAATCCTCGCCGATCGAGCTCGGGGAGAAGTGGGGATGACTGAGACACGGTCACTCCTGGATATCTGAACGGGGCCGAGTCGAATCTCAGGCCCATGGCGACGTCGGCTTGCGATCAGCGTTGACAGGTGAGGTCTGTCAGAATTCGAGGAGGTTCTCTCGGAACGTCGAGTGGTTGTAGCCGTCCCTGATCAGGCCACGCTTGCGGAGCGCCGGGGCGAGCCCGTCTGCGATCTCGGCGATGTTGCGACGGGTGACCGTCGGCGAGAGCAGGTACCCGTCGCCGCCGACCTCGTCCATCGCTTCACCCATCTTCGCGGCGACAGTGTCGGGCGACCCGACGAAACCGAGACCGGAGTGGGTGTCGATCGTGGCGATCGCCTCGCGGAGCGACAGCCCCTGGCCGCGCTCGACGAAGTTCCGCAAGGTGCTGGTCTCGCCGTTGCCCCACACGTCCGGCACCGGTCCATCGAGGTCGTACTGCGAGAAGTCATGCGTGCCGCCGGAGGAGTAGCTGAGCCCCCAGAGCCGGCGCTCGACGGCGGCGTCGCTGCGCATGTGCTCCTTGTGCGCCTCGTCGCGGGCCTGGGCAACCGCGTCGGTCTCCCCCAGCGTCACGTCGATGAGGAAAAGGATCTTGAGTGTGCTCGGGTCCCGGCCGTACTCCTTCATCCGCCGATGCATGTCCTCGCGGAAGGCCTTCATCGACTCGATGCTGCTGCCGTGTGCGAGCATCGACTCCGCGTGCTTCGCGGCCAGGTCGCGACCGGACTGGGAAGCACCGGCCTGGACGATGACCGGTCGGCGCTGGGGACCCGGGATCGTGTTCAGCGGACCGCGGGTCTTGAAGTACTTCCCGACGAAGTCGACCGGGTGCACCTTGGTGTGGTCGGCGTAGCGCGGGGTCTCCTGGTCCACGAGGACCGCCCCTTCCTCCCACGACTCCCACAGCGCGTTCACCGCGTCCATCCACTCGTGCGCCATCTGGTAGCGCTCGGCGTGGGGTTGGAGGTCCTCGTAGCCGTACTGCTGTGCGGCGCGTCTGCTGCTGCCTGTGACGACGTTGAGACCGACCCGTCCGTCGGTGAGGTGGTCCAGCGTCGTCATGGTGCGAGCGGCCATGTACGGGTGGTAAAAGCTCGTCGACAGCGTGACCGCGACGCCGATGTGCTTCGTGCGCTGGGTGAGCAGCGGGATGAGCGGGACCGGGTCGCTCTTGGGCCCGAGCAGGCCGTACTTCAGGGTGGTCTCCGTGGATCCGCCGTACGCGTCCTCGATCATGCTGGTGTCCTCCACCAGTAGATAGTCGAAGCGCGCCCGCTCCAGAGCGGCGGCCAGGTCGACGAACAGGTCGCCCTTCATCCAGTCGTGGCCGGTGTTGCCCGCCCAGGGATCCCCCTGCCAGGTCTGCACGCTGAACCCGCTGCCCATGAACCAGCCAAGGTGAAACATCAGCTCTGCCTCCCGTCATGTTCGGTCGCACGACTGTCGCCCGACAATGTTTCCACTGGCCAGAAGGCCCATTTCCTCGCTATTGCGCCTCATCGCTCATCTTGTGACGCGCCGTGCCCGTGCCCGCGGCGGCCATGTGACGTCCTCCTGGACGGTCGAGCGAGGTCCTCCGGATCGTGGCGTGGATGTCGGCGTGCTGGAACGGGGATCGCTGGCTCCCAACCGAGCCGCGCTGCCGTTGAGTCCGGCCTTCCGGCCGCCCGTAGCCGAACCTCGGCATTTCATGATGGCTCGTCAGTGCAACTGGCGGCCCGTTTCAGCTTGTTGGGCTGATGGTGGGCGGGCCTTGCCCCCGAATCCCGGACACGGGTCATGCGGCTTGTGCCAGCGAAATTGGGGTGAGTTGGAGGGCGTTCTCAGTGCTGCGGTGGGTCTCGTGAAAGCGACCGGTTCCGGCACGTCAGGGTGCCGGAACCGGTCGCGCTCTCGCGGTCAGCGGGCTCCTTCCGTGAGGGGAAGGGCACGTCAGACCGTTTCGGGGATTACCAGCCGACAGCCACCTCCAGCCACTGCGGGTCGCCATGCGTGATGAACGAGGACTGGCCCGCGTAGTCGTCGTAGGGGAACCCGTAGGCGAGGTTGTCGATGGCGTGGTCGTGCCAGAACTTCGCGTAGTAGTTCGCGGGTGCGCCCTCGTAGTACTGGCCCGGGTCTGACCACTGCGACTGCGGGAGAGTGGCAACGTGGCGGTTCAACGCTGCACACTCGCCGGGCTGGTCGGCCAGCGGGCCGGCGCAGCCGAAGATGTCTGATGTGGCTGCGTTGACGCCCACGGAATTGGCATAGTTGGTGAAGTAGTTCGCGTTGGCGCCACCCGCCTGGAAGGTCGGGTCGCTGCCCGGCGCGATGATCCGGTAGGGCGCCTGGGTCTGAGCGAGGACCTTGAACTCCTGCGGCACGGCATCGACGAAGTCCTGGAAGAGCTGGTTCCGGCTCTCGGTGAACACCTGCTGGGTCTCACCGACCTTTACGTCGTAGCCGTCCTTGGTGTGCAGGCGCATGGCGATGGGCAGGCCGAATGCGTCGACGCGGGTGGTGTTGCCGTTGAAGACGTTCGCGCCGACGGTGAACTCGATGAAGTCGAAGTACTTGCTGTTCGGTGAGCCGAGGTAGAAGTACATTCGCCCGGCGGAGTTGGCCGGCATGTCGAGGTAGGGCTGCTCCGCGATGGAGTGCGTCTGCCCGTTGAAGCTCCAGTAGACCTGGCTGTCGGGGTACTGGCCGTTGGTCCGGTTGAGGATCTTCACCATGACGACGTTCTGCGCGGCAGGGATCGTGCTGGTGTCGCCCCAGAACGCGTCGTTGCCACCCGTTGTTGCGGTGGTGAAGGCTTGGAGTTCCCAGAGGGAGTAGCCCCAGGTGGTGGCGCGTTGGGTGCCGTACATGCGGATGTAGCGGGCGTTGCCGTTGAGGTTGATGGTTTCGGTGCCTCCGGCGCCGGTGGTGGTGGTGTAGG
>NZ_JBFAXL010000136.1:0-4680 GCF_040680795.1 Streptomyces sp. NPDC051976
CACGTCACCCTCAGCCCGAGCCGGATCGGCGACATCGCCCGCGCCGCACTCGTTCTCAACTCAACCTGGAAATGATCAACGTTGAGAAAACGTCACTCACCAGGCGGGCCACGGATTCTGGACGGGCGTCCGTGGCCTTGACCGCCAGATCAATTTCTCGCCTGTCGGCAGGCTCCTTCTGTGCCGGTTGCACTGGGGCCCCGACCGGAGCCGGGCCCCGGTGCATCAGCTCTCCAGGTTGAGGCCGGTGCCCCACGCGTAGTCGTCCGCCATGTCCAGGTACCACTCGTCTACGGGGTCCTCGCCCTCCAGCGGGTCCTGTGCCGGAGTTGGTAGTGGACTGGTCCATGGACGCCCCCGAGGTTCCGTGCTTGCCTCCGGCGTCAGGTCGACGGGCGCAGGTGAGGAGGTCGCACCCCAGCCGACGGGCGCCCCGGGCAACCGGACCCCGGCCAGCCTCACGGGGCGGGCGCCACCATGCGGTGGCCCCGCTGGCGCTCACCCGAAGATGTGGGCCATGCGGCGCTGTACCTCGGCCAGGTCGGCGGGAACGTGAGGCCGCTCGGGGATCGCGGCGAGAACCTGGCGGCGCAGCATCCAGTCACGTACGGCTCGTTGGTGACCAGCACCCCATCGTAGAAGGTGCCGTCTGCGGCCTGAGTGTGGATGACCATCTGCACCCCTCCGTCGTCGGTGGTCGTGACCTGCGCGGCCAGCAAGCGCTCCGGTTCGGGTCGGGATTCGGTGGCCTTGGGCTCCATGGGGGCCTCCTCGGTGGTCGTCGTCCTGGTGGGCTCTGCCCGCCGCGGTCCCGGGCGGTGGGCAAGGTAGAGCGCCCGCAGCGAAGCGAGGACGTACGACCTTGCGGGCTGCCCGGGTTCGTGGCCCCCTCTGGGACCAGGGACGGCGGCGGCCGAGGTGGACCTGTGAGCCGCCGGGCTTCGGGCGCTAAGCGGTCCGCTTGCGCAGAGTTGGCGGGCGGTCGGTGGCGTTGGCGAGCATCCGGCGGACGGTCTCGGGGCGCCACCGGCCGCCGTGCTTGAGTGGCAGCCCTTCGGCGTCCAGCGCGGCGGCAATATCGCGGAACGACAGCTCTTCCTCGTTGCGCAGCTGCCGGGCGCGGCCCGCCTGCTCCGTCTCGGTCGGAGTGACGGGCATTTGACGCTCAGAAGTTAAGCAGCTGTGGTACGTTGACGCTCATTCAGTAAGCACCCTGAGGTTTCTGGGGGAGTCATGGCTGGTGAGGTCACACCGTCGCGGTGGGCTGTCGAGCAATTCGGTGAGCACGCCGCAGAGGTGATGCGGCATGTGGTCACCGGTTTGGCACAGGGGCAGAAGGCGGCCCGTCTGGTTCAGGTAGCGGCCGAAGACGCAGGGGCCAAGGACAAGCGTCCGTACGGAAGTATGTGGGCCACGCGCTACCAGCTCGTCGTCAAGCAGTTCGACTTGGCTTCGCTGCCCGGCTACGAGCCCCGCAAGCCTAAAGGGGCCTCGTACAGCCTGGCGGTTGTCAACGGACGGGTACTGATCCCTTTCCGGCACGCCACCTCGCTGACGGAGCCGATCTCTCAGGCGCAGCTGAGCACGAAGATCCCGCAGCAGGTGTCCCGTGACAACGGCGTCGATCCCGCTCCGACCCTGTTCGACACTCCCGAGACTGCCTCCGCGGAGGAGCACCCGACGGTGGCCGAAGCCGCCGCGGCGGCCCACGCGGAGAAGCTGACAGTGATCTACGTCGCGTATGTGGCCAGCGCCGCCAGCGAGGAGATTCTGGCCGCGTGGTGGGGCACGCCCTACTCCCTCGAAATCGACGGCACGATGCTGTGGGAGCCCGAGCAGCTCGACATGAGCATCGCAACCGCGCAGGACTCCGGCGGCTCTCGCCGCGATCTGCAGGATCCGGGCGCGGCCATCCCCAGGCAGGGATGGGCCGGGGGCGAGGTGCCTTCACTGGACGTCGCGGCGCGCGTCGAGCCCGCCAAGGATCCGTCCCCCGAACCGGAACCGACGACCCCAGAGACCGAAGACGGTAATGAGTAACGAAACGCAGCCATCGCTGTTCACCTCGCCCGGCAGCCGCAGCGCTCGCAAAGGCCGCGCCGGGTTCGAACAGCCCTCCCCGACCGCAGTGCACGAGGTATTCGATCCCGCCCGGCTGGCACAGGCGCGCTGCCTGCTGGGGATGACGAAGAGGCGCCTGGCAGACGAGTTGGGTGTGTCGCCGGCCGCAGTGAGTCAGTACGAGATGGGGACCAACCGGCCCCGCCCTGAACTCCTCCCGCGGTTGGCAGAAGTCTTGGAGGTGCCGTTGGCGTACTTCCTGTCAGGGCGCCCTCACGCACGACTGGATCCCTCGGCCGCGCATTTCCGCAGCCTGCGCAGCACGCGGTCCTACCAGCGCGCCAAGGCCATTGCGTTCACTGAACAGGTCTGGGAGCTGAGTTACGCACTGGAGAAGCGTGTCCGGCTCCCGCTGGTGGACCTGCCCGGCTTCGCCGGTGGGGAGGTTCTCTCAGGCACCGAACTGCCCAGCGACCCAGCAGCCGCTGCCCGGGCTCTACGCGTCGCGTGGGAGCTGGGCGCCGGGCCGATCACTCACCTGGTCCGACGGTTGGAAGCACGCGGAATCGTAGTCGTCACCCCGCGGCGCGACGATGATCTTGGATCAGTCGACGCCTTCTCCACATCGCGCCTTCCCCGGCCGCTCATCGTGTTGACTCCGAACAGGGCCGACGACGTCTACCGGCACCGGTTCAGCGCGGCCCATGAGCTGGGCCATCTGGTTCTGCACGGCGACGCCAGCCCCGGTGACATCGCCCAGGAGCGCGAAGCCGACACCTTCGCAGCGGAGTTCCTTACTCCCCGCGAGGCGATCCTGTCCGAGCTGCCCGCACGAGCCGACCTGCACAGGCTGTCGCAGTTGCGCGACGTCTGGGGGGTATCGGTGCACTCCCTGCTCTACCGCTGCCGAGAACTCGGTCTCCTGTCGGACTCTGCGGCAAGCCGCGCCTATCAGCGCCTGCACACTCTGCAGGGACAACCCGGTTTCGCTCCGGACCCCCTGACCGGCTACCCCGGCGAGCAGCCCGCGCTGCTATCCCAGGCGTTCGCCCTTGCCTGCAACCATGGCCTGACAATCACAGAGCTTGCACGTCAACTGGCCTGGAGCGTGCCCCAAGTCCGTCGAATGCTCGGCGCCGAGGAAGACCGGCCAGCCCTCCGGCTGGTTGAGAGCGCGCCGTAAGGCCGCTCCACTTCATCTTCTGGGAGTAGCACGTCGGACCGGGCGCACCATCAAGGCGACCGTCACGTGGTGCGCTCGCGCCGGCGCAGGGTCGGCGGTTGGTCCGTAGTGTTGGCGAGCATCCGGCGGACAGTCTCGGGGTGCCACCGCGCCCCGCGCTTGGGGGGAAGCGTTCCTCGCGTTCCGGGCCCTGCTCTCGTATAGCTACGGCGAACGGACATGTAGCACTGTGGGGTCTTCGAACTTGAGAGGTGCGGGGTGGGTGCCTGTACTGGCTTCCCGTCACAATCTGTGATCGGTTGGCTCGTTGCACCCCTGGATGCAGGACGCCCGTGGTCCTGGTTGATCATTTCTGTTCTCTACGCAGAAGGATCACCGGGGAGCCACGGGCTTGGTCCACGATACGACGTTGCTGTTGGACCTGGACGGGGTGTCCGTCATCCGGGTCGAGCAGGTTGAGAACGGTACGCGCCGGGTCCAACTAGCCACGGCGGACGCCTCGGCCAGGGCCTGCCCGGCCTGCGGGGTCTTCGCCTCCCGGGTGAAGGGGACGGCGACCACCCGGCCGCGGGATCTGCCCTACGGCGAGCACGGACTGGAGTTCTTGTGGCACAAGCGACGCTGGTGGTGCCGGGAGGCGTCCTGTCCACGGAAGTCGTTCACCGAGCAGATCCCGCAGATACCGGCCGGGGCCCGGTTGACCGAGCGATTGCGGTGTGCGGCCGCCCACCGGGTCCGTGATGCCGGCTCCACTGTCGTGCAGGCCGCCCGCGACCTGGGCCTGTCCTGGCCGGTGGTGATGGACGCCTTCCGCGTCGCTGCTGTGAGGGTGACCGAAGCAGAGCTGCCCGGGGTTGAGGTGCTGGGCATCGACGAGACCAGGTGCGGCCGCACCTGGTGGGAGCAGGATCCCGACAGCGGGAAGTGGCAGCTGACGCGGGATCGCTGGCACACCGGCTTCGTCGACGCCCTCGGGTCCGGCGGGCTGCTCGGCCAGGTCGAGGGCCGCACCGTGGCCGATGTCCTGGCCTGGCTGTCCACCACCGAGCTGAACTGGAGGAAGGGCATCCGCTACGTCGCCATCGACATGTCCGCCACCTGCCGGGCCGCCGTGCGCACTGGCCTCCCTCACGCCATCGTGGTCGTCGGCCACTGCCACGTCGTCCAGCTCGCCAACAAGATGCTCTCCCTGGTACGGCGCCGCACCACCGCCCAGGTCCGCGGCGGCGCGGACGGGTCACCGATCCGGAGTGGAAGGCCAGGCGACGCCTGCTGCGCAACCGGGAAGACCTCACCAATGAGCAGTTCGAACGAATGTGGAACCCCCTGCTCGACGAGGGGTGTTGAGCGACGCTGAAGATGTGCACCAAGGCGACGTTGGGATTGTCGACGGGACGAGAGGAAACGACCCCGGCGGCCGTCAGGCCGCCGGGGTC
>NZ_JBFAXL010000137.1:0-4535 GCF_040680795.1 Streptomyces sp. NPDC051976
AAAGCGCTCTCCCGACGGGTGCAGAGTGATGTTTCCCCTTACGATTCACCCCTGTCAAGACGTGTGCACGAGACCCACTCCGGCCCGATCAACCCCGGCAACAAACCCCGACACACCCTCAGCTGTCCCGCGTCAAGCAGTTGGCAGGTTTTCGGGTGCGGGAAAGTTGGGGGTGAGGGGATCCGCGTCGCTGACATGGACGTCGTGGGGCCGGTTCCAGGCGACTGCCTCGTGGGGCCGCACGGTGTGTACTCGATCCGGTAGTCCTCGGCTTGGCGGACCAGGTCGAGGCGTCGGGGATCTCCTTCGAGGAACAGCTTCTCGTACCTCAGGGAGCCGAAGCCGCGTTCGCGGGAGCCGTTGTGTCCAGGTGTGCGCACGCGAGTGCGGACGTGCCGCAGCTCGGGACGGGGGGCGACGAACGCCTCGAAGCGGAACGAGCGGAACGGTCCGCCGACGCGGTACACGTTACCGGGTGTGCCCCCTGCATGAGCCACGGGCGTCGGGCTTGCCTGTTCCCCTTGCCTCGCGGGCCGTGCGTGCGCCGATAGATACGACGTCATCAACGGGTGCCCACTCTCGTTGCTTCCTCATCGTGGGGTATTGAGGCCCCGGTGGGAGATGTCGCTCACCTGGTCTTCGATTTGTGAAGGACTTCTCATGAGGCATGAGAACATTTCTCACATTATTGTCTTCGCCATCCGAAGACAACAACTCCCTTCAGGGACAGTCTCGTCAGAGACTCGCTGTTGCACGACAGCGCCCCAGTGCCCCGATCGTTGCGCATACCCCCAGGTAGGGGTGCCGGATGACTCCCTTGTCGCGGATGCCCGTTTCTGCCCACCCGTTGACATAGCAGAAACGTGGGAGGACCATCTCGCTCGGGAGAGCGCTCTCCCTTCGCTGGTTGAAGGGAAGCTCGCCTGTGCTCCCAGCTCCGCCTGCTCCTCCTCCTGACGAGCTAGAGCTCGCGTGGGCTGCGGTCCCACGGGTCCGTAGGAACGGCCCGTCCCTTTCCCGTCCCGCGGGCCCACGCCCGCCGCCCCCTGGAGAGAGTCATGCCTGCTAGACCTCGGGCGCGCCACACTGCCCGATTCCTCATCCCGTGGCAGGCCGCAGTCGCTGTTCTGGCGCTGCTGGCTGCGCTGTTCACCGTGTCCAGTCCGGCACATGCCGACGCTGCCCTGCTGTCGCAGGGCAAACCAGCCAGCGCCTCCTCGACGGAGAACGCCGGCACGCCGGCGTCCGCGGCCGTGGACGGCAACGACGGCAGCCGCTGGTCGAGCGCTGCCTCCGACCCGCAGTGGCTTCAGGTCGACTTGAAATCGAGCGCGCAGATCTCCCAGGTCGTGCTCAAGTGGGAAGCCGCCTACGCCACGGCGTTCCAGATCCAGGTCTCTGATGATGGCAGTGCCTGGAACACGATCTACTCCACCGCCGCTGGCACCGGCGGCACACAGACTCTGAGCGTCAATGGCACCGGCCGCTACGTGCGGATGTACGGCACCGCCCGGGCCACCGGATATGGCTACTCCTTGTGGGAGTTCCAGGTCTACGGCACGGGTAACGGCGACACCGGGGGAGCCTGCGGCACTGAGAACGCCGCTCAGACCCAGACCGCTACCGCGTCCTCCACCGAGAACGCCGGCACCCCGGCATCCGCAGCCGTTGACGGCAACGACGGCACTCGCTGGTCGAGCGCTGCCTCCGACCCGCAGTGGCTCCAGGTCGACCTTGGCTCCTCCCTGAACATCTGCCAGGTCGTGCTCAAGTGGGAATCCGCCTACGCCACGGCGTTCCAGATCCAGGTCTCCGACGACGCAACCGTCTGGACCACCATCTACTCGACCACCACCGGCACCGGAGGCACCCAGACGCTGAACGTGAGCGGCACCGGTAAGTACATCCGTATGAACGGCACAGCGCGCGCAACTGGATACGGCTACTCTCTCTGGGAGTTCCAGGTCCACACCGGCGGCAGCGGCTCCAATAACGGTGGCAATTGCGGCACCGAGAACGCCGCCCTAGGCCACCCGGCCACCGCGTCCTCCGTTCAGGGCGACGATCCGGGCTACTCCCCGTACTACGCCGTGGACGGCGCCGACATCTCCCGCTGGTCGAGTGCCTACTCCGACTCCGAGTGGCTGCAGGTCGACCTCGCCGCGAGCCTGCCGGTCTGCAAGGTGACTCTGCGGTGGGAGAACGCATACGCCAAGGGATTCCAGATACAACTGTCCGACGACGGTAAGACCTGGAACTCCATCTACTCCACGACTACCGGCACGGGTGGTGCCCAGTCTCTGGACGTCAGCGGCACCGGTCGGTACATCAGGATGAACGGCACCCAGCGCGCCACAGGCTACGGCTATGCCCTGTGGGAGTTCGAGGTCTACACCGTCGGTGGCGTGACCGCGACCATCCCGCCCCCGCAGCCGAAGCCCGCGCCGGGCAACTGCGCCTGGCTGAACTCGACTGCCGCCACTTCGACGCGCGTGGCCCAGTTGATGGGTCAGATGACACTTGAGCAGAAGGTGGCGAGGCTGCACGGCACGCAGTCCAATGACTACATCGGCCAGATCGCCGGCGACCCATCACTGTGCATCCCCGACGTCAACTTGGAGGACGGGCCCTCCGGCGTGGGTGACGGCCTCGGCGGTGTCACCCAAATGCCCGACGGCATGGCCTCGGCGGCGACGTTCGACACCGCGTGGCAGCGCGCCTACGGGAACTCGGTCGGTGAGGAGTTCGCCGGAAAGGGTGTGAACGTTGCTCTCGGGCCGACGATCAACATCGTTCGTGACCCGCGGTGGGGACGGTCGTACGAAACCTATGGCGAGGACCCGTATCTGTCCGGGCAAATGGGTGCCGCCAACATCAAGGGCATCCAGGAGAAGGGTGTGATGGCAGAGGTCAAGCACGCTGCCGCATACAACATCGAGCAGCCCGCAGGGCAGGTGAACATCGATGCACGCACCTTGCAGGAGATCTACCTGCCTGCCTTCCAGACCTCGATCAAGGACGGCGGCGCCGCCGCGGTGATGTGCGCGTACAGCAACGTCAATGGCCAGCCGTCCTGCCAGAACCCCGACATTCTCAACAAGGGGCTCTACCAGCAGGCCGGATTCACCGGGTTCGTGACATCGGACTGGGGAGCCATCCACTCGACCGCGCCGTCCGCGAACGCGGGCCTGACTGTGGAGATGCCCTTCGGCGGTTACTTCGCCCAGTACCTGATCGACGCCGTGCACAACGGCGAGGTCAGCCAAGCGACGGTGGACACCATGGTGTCGCGCGTGCTCACCCAGATGTTCCGGTTCGGCATGTTCGACAAGGCGCCCAGCGGTGACAAGCAGGCGATCGTGACCACCCCTGCGCACCGCAAGGTCGCTCTCCAGGGTATAGAGGAGGGCACGGTCATGCTGAAGAACAACGGGACCCTGCCGCTGAACGCCTCCAACCTGGCCTCGGTGGCGGTGATCGGCCAGGACGCGGGCCCGGGCACCCAGACCATCGGCGGGGGTAGCGGCACCGTCACCAGCAGCGGCACGTACACCCCGGTAGTCGGCATCCAGGAGCGGCTGGCCGGCACCAACACCAAGGTCACCTTCAACGACGGCACGGACGTCAACTCGGCTGTATCGCTCGCCCAGTCGTCCAGCGTTGCCGTCGTCTTCGCCAGCGACAACTACGGCCACGAGGAAGCCGACAACACCTCCCTTAACCTTCCCGACAACCAGGACAACCTTATCTCGGCGGTGGCCGCGGCCAACCCTCACACCATCGTCGTCCTCAACAACAACTCCGCGATCCTCATGCCGTGGCTGAACCAGGTCGCTGGCGTCTTCGAAGGCTTCTACGACGGCCAGGAGTACGGCCAGGGAATCGCCGCGCTGCTGTTCGGCGACGTCAACCCGTCGGGTCACCTCCCCGTCACCTTCCCGACGTCGCTCTCCCAGGTCCCGGCGAACACCACCGCACAGTGGCCGGGTGCGAACGGCCAGATCAACTACTCCGAGGGACTGAAGGTCGGCTACCGCTGGTACGACTCGAACAACCTCACCCCGCTGTTCCCCTTCGGGTTCGGTATGTCGTACACGACCTTCTCGTTCGGAAACCTCCAGGTCGGCGCTCTGAACAACGGTCAGGCGACGGTGACCGCGACAGTCACCAACACCGGCAGCAAGGCGGGCACTGAGGTGGCCCAGCTCTACGTCGCCGACCCGGCCCCCGCCGGTGAACCACCCCACCAACTGAAGGGATTCCAGCGCATCACCCTTGCTCCGGGAGCTTCGGGCACTGTCACCTTCACAGTGACAAACCACGACCTGGCCTCCTGGAACACCACGGCCGACCACTGGGTCGCTGCGGCGGGCACCTATCAGATCCTGGTCGGCGACTCCTCCCGCAACCTCCCGCTGAGCGGCAACCTCGACCTGAACTCAACGGTCACAGCCGACTAGTCACCCCTTGAAACGCGGACGGCGCCCGGCTGGGAGCGCCGGTGGCGGCAACCGTCGCGGGGCGGCTCGGCGGAC
>NZ_JBFAXL010000138.1:0-3274 GCF_040680795.1 Streptomyces sp. NPDC051976
TCTGATGACCAGAACGACAAGAGCCGTGTAACGGGCGACTGTTACGCACGGTTCTGTGAGAGCCGAGGGGTGAGATTCCCCTCGGCTACTCGGCAACGCGATTGTCAGTGGCCGTCGCTACGGTTTCGGCAGTGATCGAATCCGTGCCGCGAATCCGCGGGCGAATCCGTGGGGTGGGGGGAGTCCGATGTCCGTCAGCGCGAGCGAGCCGGCAGTGCTCGCCGAGCCCGCCGTGCTGTCGTGGCGCGGCGGCTTCGGGCGGCTGTGGGCCGCGGCGGTCGTCTCCCGCTTCGGCGACGGGCTGCGGGGCGCCGCGCTGCCGCTGCTGGCCACCTCGCTGACCGGCTCGCCGCTGCTGGTCTCGCTCGTCACCGCCGCCGGGTTCCTGCCGTGGATCCTCTTCGGACTGCTCGGCGGGGCCGTGGCGGACCGGGTGGACCAGCGCCGGGCGATGCGCTCGGTGGACGCGGTGCGCGCCGTGCTGACGGGAGCGTTCGCGCTCACCGTGGCGCTCGGGCACGCGAGCATCGGGCTGCTGCTCGCGCTGGCCTTCGCCCTCACCACCGCGCAGACGCTCTTCGACAACGCGGCGACCGCCCTGCTGCCGTCCGTCGTCCCGGCCGCCGTCCTCGGCCGCGCCAACTCCCGGCTGATGACCGGCCAGACGATAGCCGGTGCCTTCGTGGCGGCGCCGCTGGTCGCGGTCCTGCTCGCGTTCTCGGCCGGGGCGCCCTTCGCGGTCGACGCGGCCACCTTCGCGGCGGCCGCCGCCCTCGTCGCCTCGCTGCCCGCTCCCGCGGGGCAGCGGCCGCCGCGCCCGGCCGGACGCACCCTGCGGCGCGACATCGCCGAGGGCCTGCGGGCGCTGTGGGACGACCGGTTGCTGCGCGCGCTGTGCGCGGCCAATACGGTGGCCAACATCGGGGTCGGCGTCCTGGTCGCCACCCTCGTCCTCCAGGTGACCGGCTGGCTGCACGCGGGCCGCGGCGGCTTCGCGGCCGTGATCACCGCGTACGGCGTGGGCAGCGTCCTCGGCGGCGCCGCGGCCGAGCGGCTGACCCGGTGGCTCGGCAGGGCGCGGGCGCTCCTCACGGGCCTGGCCGTGCAGACCTGCTGCCTGGTCGTCCTCGGCACCGTGCGCTCGCTCGCCGCCGCGGTGGCCGTGATGGCGGTCTTCGGCGCCTTCGGCATGGTCTGGAACGTCAGCGAGGTGACGCTGCTGCAGGAGCGCACCCCCGCGGGCCTGCTGGGCCGGGTGAGCGCGGCCAACCGCACGCTGTCGGTGGCCGGGGCGCCGCTGGGCGCCCTGCTCGGCGGCGCCACCGCGACCGCCTGGGGGCTGAACGCGCCGCCGCTGGCCGCCGCCGCGCTCTTCTGCTGCGCCGTCGGTGTCCTCATACCGGCCGTCGCGCGAAGGGACGGAGAACTCTCCGCGCGGTGACGGCCGCAGGAGATCTCGTTCCGGCGCGTCATCAATTAGTTTGGGACGTGCAGCGAGGACGAGGAGAAGTGGACTGATGTCCGAAACCAATGCTCAGGGCCCCAAGAGGCTTGACCGGCGTCCTGAATGGCAGGCGCTCGGCAAGCACCGCGAGGAGCTCGCGGACACGCATCTGCGGGACCTGTTCGCCGACGACCCCGAGCGGGGCAGTCGCTACACCCTCCAGGTCGGGGACCTCCACCTGGACTACTCCAAGCAGCTCGTCACCGACGAGACGCTGCGGCTGCTGCGCGAACTGGCCGCGGCCACCGGCGTGTTCGAGCTGCGCGACGCGATGTTCCGCGGCGAGAAGATCAACGTCACCGAGGACCGGGCGGTGCTGCACACCGCGCTGCGCGCCCCGCGCTCGGCGGTCATCCAGGTCGACGGCCAGGACGTCGTGCCCGCCGTGCACTCCGTGCTCACCAAGATGACCGTCTTCGCCGACCGGATCCGCTCCGGCGAGTGGACCGGCCACACCGGCAAGCGGATCAGGAACATCGTCAACATCGGCATCGGCGGCTCCGACCTCGGCCCGGCGATGGCCTACGAGGTGCTGCGCTCCTACGCCGACCGCGGTCTGACGGTCCGCTTCGTGTCCAACGTGGACGGCGCCGACCTGCACGAGGCGGTCCGCGACCTGGACGCGGCCGAGACGCTGTTCATCATCGCGTCCAAGACGTTCACCACCATCGAGACCATCACCAACGCCACCTCCGCGCGCGACTGGCTGCTCAACGCGCTGGGCGCGGGCGAGGACGCGGTGGCCAAGCACTTCGTGGCGCTGTCGACGAACGCGGAGAAGGTCGCCGACTTCGGTATCGACACCACGAACATGTTCGAGTTCTGGGACTGGGTCGGCGGGCGCTACTCCTACGACTCGGCGATCGGCCTGTCGCTGATGATCGCCATCGGCCCCGACCACTTCCGCGAGATGCTCGCCGGATTCCACCTGGTGGACGAGCACTTCAGGTCCGCCCCGGCCGAGGAGAACGTGCCGCTGCTGCTCGGGCTGCTCGGCGTCTGGTACGGCGGGTTCCACGACGCGCAGTCGCACGCGGTGCTGCCGTACAGCCACTACCTGAGCAGGTTCACCGCCTACCTCCAGCAGCTCGACATGGAGTCCAACGGCAAGTCGGTCGACCGCCAGGGCAACCCGGTGGACTGGCAGACCGGCCCCGTGGTGTGGGGCACCCCGGGCACCAACGGGCAGCACGCGTACTACCAGTTGCTGCACCAGGGCACGAAGGTCATCCCGGCGGACTTCATCGGTTTCGCCAACCCGATCGCCGAACTCGGGCCGCTGGCCGCCCAGCACGACCTGCTGATGGCCAACTTCTTCGCCCAGACCCAGGCGCTGGCCTTCGGCAAGACGCCGGACGAGGTGCGGGCGGAGGGGGTCGCGGAGGAGCTGGTGCCGCACAAGACCTTCCGCGGCAACCACCCGACGACGACGATTCTCGCCAGGGAACTCACGCCGTCGGTGCTCGGGCAGCTCATCGCCCTCTACGAGCACAAGGTCTTCGTCCAGGGCGCGATCTGGAACATCGACTCCTTCGACCAGTGGGGCGTCGAGCTCGGCAAGGTCCTCGCCAAGCGGATCGAGCCCGCCCTCAGCGAAGGCACTGCCGTGCCGGGCCTCGACGCGTCCACCACGGCACTGGTCGCCACCTACCGTCAGCTGCGCGGCCGCTGACGCGGCGGCCGGTCGGGGTCCGTTCGGCACCGCCGAACCACGCCGTCTCGGCTGAGCACCGCCGCGGCGGTTCAAGGGTGGACGTCCACCCTTGAACA
>NZ_JBFAXL010000139.1:0-3218 GCF_040680795.1 Streptomyces sp. NPDC051976
TCTCCGCGCGGGCCACGATGCGTTCTGCGGCCTCGACCTTGATCCTTATCTCCTTGGCGGACGGCAGGGCCCGCTCATAGAGCCGGTCCCGGGCCCTGCGTGCGGGCCCGGGCGAGCAGATCACACAAGCGTGACAGCTTCGGCCAGTCGTCACGCTGTGGCTCGCTGTCGGCGTCCCAGATGTCGCCGGTCTCGACGAGCCGGGCGTGGTCGCACGCGTCGTCCATGAGTGCGCCGATCTCGTCCTCGCACCGGGCGATGACAGCTTCAAGGCGGTGCAGCTGCTTGTCGGAGTCACGGGAGGCGTTCGCGTCCATTGGTGAGCCGTCCACCGCGACCGCCGACAGATCGACCAGCCCACGACTGCCACACAGAGCCAGCACCTGCACGAACAGCTGCGTCAACGCGTCGCGGTGACGCTGAACGAACCGCGCGACGGTGGAACGGTCCACGGCGCGGTTCGCAGTAATGATCCGGCAGCCCAGATCGTCCCAGCAGGCCCGCTCGATGCCGCGCGAGGAGCGTACGCCCTTGCTGTAGCAGTAGAAGAGCAGCGTGACCAGGACCACCGGCGGGTAGCCGGCGCCGCCCTGACCATCGGCACGGTAGCCACCTTCGAAGGCCGAGAGATCGAGCCCCTCGACCGCCTCAAGCACTCTCCAACACAAGTGCCCTGGCGGCAGCCACTCCCGGGCACTCTTCGGCATCTCAAGATCACGTTCGCGGTCACACAGCAGGAAGTTCCGCCCCACCGACCCAGACTCCGACACCCCCGCAACAACTGGAACCGAACATCGAATCGCTCTTGACTCCCAGATAGGGGCAGTCGTGCGACAGCCTCCCACCCGCCCCGCAGCCGTGCCACAACCCACCCGACCAGGCCCCGGACGCCCACCCGGCTCACAAAACCGCAGGCCAGCACTACGATACGAGCCCGGGAAAAACGTCAAACGCGTCGCAACCCTCACCGAACACATCCGCCTGAAACAGCAGCAGGGATAAACGCCAAGCTCAGAGCCTGTTGGACACATTCACAGCCGGCTACCTGAGGGTCTGTCTCGCCGACAAGCGCAGCGTGCCGGGCAGCGCGACCATCATCCTGCACACGGCCCGGTTGGGGCCACACGCGCCGATCCCCGAGCGGGACGTACGCCCCCTCGCCGGGACGGTCGCGGCAGGCACCGCTGCGACCCGCCGCGTGATCTCCTTCCTCGACGAGCACGCACAGCTGGAGGCGGACGAACTCTCGTAGACTCCCACCCAGTTGCTCTCCGACGTCCAGCGCCAGGTCCGCTCACATGTCCCGGATCTGGGCGCGGAACGTCACGACCGGCGCGACGAGAGGGCGCTGCAGGAGCGGATCGCGCAACTGCCCGAGCCGATGGCTGACCATCTACGGGGCCTGGGCGAAGGTCGTGCGAGGGCAGGGCCGCTACCGACACCCACCGGCCGACTACCCCCGCATCCGCCGCTACCTGCGGACCGCTTGGCCCGCCTTGACGTCCTGGTCAGTCGTCGGAATGGACCTACGCCAGGTCACCACCGACCACGCGCGGGCGGAACTGGCCAAGCACCAGGGCGGCCCGGGACGCGAGCTGCTCACCGCACTGCGCAGCGCGGGTCCAGCGGGGCGTCGGCCATGGCCCTACCGTAGATCGCCTTGCGGACAGCTTCTGACCGCAAGGGCGTGTCGTGAAGGCCCTACGCCGCCGGGCTGCCCAGCCTGCGCGGGGATATCTTCGGCTCGTGGTGGATCGGGGTGTGCGCGCCGGTCAGCGGGGTGCCGGTGCCGCCGCGGCCGTGGGCGACGATCTCGGCGGCGATGGACAGCGCGGTCTCCTCGGGAGTGCGGGCACCCAGGTCGAGGCCGATCGGGGAGTGCAGCCGCGTCAGGTCGAGTTCGGTCACCCCGGTCTCCCGCAGCCGGTCGAGCCGGTCCAGGTGGGTGCGGCGCGAGCCCATGGCGCCGACGTACGCGAACGGCAGCCGCAGGGCCCGCTCCAGCAGCGGGATGTCGAACTTGGCGTCATGGGTGAGGACGCACACCACGGTCCGGCCGTCGAGCCGTCCCGCGTCCACCTCGGCGTCGAGGTAGCGGTGCGGCCAGTCGACGACCACGTCGTCCGCCTCGGGGAAGCGCCGCGGGGTGGCGAAGACCGGCCGGGCGTCGCAGATCGACACCCGGTAGCCGAGGAACTTGCCCGCCCGCACCAGCGCCGCGGCGAAGTCTATCGCGCCGAACACCAGCATCCGCGGCGGCGGCACGCTGGACTCGACGAGCAGCGTCAGCGGTACGCCGCAGCGGCTGCCGTCGGCGCCGATCACGGTGGTGGCGGTGCGGCCCGCGGCCAGCAGGGCGCGGGTCTCATGATTTCTCCGGCCCGTCGGCCCGGAGGGTGATACCGCACGCCCGCAGCCGTCTCCATCCCATGCAGGGCGATATTCAGCAGCACGGGGCTGATCACGCCCCCAACGCAATGGGTAACTTCTGCTTCGAGGTGACGCTCGGCTACCGGCGCTTGGAACTCCTTCCTCGCGCGGAGGGTAAGGAGCGTCACAGTGGGTAGTAGGTTTGTGACATGGTGCGTGGTGATCGTGTCGATAGCGTCGAGTACGCCCGGCGGGTCAACGCCGCCGCGGATCTGGTCGGGGCGGGTGTGCCCGTGGCCGCAGCCGCCCGCACGTTGGCGAGTAGGTACGGGGTGTCGGTGCGTCAGGCACGCCGGTATCTGGAGCAGGCCATGGCTGCTGGACGGGTTGAAATCCCCGAGTCGAGCGTGGTGTTCACCGTCAAGCTGCCCGGCTCGCTGGCCGGGCAGATCCGTGCTTGTGCTCACGAGAGTGACCGGGCGATCTCCGCGGTGGTGGCCCAGGCCCTGGCCGAGTTCCTTCAGCGGGGTGCCCCGGAGGGCCGGCAGGGCAGGTGAACGGTCGGCTGGTGGAGACGGAGGCGGTCTTCGACCGTCATGCGGCGGCGGACTTGTCCGCGGCCTACGCGGTGTTGATGCCGCAGCGCCGGGCCCGGGTGCGGGCCGGCCCCGATCAGGCAGGAGCAGCCGGTGACCAGTGCGGCGATTTACGCCCGGGTGTCGTCCGCCCGGCAGAAGAAGGACCAGACGATCGCCCGAGTTCGACAGTTGGTGGGCATGCAGGGCAGGTGGGCAGCGGATCTGTGCAGGTGAGAGGCGTGAGATAGGTTCGAAGTCGGTCGAAGGTGT
>NZ_JBFAXL010000140.1:0-3160 GCF_040680795.1 Streptomyces sp. NPDC051976
TCTGATGACCAGAACGACAAGAGCCGTGTAACGGGCGACTGTTACGCACGGTTCTGTGAGAGCCGAGGGGTGAGATTCCCCTCGGCTACTCGGCAGCATGCTTGTTTCGAGTCTAGTGGGCTGACGCCGCGGGTCCGGGCGATGGTGGTTCGTGACCCACCCGATCGGGGTGCGCGCGGCGCTGGTAGTGGCAGTGGCGGGCGACGGCTTGGTGGCGTTGGCGCCAGTGTGATCAGCGGAGCCGGTGCCGGGGCCTCGGTAGCCAGGTTGCGGGGGAATGGGCAAGATCCAGGAGCCGTCGCACTTCTGCCACGGTGAGGGGAACGATGCTGCTCGGACCGTTTCTTCGGCCCCCTTTTCGAGGGCGTGGGCGGCCATCGCGGCCAGGAAGGTGTGCGCGAGCATGGCAGCGTGATGTGGCGTACCAGCCCACGTAGCGGCGGACTTCGTACTGGTCCAGGCCGCGCTCGTTCTTCGCGGCCTGGAAGCACTCCTCGATGGCCCATCTGGAGCCGGCCACGCGGACGTCATCACGGATCTCGTCTGGATCCCACTGGCACCACGACAGCAGCCGCTGCAAGCCGTACGGGGTGGCTTGGCCTGCGTGCTCGGCGAGCTGGTGAGGTCGGACCGGGGCGCCCTGCCGACGTTGCCGTCGGTGGGTTTCCCCGGCCCGCCTCCCGAACCGGACGTGCCCGATTTCCAGGCATCCGGCTCTCCACAAGCCCTCTCAGACGGCCGTTGCCGTCGTGGTCCCGTTGGGCCAAGGCGAGGGGATCTTGTTGCCGCGGTAGAGGTAGCGGTGGGTCCGCACCTTCGCGCACTTGAACAAGGTCACCTCGTCGTCGGCGGGCCACCATCGGCCCGCGCTGTAGCGGCGGCGCAAACTCTTCCAGCTGGACCGGCGGTGCTTGCGCCGCAGCCACCCGAATACCTGGCGCCAGGTGAAGGCCGACAGGTATTGGAAGGTCGCGGACGACACCCCGTGCCGGAAGTACGCCGTCCAGCCCCGCAGCACCGGGTTGAGATGGTGCAGCACGACTGCCAGCGGCAGGTTCGTGTCCTGTCTGCACAGCGTCTTGACCTTCTCCTTGACGGCTTGGAGAGCCTTCTTGGAGGGGTAGAGGTAGACGTAGTGCTTCTGGGTCCCGCGTTTGCGGTGGCGCTGGAGGTGCCACCCCAGGAAGTCCAGCCCCTCGTCGATGTGGGTGATCGCCGTCTTCTCCACCGACAGCCGCAGTCCCATGGGGGCACATACTGCCGCCACCTGGGTGCGTATGTCTTCGGCCTGCTCACGAGTCCCAGTCACAGCGATCAGAAAGTCGTCCGCATACCGAATGAGCCGGTAGTTGGGCAAATTCTGCCGACGTCGTCGGGCCCGCTGGCCCTGTGTGGAGTTCGGCCCGCCCGGGCCTGCCGCGATGAACTCATCAAGGACAGACAAGGCGATGTTGGCCAGCAGCGGCGAGAGAATCCCACCCTGCGGAGTGCCGGTGTCGGTGTCCTTGGACTGGCCACCCTCGCTGAGGATGCCCGCTTTCAAGAACGCCCTCACCAGGTCAAGAACGCGTCGGTCCCCGACTCGGCGGCGCACCCGACCCATCAGAGCCGTGTGGTCGATCGAGTCGAAACACGCCTCGATATCCCCCTCCACCATCCACTCATAGGAGCTCTTGACGAAGTGGTGTGCCTCGGCGAGCGCGTCATGAGCCCGGCGTTTGGGGCGGAACCCGTAGGAGCACGGGAGGAAATCCGCCTCAAAGATCGGCTCCAACACCAGCTTCAGGGACGCCTGGACCACCCGGTCCCGCACGGTGGGGATCCCCAGCCGACGGCGCTTGGCCGTCCCCGGCTTGGGGATCATCCGTTCCCGCACGGGAAGCGGGCGGAAACCACGGTCCTTCAGATCGGACCGCACCTCGTTGAGGAAGACCTCAACCCCTCGCCCGTCCTCCACGGAACGAGCAGTCTGCCCGTCCACTCCGGCCGAGCGGGCGCCCCTGTTCCCCCGCACCCGAGCCCACGAGACCAGCAAAAACGCGGGATCGGCAACGAGATTGAACAGGTCGTCGAACCGGCGATCACGATCGTCGGTCGCCCAACAGTGCAGCTTGGTCTGCATCTCCAGTACCCGGCGCTCGGCCTTGAACAGCGCGAACTCCAGCGCGTCGGTATTCACTAACGGCCTCCCGGCATTGCAGCATCCTCCCTGCCGACTTGCTGGCCCCCTTCGCCATGCGCGGAGCTTTCCTCCGCTCGGACTACTACGGGGCCTCCGCCCCACCTGCGGACCTCAGCCGGCAACGGGCCTGCCCTCGATCTCCGGACCGGATGCCGGGAAATCGGGGGCGCCCACAGGCGGTTCCCACGTTCACCATGTGCCGATCAGCCAGGTCGGCGTCCTGCTACTACCCCGGCAGCATCACCACGCCTAGCCGCAGACCTTCAGCGTGGCCTCCCCACCGGCAGTTGGAGACCGGCTTCGGAGTTGACCACCCCTGTCGAAGCGAGCGGTCACGCACTGCACCCGGGCCCATATCCGCCAGATTGGAGCCCGGTGACAAGACTTACGGGGCTTTACACAGGTTCCTCTTCGTACGCCTTCTGGCCTTGCTTGCCGAACCCGACGCGTCTGGCAGTGCCGCACCGTCCCGGCGTTGTCGGGGCTGCTTCCCGCCCTCACCGTCGTTCCCCGGATCAGACTGCCCCCAGCTTCTACCGAGCCGCTGCGACGGCCCGGCGGCGAAGGTCTTCCACCTCCACTCGGTCACACGGCGCCTCGTGGCGCACCCAGCTGTTCTTCCGGCTCACCGGGCCCAGCAGCCCACGCACATAGTCCTGCATCCGACGCCGCGGCTCGATGCGGCCGAACCGCTGGCCCACCCGCAACAGCAACGACTCCAACTCGGTGGCCCACAGCCCTGCTTCGCTATCCGGCTCCATGGCAGGCTCAACGCCACCTCGATCGGGTGGGTCACGAGCCACCATCGCCCTGATGCAGCGTCAGCTCACTAGACTCGGGACAGGCGTGCTGACCAGGGAAATGGAGAAGGGCAACTGGAGAACTAGTGTCGCGTGAATGAAGTCCTTGGACGAAGAGTCGGAGTGCGGTTGAATGGCGTATGCCTGTTGCTGCGCCGTTGGTCGTGTCCGATGCGGA
>NZ_JBFAXL010000141.1:0-3155 GCF_040680795.1 Streptomyces sp. NPDC051976
CGGGGGTAAGGCGGGGGACGTCACATTGACGTTTTTGACGTTCGAGACGCCGAATCTGACGGCGAAGTACTGGGACGATGCGATCGCGCGGGCCTCGGCCAAGGTGCCCGGTGTCAAGATCAAGAAGCTGGTCTCGCCGATCGTCGACCGGGACGCCTATGTCAAGCAACTCGATGCTTCCGGGCAGATGCCCGACATCATGCCCGCAATCAAGCCCAACGCCTACGTGCGCGCCAGCAAGCTCGCCGACTTCACTCCTGACGAGCTGACCGATTTCGTCGACCCGAAGGCCAACGCGATCAACGGCAAGATCTACCAGTTGCCGTACAACACGCAGACCGTGCCGCTGGTGTACTACAACAAGCAGGACTTCGCGAAGGCGGGTATCACCGCGCCGCCGAAGACGTACCCGGAGTTCCTGGCCGACTGTGCCAAGCTCAAGGCCAAGGGGATCAACCCGCTCGTGGTCGGTGGCGGCGGTAAGGACACCTGGGCCGACATGTACCCGCTGACGGCCGCGGTGGCCACTGACGTCTACAAGAACAACCCGAACTGGCTGTCCGACCGGGTGGCCGGCAAGACGAGCTTCTCCGACCCGGCGTTCGTCAAGGCCGCAGGCAAGGTCGCCGACCTGGCCAAGAAGGGCTACATCGACAAGGCCGGGCTGTCGCGCTCGTACGCCGACGATGAGCAGGCCTTCCGGGACAACAAGGGCGCGATGTACCCGATGGGCTCATGGTTCGCCACCTCGGCAGACAACAAGAAGCCCAACTTCGACATCGGCGTGTTTCCCTGGCCGACCGACGACGGCTCTGTGGCCGTGCCGGCCTACACCGGGGGCGGGCTGAGCGTGTCGTCCAAGGCCGCCGACGTGGAACTGGCCAAGAAGTGGGCACTTGCCTTCGAGACCGACAAGACCAATCTCGACGCCATCGTCAAGGGAGACGGGGCGATCATCGCGGAGAAGAACTACACCCCTCCGACTGACATGGGTCCGGTCTACAACGCCACCCTCGCGGTCTACAACCAGGCCCTCAAGTCAGGCACGGTGACCAGTTCCTTCTCCTCCGAGAGCGGCGACGGAGCTCTGCTGCCGGGCTTGGCGGACAAGGCTGCGCTGGGTGTGCAGGACCTCATCGCCGGCAAGAAGACCGCGGCGCAGTACGCCGCGTTCCTCGACAGCGAATGGTCCAAGGCGAACCGATAGCCCTCCCCTGCTCCTGACAGGCACACGACTCAACAGATGCCCTTGCGAGTCGCGGGGAGCGGACTGGCGGGGTCGGACACAGCCGTCGACCCCGCCGACCTGATGAAATCCGCACTGGCCACAGCCCAACTGACTCATGTCAGAGTACGTAAGAGACGAGTTCGATGCAGACTGCGCTTGCGCCGCCGAACGGCGGCCGACTCTCACACAAGCGGGGCGGACCGCCCTCCCGTCGTCGTCCGGTGTGGTTGTCGAGGGTTGTGCAATTCGCGACGTTCGGTGCGCCGGGGTTGGTGGTGTACCTGATTTTCGTGCTGGTGCCGATCGGTATGTCGGTGCGTACCAGTTTCACGAACCGTAACCCGTACAACCCGCCGACGAAGTGGGTGGGCCTGCGCAACTACACCGATCTGCTGTCCGATGATGACTTCCTCAAGGCGTTGCAGAACACCGTGGTGGTCACCGTGGTCCTGACGGTAGTGGCGAACGTCGGCGGGTTGCTGATCGCGATGCTGCTGGACCGACGCGGGACGTTCTACAACGCGCTGCGGGCGGTGTTCTTCACCCCGGTCATCCTGTCCGGTGTGGTGGTGTCGGTGATCTGGCAAGCCATCTTGTCCGACGACGGTCTGCTCGACTCGATGCTGCACAGTCTGGGTGTGGACCACCCGCCCGGCTGGCTGTCCGATCCCAACCTGGCCCTGTACTCGGTCACGTTCATCGTGATCTGGCAGATGCTCGGGTTCTGCGTCGTGGTCTACCTCGCCGGTCTCCAGGGCGTGCCCATCGAACTGATGGAGGCGGCCGCGATCGACGGGGCGACGAAGTTCACCCGGTTCCGAACGGTGACCTGGCCGATGCTGGCCCCAGCCCTGACGATCAACACCGTGATGCTGCTGATCTCCGGGTTCAAGCTGTACGACCAGATCCAGGTCATCACCAACGGCGGTCCGGGCAACGGCACCACCACCACCGTGGCCTTCGACGTGGTCACCACGACGTTCACCGGCAACCACATCGGATACGGCTCGGCCATGGCCGTGATGATGCTCATCATCATCGCCACGATCTCCGCGGTCGCCCTACGGTTCCTCCAGCGACGGGAGATCACCCTGTGAACACCCAGCGCACCACCTGGCTGAGGCCCACAGCGGCCCTGTTCGTCGCCGCGGTGTTCTTCCTGCCGCTCTACCTGGTACTCACCAACGTCTTCAAGCCCGGCTCCGACATCACCGCGCACCCCGCCAGCCTGCCCATCCCACCCACCCTGGCCTCGATCAGAGCCGTCCTGACCCGCCCGGACCACCTGTTCTGGTACGGCCTGGTCAACAGCGTCGAAGTCACCGCCGTATCCATCACCATCTTGACCGTGATCTCGGCGATGCTCGGCCACTACCTGGCCCGCTCCCACGGAACCCTACCCAAGGTCACCCTCGGCATCCTGCTCTCAGGCCTGATGATCCCAACAACAGTGATCCTCCAGCCCATCACCGAGGTCCTGCGCAGCTTCGGCCTGATGAACACCGTCGCCGGCCTGGTCCTGGTCAACCTCGGCTACTACGTCCCCTTCGGCGTCTTCGTCTTCATGGGCTTCGTCAAAGGCATCCCCATCGAACTCGAAGAAGCAGCCTCCATCGACGGCGCTGGCAAAATCCGCGTCTTCTGGCAGGTCGTCTTCCCCCTCCTGCGCCCCGCCTCCGCCTCCGTACTGATCTTCCTGGGCGTGTGGATCTGGAACGACTTCCTCAACCCGTTGATCATCCTCGGCCCCAGCAACGGCACCACCGTCACCGTCGGCATCTACCGCGCCATCGGCGAACACCAATCCGACTTCGGCACCGTCTTCGCTCTCATGTTCCTAGCCACCCTCCCCATCCTCATCTTCTACCTCGCCTTCCAACGCCACTTCGTCAAAGGCCTCACCGGAGGCGCCACCAAAGGATGAGCC
>NZ_JBFAXL010000142.1:0-2821 GCF_040680795.1 Streptomyces sp. NPDC051976
CCGCCCAGGCCGCCCTCTGGCCACACTCGGATGGACGTGATCAACCAGGACTCACGTGCTCAACCGGACAGAAGCGCAACACGCAAAGTCCCTGGCTCCGAACCACCGGCGAAGGCCGGCGGTGCGGTGTACGGATTCGTACGGGAAACGGGAGTTCGCGCGGATCCCCTGGCACTGTATGGGAAACATCCGAAGGCCCACCATCGTGGAACTGGAGAAATTCATGCGCATTCGTGTGCTGCTTGCCGCGGCTTGTGCAGCCGCCTCACTGACACTCGGCCTGGGGACCGCCGGCACCGCGCACGCTGTCGCCGGAGGGTTCGGCCCGGGCAACTGCTGGATCAATGCCGGTAACCCGGGCAACTACTACTATTCCGGGGCCTACGCGGGTCAGGTCGAGCAGATCTACAACACCTGCGATGGAACCGTGGGTGTCCATTGGCAGTGGAGTAGTGGGTTCCGAGCTGCCAACCCCAATGCCTACGTTCAATTGGCGCTCAACTCGCCCTACTGGAGCTCTTGGTGGGGGCCGCTCGCCACCCTGGCAAAGCAGAGTCAGGATGTGTGGTGGTGGGACAGCGGTCTCCCGCACGGTACCCCCAAACCAGACCAGTGGCGCGCCGGCGCAATGGTCAACCACAACAACTGCATTGAGTGGGGCTCATTGCACTGGTACGCCAACGGCGCCGATGTGGATGGCCCCTATGGAGGCTGCGACGACTTCTACCCTCCCGCCTGATCAGGAATCCCGCTCAGGCAATTCTGGTACGGGAAGGGGCCTGGAGGCAGGGCTTGTGTAAGTTCCCTTCTTCGTCCAACCCGTCTGAGGTTGGGGCGGGTTGGACGAAGAAGGGGAACTTCGACGTCACCCAGGGCCAGAAGGGTCCCCAGGCGGAGCACATCGCCCCCGCCTGAGCGCCGCCCCCTGCACGGCGCCCGCTGCCGCAGCACCCGCCGGGCGAACGCCGCGGACTCTGAAGGCTGTCAGTGCCCTCCGGGGCGCCTCTGGCGGTTGCCAGCGCGCCGCCGCGCCCGGGGCACGGACCGCACACCGTCGGCGGCCACCGGTGTCGAGGCCCGCGCCGCGCCGGTGTAGACGTGGTCCAGGGCGGTGAACCGCCGAGGCCGAGCCGGGAACCAGCGGGGCCGCCGTTCAGGCGGGGGTCGACCCATCCCATCCGTCGTCGGTCACCAGCTACGGTGCCAGGCGTTCGATGAGCGTCGCGTGCTGTCCGCCGACCACCGCGGCGGCAGCCGACGGCTGCAGCACGGACTGCAGCCGTTCCTCGACGCCGCCGACCTGCGCCAGGATCTGCTCGCTGCAGCGGGGCACGGCCCCCTTGTCCTGGGGCGTCCAGTCCTGGCCGAACAGCAGGCGGCTGGACGGGGCGCGGTGAGGGGCTGCCGACAACGCGGCCAGCTGCCCGGGCGCGGACTGACATCGCGCCACGGAGGTACCGACCGCCCCCAGGGCGACGCACACCGGCCCGCCGAGTCGGCCCCGAAGTCGGCTCCCCTGCCACTGGGTCTACGAGGCGGCGTACGGACTTGTACGAGATACTCGCTTCGGAACGTGCTCCCTTGCCACGATCGGATCAAGCGCAACCAATCGAAAGGTGGGCACTTTGATCCGGATCCAGAAACTGCTGTCCAACCGCCTCGCCAAGTTGAGTGCGGCGGCCATATCGGCGCTTGCGATGCTGCTGGGCGGCACCGGCACAGCGCACGCGGCGATCTACTGGAGCGGCATTCAGATGGTCAACCAGGCAAGCCAGCAGTGCCTGAGAGCCGAGGGCTATCCAGGAGGCGTCTCCGACGGAAACGCTGGCACGACCATACCGGGGTGCATGCACGACGGCACCAGTTGGATCTGGCTGTCGAGCGCGGCACCGGATAACGATGGCGACGCACAAGTACAAATAGAGACGGAATCCGACACGGGCGAGTTGCTGTGCTTGCATGGGGACTACCCCGACACCGGACCCAACGGCCCTACCTCGTCGAGTACGTACTGGGCTCAATGCGGCTATGGAGGTGCGCCTGAGGCACCTCTGATGCTCTGGAGGATGCACACCGTCGCTCCGCCGCAGAACGTTGGAAACCCGGAGGGGCTGAAGCACTTCATCAGCTTCTACAACGATGCGTATGGCGTGTGCCTGGACGGCGGCTTCGACGAGGCCTATGGCTTCCCTGGCCACTGCAACAGCAGCAACAACTGGCAGATCTGGAACATCTACACCAACCAGACCTCGCATCCCTACGGCGGATAGAGCGTTCGTGACGGGCGACGTGGTCGCCGTCGATGAGGCTGCGTGAAGAAACCCCAGTGGCCGTCAGGCAGCTGGGGTCTTGGTGAACACAGCGTCGGTCTCATGCTCACGGTGTCGCGTGAATCTGACTGGAGGGTCTGACGACACGTCGGGAAGGCCGCGAAGTACTGGACCTCGCAGAGCACAGAGGCGTAGCAGCGGTGCCGCCGCGAGCGACGGTCGCCGACTTCACCGCTGCTCGGCCGCGTTCAACCAGGCGAGCCGACTGCTTCCCGGAGCCGTGCGGGCGCGCCGACCCGATCCTCGGCAGGCGGGCGTTGACCGACTCGATCGTGTTCGTCTGCAGACGATGCGATCGAGAACGCTTCGCGCGATGCTGCCGTGCTGGTGCCCCCCGGCATAGGTGAGGTTCCGTCAGCCTGGCGCAATTCGCCGAGAACCAGGTCAAGCTCGGCGGCTACCTCATCGGCGCTGTGAGCTGCTCTGAGTTTGGTGGAGTCCCTGATGCCAGGGTTACGATCCTGGCGAAGGAGAACTACCAGCACCATGCC
>NZ_JBFAXL010000143.1:0-2283 GCF_040680795.1 Streptomyces sp. NPDC051976
CCGCATCGGACACGACCAACGGCGCAGCAACAGGCATACGCCATTCAACCGCACTCCGACTCTTCGTCCAAGGACTTCATTCACGCGACACTAGGTTATTTCCCACAAAACGATCGCAAGCGCCACCCTTTTTCAATGGTTCGAAGTGCTTCTGCTCTGGGGACCAGTCCATCAGCCAAAGAACGTACTTCCCGCTGGTAAGGGCACCGAGAAGGATCAGGTTCAAGCTGTTGCTCTTCCCGACACCTCTAGCGCCAGCGATGGCTCCATGACGAACCCCTAGCCCAGGCTTATGTATTGGAATTTTTAGCTGCTCGCCTTCTCGGGACTGTCCGAGTTTCACTTCGCCTGTCTCGGCATAATACAACGGAGCCGAGGGGTCGAAAGGGATTTTATTGGCATGGAATTCATCTTGAAATTGTGCACGCCGCCAATAAGCGGCAGTCTCATGGTTCCCCATCTCCCGGTAGATGACTGCCAAATTTGAGGCCGCGCTCCCGTTTCCGTTGGCAGCTAGGGGCTTCCATGCTTCGATGGCATACCTAGCAACTCCAGCCATGTAGGCTCTCATTCCTATATTCCATCTATCGTCGGCATCCGGGCATAGGGATATGGACTCCGCCCAAATAAAATCAGGGATCCTCTGCTGGTTATCTCTGTCGCGAGAGAGAGCGTCAGGAAGGTAATCAAACGCTCGCCAAGTTCCCTCGTGTTCGCCCGGAACCAGCAATCCCGATACTCCGTGGCGAACCTTGGTCGCCCAAATCAGTGCGTCATTCCAATTTTCCGGCCTCAAGGATGGACCCGGTAGATACCTTGCGTGGAGTTCCTTGAGGACTCGAACGTCGACGGCAGCGCTAAAACCCGCGCGTGCGAGGTCGACGCTGACTTGCACTAGTGCTGCACCTCGCGGGTTTCCGTCTACTCGTTGCGCCCTGAGCCAGGACTGTAGCAATGCTGGGCCAGCCGCTAAGTATTCTGATACTCCATATGTTGCACTGTGTGCCACCGCTTCAGTTAGCCGTTCTTCATTAGCCCGCGATGCCCTATCGATTTCGCCCGAACTCCAAAGTCGGCTTAGGCGAATGGGCTCGATCGCGCGAAGAAGTCGATTTCCGATCTGTTGATACCTGTCACTGCTCGTGTGATCTTCGGATGCTGAGGTATTTGCATACACGTCAAATAGTCGATCCTGCATCGTGGCGACTATTGCGACACGAAGTTGCTTCAGTTCATCTACTAGAGAAAGATTTAGCCCATTCGCTCCAATGTGCCCCTCTAGATCATCCAGCCATATAAGATATGAACCGTGATCTGCCTGATGAACTGCATTCAGAATGTTCAAGAGGTTAGAGCCGCGGGTAGGTGAATAAATGGAATGTCCCGGCATGCATCGCTGGATGCCATTGAAGGCAGTTCTACTTTTCCCCGAAGTAGAGTCGCCAGTCAGTAGGACTATCCCTCCATCTCTGGCAACGATCTTCATCTGCCTTGCCACTTCGCGATCCGCATCACGCAGAACGTAGGGCGGCAGCAAGAGGCCACTGTCGACAGTTCGTGCGCGGTGCACCCCAAGAGTGAGTGCATCAACTTGATGCACTTTAGGCCATTCGGCCGGGTTTAGGGGGCGTGATTCCTCAAGTTTAATGTATGTCTGATAGTTAGTTATGATCGGGGCTAGGACGTCGCCGTTTACCGCAACGGATGCAACTCCAGAAGCTATGGTGTCTTTCCTTCGCATAGCGAACCCTAATTCGCCGAATCTGCGTCGGTCGAGAGATCGCCTATGGCCTCTCCGCCGACCGCAATACTGCCTGGAGCACCTGCGGTAGTTCCCTCGGAGGTGCCGGTAGGTGGGGTCTGTTGGGCGTAGCCACGTACGCGCGTTCTTATAGTGCTCTGCGCGGACCCGCCGACCGCCACACTTCCAGCGCCAGCAGCCGTGACACTCTGGTTCTGCCCTTCAGTACTCGTGAGCCAGATCTGAGCGGTAACGCCTACTACCAGCAGGGTGCCTAGCGACACCCACCAAGCCAAGCTGGCCTGGTCCGTGGCAATGTTCGTAACGATGCCGCTCGCCGTGGCGACCACTACCGACGCTCCTGCCACAAAACCGCGCTTGAGTGATGACAAGGGCCCTCCCCAAACCTCACATCATGTCAACACCGTAGCGCTCAGCTCCTTCTCTGGGAGTGTCTAATAAACGGCGGATCTGTTGATCATGGAGACGCCAAGTGAGTGAGATGACGATCGAGCCCGAGTCCGTGCCTGAACCGGTCGGTG
>NZ_JBFAXL010000144.1:0-1941 GCF_040680795.1 Streptomyces sp. NPDC051976
TGCCGAGTAGCCGAGGGGAATCTCACCCCTCGGCTCTCACAGAACCGTGCGTAACAGTCGCCCGTTACACGGCTCTTGTCGTTCTGGTCATCAGACCGATACGGCACCCGTGGTCAGGCGCCAGTGCGCGAACATGCGGGGGTATCGCTGGGCGATCTCCTGCATCTTCGCGAGGGCCTTCCGCTTGGCCGCGAGCCGCTTGTACTTCTGGCGGATCCAGCGCACCAGGTAGGCGTTGATGCGCATCACGAAGGGGATCAACTCCCATGGCCTGAAGCGTCCGTAGTAGTTGAGCCAGCCCGCCACCACAGGGTTGATCCTGCGGGCGAGCTCCTGGAAGGAAAGTTCAGAGTGGGTGTGCAGGTGCCAGGACCGCAGCTCCCGCCCCATCCTCTTCAAGGCGTCCTTGCTGACCGCCGGGTCGAACCCGAGGAACAGGTTCCCGTGCCGACTCCGGTTCTTCCTGGCGCGGAACGTGTACCCGAGGAAGGTGAACGACGTGTGCTCGTAAGCGCCACGTCGGTGGCCGTCCTTGCAGTAGACGATCCGGGTCTTGTCCGGGTGTAGATGCACCCCAACTTCGACCATCCTGTCCGTGAGCGCGGCCAGCACTTGGCGGGCCTGGCGCTCGGTGACGCAGTGCAGTACCGCGTCGTCCGCATAGCGTTCGAACCAGACGGACGGGAACTCCCGGTCCATCCAGGTGTCGAACGCGTAGTGCAGGAACAAGTTCGCCAGGACGGGAGACACCGGGGCCCCTTGCGGGGTCCCGCGCTCCCGCTCCAGCAGGGAGCCGTCGGGCATGACGAGCGGTGCTTCGAGCCACCGCCGCACATACAACTTCACCCAGACGGCGTCGGTGTGCGCTTCCACCGCCTTGACCAGCAGGTCCCAGGGCACACTGTCGAAGAACTTGGCGATGTCGAACTCCACCACCCAGTCCCTTTTCCAGCAGCGTTCCCTGCATTTCTCCACTGCGTCCAAGGCGGACCGTCCGGGCCGGTATCCGAAGCTGTCCGGGTGGAAAATGGGCTCCACCCTGCGCATCAGATACCGGGCCACCACGGTCTGTGCCACGCGGTCAGCGACAGCGGGAATGCCAAGCATTCTCTCGCCGCCTCCATGTGACTTTGGAATGGCCACCGCACGCACCGGAGGCGGAAAGTAGGAGCCCGACGACATACGGTTCCAGACCTTATACAGATTGTTCTTCAGGTCCTTCTCGAAGTCGGCGATTCTCTGCCCGTCCACGCCGGGTGCACCCTTGTTAGCTCTGACTTCCTCCCATGCCTCCTTGATCTCCCACTTCGAAATCTCAAACGGCTTGGTCGATGATTTCAACTGGCCCATCGAACTCCTCCCGGACACTGTCCGGTTGATGCGATCAACTCAGTCACGAACGACCCGACCCCTTCGCTCCACCCCCATTACAGGGGCTTCGTCACTACTACGAGCCGGTCCGCCAGCAGGCCCCACGTCGGTACTCGACCCCTTGCAGTGGCTGCCGCTTGGGGCACTCCCTCTCGCCCGCCAGCCGACGGGCAGTATCGGGTCCTGCCTTCTCCTGTTCCATGCGAAAGCCGCAGACCGGACTCACGTCGCCTACATGCCGGACACCACCTGGCCAATAAGCGGGCTCCCGCCAGGCTCATCCCAGAGTTCTGGTCACACCCCGGTTTCGATGCCGTCTGTTTATCTTTCGACACGTCAGCAGCGATTCACTTGCGTTCGTCTTCCCGGTCCCCACCTGACGCCTCTTACGACGCCTTTTCCTCATCGCTCACCACGACAGTCATTGGCTAACGCGGCATGAGGCGGTTTAGAGCCTCCCCCCACAGGGCGGCTCTGAAGGGCCACAAAACCTTCATCTTCCGCACAGCATCACTTCCAGAAGTTGCCTACGACCAACTCCTTTTCATGTTCAGGACACAAGACCAGGGA
>NZ_JBFAXL010000145.1:0-1846 GCF_040680795.1 Streptomyces sp. NPDC051976
CGTGTCTGCACCTGCATCCGGGCCCTCCACAACGCGACATGACAGCCCATCACTGGGCAATCTCACCCAACCTACGACCTTGCAAAGTCCCTGGGGTCCAGGTGGCCGTTGGATCTTTCCGCGAGATATCGAGCCGGTGCTGTGCTTGCGCGGCCCAGGGGTGTTTGATTCCTTCATACAGGAGCTGTGCTTCCTGCCAGGCGTGTCGAGCCTTTTTGATCTGGCCGGCAGCAGCGTGGGTCTCGCCGGTGCCCATGAGCGCGTTGGCTTGGAGGAGAATGTCCGCGAGGAGGTAGGCGAGCTGTTGCTGCTCGCGGTAGAGGTCGAGTGCAGCGCGGTGGTTTGTGGCAAGCAGGTGGAACCAGGCGAGGTTGCCTATGGCCATGGCCTCGTGGCGGTGGTCTTGGACTTGGCGGAAGGCCACGAGAGCTCGGTCGGTGTCGGCAACGGCCTGAGCGAGGTTCCCGAGTCGCTGGTGAATCGTGCCGCGGTTCATCAGGGCTATCGCCTGAGCGCGTTGCCCGTCCGGGCTTTGGAGCAGGTTGATCGCCCGGGTATAGAGGGAAGCGGCGTGGTCTTTGTTCCCGCGCTGCGTTTGGACTGAGCCGTAGTCAACCAGGGCCGAGCCCTCGCCAGTGGGGTCGCCAATCGCGCGATAGATGCGCCTGGCCTCGAGAAGACAGCGCTCGGCGTCGTCGAGGCGGTTCGTCCTGAAGTAGAAGCCCCCGAGCCCGTTCACCATCAAGGCCTCCGCGGCCCTGTCACCGGAAGCCTTCGCGGCCTCAACGGCGAGTTCCTGCACGGCGAGGAAGTCGTCGAACTGGTTGCGAACGACGCGGAACTGCTTTTGCATCAAGGCGAGTTGCCAAGTGTGACGGTGGAGCCCGGCGTCTGCCACGGCTTGCTGGAGGGCGGTGATGTTCTGCCACTCCTGGTCGAACCAGGCCAGCCCTTCATCGTAGCTGCCGAACAGTGCCCGCTCACCAGGGCCGTCGGGGAGAACCCGGGGCAGGGCGGGTGTGTTGATGGCCGTGGCCGCTGCATGGCCAGCGGTGACGTACCAGGATGCCAGTCGGGTCAGTGCGGCTTGTGCGTCTTGTTCCGGCTCGGCTTGGGCGAGCTTGAGAGCGTAGGCACGTAGCAGGTCGTGGAGTTCGTACCGCCCAGGCGTAGCTTGGCGGACCAGGTTTTCATCCTGGAGGTCCTCGAGTGCAGCCTCCGCCTCGCGCAGGGGGGCTTCAGTCAGAGCGGTGACCATAGACGGCGTGAAGTCGTGCCCCGGGTGGTGGCCCAGCAGGCGAAACGTCGTGCGTAGGAGATCAGGCAAATCACGGTAGGAGACGTCGAAGACTGGGGTCAGTGCTCGGCCGCCGGCGCGAATCTCTTCAAGGCGGCCCGCTTTCAGCCGCTCGGCCAGGACCGCGAGGGACCAGGCCGGTCGGGAGCGCAGCCGGGCGGCCGTCAGTGCCACTGCGAGCGGAAGGTGGTCGCAGTAGCCGACGATGCGGGCTGCCGCCTCGGGCTCGGCTACGACGCGGTCGCGTCCAGCGATCCGCATCAGCAGGTCCAGCGACTCGGCTTCCGAGAACGCGCCGATCAGATGCGGGTTGACACCGTCCAGACCGGCCAGGCTGCGGCGGCTGGTGATCAGGACCATGCATGTGGGCCCGGCGGGGATGAGGTCGCGGACCTGTTCCTCGTCAGCGGCGTTGTCCAGCAGTACCAGACCACCGCGTTCGCGTAGCCTGTCCCGGTACATCGCCGCGCGTTCGTCCCGACTCTCGGGGATCTGGTACGCGGCTACTCCCAGCTGCCGCAGGAACGCCTCCAACACCGCGGACGGGTC
>NZ_JBFAXL010000146.1:0-1833 GCF_040680795.1 Streptomyces sp. NPDC051976
TGGAAGCCTGAAGAACTCCCATCATCGCAGGTCACAAGGCACTTTCTCGTTCCAAGAAGAGTTATCCACAGACATCGAATCGGTGGATCAAGGCTTAGCGCTACGGCCGACGCCTACGAGGAGGCGATGGAGATAGCGGACGAGGCGGTCACCCTGGCCCGGAGGCTCGTCGTGGACCGGGGCCGTGACCACCTGCCACTGCTCGGCGGAGCGTTCCTCATGCAGGCGAAGACACTGGCTGGCGCGTCCCGACTGGCGGTGGCATCCCGGGTGAACAACAAGGCGGCGCAGATCTTCCGCTCCGTGTTCCGCGACACGACGGACTATGTGCAGGGCCTGTTGACCGCGCTGAACAATCAGGTGAGCTTTCTGACGCTCGCGCACAGGCTCGGGAACGCCGAGCGCGCCGCCGCCGAAGCCGTGACCGTCCTGGCGCCGCTGGACTTGCCGGAGGAGCTCGCTGACGCCCAACTGATGCACGCCAGGACCCTGCTTGCTGTCGACTGCCTCCTGGAGTTCGAGGTGGCCCGCGGCGCGGCCCTGGCGCTCTACCAGCGTCTGGACAGCGAGTCGACCGGTGACTACGCGCAAAAGATTGCCGAGGCGAAGTCCCTCGGCCTTGAGCCCCCTCAGCCCGCCTCCAATTAGCCACTGACCGACCTCACCAGAGGGACTGTCCGCAACGTCGAGTACTGCCTCACCTCACCTCGATAGCCTGCTGGTGATCGCCGACGCTGCGCGTGTCCACCTCAGTCAGGTCGTCCGCGAGTGGGGCGGCCGCACTGGCACCGGTGGACTGCGCTGCCTCGGATGGACAGGTGTGTGCGGTATCCATGCAGTGGTCCACCCGTGAGGGGTGATCGGGGTCGGGTGTGGTGATGCCCCCACGGGGCGGGGGACCGGCGTGGGGGCATCGCCTCCGGCGCGGGTAGGACGCGCGCCGGAACTGAAGGGGCTGCCGACGGCCTTTCGCCGTACCACCAGCAGCCTAGTCACGGGGACGGCGGCGCTATCGTCGGCAGCGCGTCGCGGCCGACAGCGAGCAAAGGCAGACGATTGCGGTAGCGCGGAACGCCGTTGCCGTCCGCCGGATGCTCGTCGAGCGGGATGATCCGGTGCTGCCTCATGCAGGCCGGACAGGCGAACACCGGGGCGGGCTGGACCCGGGCCGCGCCCGATCGCGCCGACCAGGACCGCGTCCTCTGCCATCCGGTTGTGCTACCGGCAGCGCTGCGGCAGCGCGTTCATGGCGTCGCTTGGATGTACGTGTTCCACAGTCGGTCGCCTTCCTTGCAGCGCCACACGCTGGACTGGCATTGCGTGCATCCGTTGGCATGCGTCTTGTAGGTGTCCCACGCCGTGACTTTGGGTGACGGGTCGAGTGGGGCGGGCCCCTCGCCGGTGTCGAGGTAGTGGCCGCTGGCATTCACCGGTCGCCCCCGCAACTGGAGCAGCTCGCGTGGCACGGCGGGGGCACGGAGGACACGGCGACGCCAGAGGTGTGGTCGACGTGCGCAGGCTGGCGGTTGTTCGACGGAAGCTGGGGCGAGCGCATCGCCTGCGAGGCTGGGTCGGCGCCGGTGAGTTCCCGGTCCTGGTGCGCCTTGCAGCCGACGACGGTCCACACCCGGCGGCCGCCTTCGACTGCGGTGGTCACCTCGCCGATGGGGCGGAGGCTGGGGTTGACCGCGCCGCACCACCAGCATGCCTCGCCGTGAAGTCGGGCGATGCTGGCGTCCGGCCCCGTGCCAGGGGGAGGCGTGGTTGGTACGCCGACGCTCATGGCCGATCCCATCTGCCGATTACTGCGGGCAGAAAGATCGTGACCGTCTG
>NZ_JBFAXL010000147.1:0-1798 GCF_040680795.1 Streptomyces sp. NPDC051976
CGCAACACCCTGCAGGCGCGGACCACGATGGCGACGGGTGCGGAGGCGCTGAAGACCTTCGCGGTCTCGCGGCTGCTGTTCGACAACGTGCCGCACGTGAAGGTGTTCTGGGTGATGCACGGTCTGTCGACCGCGCAGCTGGCGCTCAACCACGGCGCCGACGACATGGACGGCTCGGTCGTGGAGTACAAGATCACCCATGACGCGGACGACTACGGCACCCCGAACAAGCTGACCAGGGACGACATCCTCGACCTGATCCGTGACGCGGGCTTCCGTCCGGTGGAGCGCAACACCCGTTACGAGATCATCCGCGAGTACCCGGGCCCGGACGGCGAGCGCCGGGAGTCGCCGCAGCCCATGCGGGTGTGACACCCGGTCAGGGATTTCGACAACACGAGGGGGACAGCACGCGATGGCCACCGATCACGAACCGCTCGAGGTGTGGATCGACCAGGACCTCTGCACGGGGGACGGAATCTGCGCCCAGTACGCCCCGGACGTCTTCGCACTCGACGTCGACGGGCTCGCCTACCTCCGCGGCAGCGGCGAGGAGTTGCTCTACGAGCCCGGCGCGACCGCCCGTGTCCCCGCGCCTGCCGCGGCCGACGTCGTGCGGTCCGTGCAGGACTGCCCCGGGGAGTGCATCCACCTCCGCGGCACGGGGGAGGCGAGCTGATGGATTCCCCTGTGCGCCCCGGCGGGTCCGACGGGCCGCAGCGCCGCCCCAGGGTCGGGCACCTGGACTTCCTCAACAGCCTGCCGCTCTACTGGGGGCTGGGGCGCAACGGCGCCCTGATCGACCTCGACATCACCGCCGACACCCCCGACCGGCTGAGCGCGGCCCTCACCGACGGGCGCCTCGACGTGGGCCCGATCAGTCTGGTCGAGTTCCTCCGCCACCAGGACGATCTGGTCGCCCTGCCGGAGCCGGCCATCGGCAGCGACGGGCCGGTCATGTCCTGTCTGATCGTCAGCAGGGGCCCGCTGAAGGAGCTGGACGGCCGCACCGTCGCGCTGTCGACCACCAGCCGCACCTCCATCCTGCTGGCGGAACTCCTCCTCGACCGGTGCGTCGGTGTCTCGCCGGTCTTCCGGCCCGCCTCCGGCGGCGCGGGTGCCATGCTGGAAGGCGCCGATGCGGCCGTCCTCATCGGCGACGCGGCCCTGCACGCCTCGCTCCACGAGGCACCGCGGCTGGGCCTGCAAGTGCACGACCTCGGGGCGATGTGGAAGGACTGGACGGGACTCCCCTTCGTCTTCGCGCTCTTCGCGGCCCGCCGCTCCTACCTCGCCGCTGAGCCGGACGCGGTCGAGAACGTGCACCGGGCGCTCGTACGCGGCCGCGACGTCGGTCTGCGGGAGATCGACCGGATCTGCGCGCACGCCGCCCGGTGGACGCCCTACCCGCCCGACTTCCTGCACCGGTACTTCACCCGGGCACTGGACTACACCCTGGGCTCCGCACAGCTGGCCGGGATCGCGGAGTTCGCACGCCTGGCCGGCGGCGCGCGGGCGGGCTTCGCCCCCGATACGACCGTCACCGTCCTCGCCCACGCATCCGTCTCACCCGGCGGACCGGCCGGGCGACCGACCACCGAGCCGGAGGAACCGCGATGACCGCCGCCCCTGCCGATGTGTCTCTCCCAACCGTCCTCGCCCGTGCCGCCGACGGTGGGCGGATCACTCCGGAGGAGGCGCTGGATCTGTACCGGTCGGCGCCTCTGCACGCGTTGGGTGCGGCGGCCGACGCGGTGCGCCGGCGCCGGTACGCGGGCACCGAGCACATCGCCACGTA
>NZ_JBFAXL010000148.1:0-1773 GCF_040680795.1 Streptomyces sp. NPDC051976
CATCGGCGAGGTGACCACCGCAGTCGAAGGCGGCCGCCGGGTGTGGACCGTCGTCGGCTGCAAGGCGCACCAGGACCGGGAACTCACCGGCGCCGCCCCAGCCTCGCAGGCGATGCGCTCGGCCCAGATTCCGTCGAACAACCGCCAGCCTGTGCACGTCGACCACACCTCTGGCGCCGCCGTGCCTCCTGTACCCCCGCCGTGCCCCGCGAGCTGGTCCAGTTGCGGGGGCGAGCGGTGAATGCCAGCGGCCACTACCTCGACACCGGCGAGGGGCCCGCCCAACTCGACCCGTCGCCCCAGGCCACGGCGTGGGACACCTACAAGACGCACGCCGACGGATGCACGCAATGCCAGACCAGCGTGTGGCGCTGCAAGGAAGGCGACCGACTGTGGAACACGTACATCCAAGCGACGCCATGAACGCGCTGCCGCAGCGCTGCCGGTAGCACGACCGGATGGCAGAGGACGCGGTCCTGGTCGGCGCGATCGGGCGCGGCCCGGGTCCAGCCCGCCCCGGTGTTCGCCTGTCCGGCCTGCGTGAGGCAGCACCGGATCATCCCGCTCGACGAGCATCCGGCGGACGGCAACGGCGTTCCGCGCTACCGCAATCGTCGGCCTTTGTTCGCTGTCGGCCGCGACGCGCTGCCGACGATAGCGCCGCCGTCCCCGTGACTGGGCTGCTGGTGGTACGGCGAAAGGCCGTCGGCAGCCCCTTCAGTTCCGGCGCGCGTCCTACCGCGCCGGAGGCGATGCCCCCACGCCGGTCCCCCGCCCCGTGGGGGCATCGCCACACCCGAACCCATTCACCCAATCAGGTGGACCATTGCATGGATACCGCACACACCTGTGCATCCGGGGCAGTCCACCGGTACCAGCGCGAGCAATTGTCAAGATCTGTGGATGAGACCGATGAGCTGGTAGTCCTCGGTATTGTGGGCTCGGGCCGTGACTGGCGCTGAGGTGGAGTACCACCGGGGAGCGGCCTGACGCCTCGTCGATGCCGTGCGCCTGGGCACCTCACTGCGGAGCTCAGGAGTGGCACGTGATGGAGACCCAGCAGGCGCGGCCGATGGATGGTACGGGTCTCGCCCGCCGAATGACCGAGACCAGCGCGGCGGCCGCTGAGGATCTTCGTCGACGGACGGGGGTGTCCCCGTGTCTGGCGACTGTACTGGTAGGAGAGGACCCGGCCTCGGTCACGTACGTCTGGATGAAGCAGGCCCGTTGCGCGAAGGCGGGCATCCGCTCGCGACACGTGCCGCTGCCTGCCTCTGTGAGCACCAGCGGCCTGGTGGAGGCCGTCACCGCGCTGTCCGAGGATCCGGATGTGCACGGCATCCTGCTGCAGCACCCGGTGGGCGCGCACATCGATGAGCGTGCCGCCTTCGAGGCGATCGCCCCCGGGAAGGACGTCGACGGAGTCACCATGCGCTCCTTCGCGGCGATGGGGTTCGGCTTGCCCGGCTTCGTCTCGTGCACGCCCGGAGGGATCATGCGTCTGCTGGACGAGTACGACGTCGACCTCACGGGGAAGCACGCCGTCGTGGTGGGACGCAGCCCCATCCTCGGCAAGCCCGTCGGCATGCTCCTGCTCGGGCAGGACGCCACGGTGACCTACTGTCATTCCCGCACAGTCGATCTGCCCTCGATCGTTCGCAAGGCGGACATCCTGGTGGCCGCGGTTGGCCGGCCGCGCTTCATCAACGGGGCGGACATCAAGCCCGGAGCCGTGGTGATCGACGCTGGATACAACCCGGGCAACGTCGGGGA
>NZ_JBFAXL010000149.1:0-1767 GCF_040680795.1 Streptomyces sp. NPDC051976
CCGCGCTGCCGCGCTGCCGCGCTGCCGCGCTGCCGCGCTGCCGCGCTGCCGCGCTGCCGCGCTGCCGCGCTGCCGCGCTGCCGCGCTGCCGCGCTGCCGCGCTCGGGCCCGGAGCGCAGGCTTCAGTGGCGGTCCGGCGCGAAAGCGATTCATCAACGATGCGAGTCGCAGACCGGTGGTCCCGCCTGGATTCTGGAATGGCTGAAAGCACAGCCTGGAAAAGCGCCGCTGGGCCTGCTGGCTCGGCCTCGTCAGCCGGTGGTATCGCAAGATGATCCCGTTGAGGGTCGTGTACGGCGCGGCGTCCGCGACCGGGACCGCTTCGGTCGGCTTCGTGGTGTTCCTGATACGCCGCCGCCGTTCTGGAGCCGGGGGGTGCGACGACATGATCGACATGCCCGGTCTGGCCATGCTCCTCACGGTCGCGCGGGAGAAGCCGTGGTCCTCCTTCCCCGCCGGACCGGCTCCCAACTGGTACGGCTGGTCGGCGGACACTCACCTGCGCGGCCTGCAGAAATTGCTCGAACTCGGCCTGGTCGAGCGCCGCACGACCTACAAGAATGGCCCGCTGTCCCCCAACGGGTACACCCTCGTCTACCAGGACCGGCTCGTCTCGTGGATGCGGCCGTCCCGGGCGAAGACCACCAAGACCACGCCGCCGGCGGCTGCCAAGAGCGGCAAGTGATGCTGCCCCTGCATCGTGCTGCCGTTCTTGCCCAAGGGCACCGACCGCGTGATCCTCCTCCTCACCACCCTCACCGGCTACGTCACCGCCGTGCTGACCAACAGCCGCCCGGACCCGTGACCATGGGGGAGCCTGGTCCCGCACGTGAGCGGCGTCGGATTCGACGCCGACACCGGCCGCCTGGACCTGCTGCCCGACTCACCCGCCTACGCCACCCAACTACGCATGAGCACCGCCCGCCTGGTCGCGCTCGCCAACCAAGCCGCCGGCCGGGCCCGTGCGCACCCGGGAGAGCGCGTCGGCCAGCTACCGCCAAGCCCTCGCTGCGCACCAGGCCGCCAAGGCGATCACGTCGACCCGGTGGCTGCTGCGGTGCGGGCCGCGATCGGGAGGCAGGAGCCGCATGAGGCCGGGACCTGGATCTACCGACGGGACCAGAGGCTGCGGCTTCCGTACGGCGCGATCAACATTTGTCCAGCATTCCGACTCCTTGAAACCCGGGGCACATCAGGGGCGCCGAGCAGCCAACGGCCGGCCACCGGTCCCCATGGAACACAAGACGGTCCTGCTCCGGCAGCGGGCCCGACTCACGACGGCACTCGCTCACCTGGAACGGGCCCGCAGCCCCGAGCCGGCGCCCTCCCCGACCGCCGTCGCCAGCCCGACCGATCCGGACTCGCGGTTACAGCTGGGCAAACACGGCGGCTACCTCCAGGAATACAACTTGCAGATTGTGCCCCCGCCGCCAGGTCCTGCTGGCCGTCGACCTGCACGACAACCCGTCTGACCGCACGGCACTGATCCCGATGGTCAGGAAGACCCCCAGCACGCGGCACGACTGCCGGGCGCCGCGAACTGCAGTTGGTCTACATGGGCGGAGCGCGTGGTGATGACGGGCAGCTCACAGGTGGGTGACCTGGCCCATGTGCAGCGGGATCACGCTTCCGCTTACGCGCCCTCCGGCCTCCTTTTTCAGCCAGGTTGGGGAGGCACTTATTTCAAGGCTTGACCGCGCCGTTCGGGTCTGGCTAGGTTCAATGTCAACGCGAACGACCGGCCGTGTCATCGGACGATGTAAGGCC
>NZ_JBFAXL010000150.1:0-1688 GCF_040680795.1 Streptomyces sp. NPDC051976
AGCCTCGATCCACCGACGTGGTGTGGGGAGGGATCTTGTGACCGGTTTCGAGTCGGTTTCAGGTCGGCGGTTGGGCGTGGGCAGGTTGTAGCCGCTGGTCTGCCCAGCTTTTCCACGGGTTCGGTTCCGGTTGGGCCCTGGCGGCGGGCGGGTCGGGTAGGGACTGTTCGTGTCAGCCGGGTGGGTCGTGGACGGTGTCGAAGAGGTGTGTCCAGGCGTGCTGCCAGGGCCAGTTGTGTGGCAGGTGCAAGGTGATGCGTCGTGCGGAGTGGGCGATGCGGGCCGGGACCTGGACCAGGTGGGTGCGGAGGGTGGCGGTGGTGGCTTTGGCGTGGAAGGGCGAGGTCAGTACGCCGGTGGCCCGCAGTAGGTTGTAGGTCATCGCCCACAGGGTGAGCCAGGCCGAGTTGGCGTGGAAGTGCCCGGAGGGCAGGTGCGCGAGAGCTCCGGCTTTGCTGTCCGCGATGACCTGCTCGACGACGGCGTGGTGGCGGTGTTCCCGCTCGGCCTGGAGCGTGGGCGCGGGCTGGTCGGTGAAGAAGGGGTGGTAGCGCCAGATGGGAAACAGCTCGCCCTGTTCTCCCAGGACGGCGGGTTTGGCCAGGTCACGGACCCGGCGCACGATCAGCCGGGCTGTGACGCGCTCACTCTTCTTGCGGCTGGCGAACGCGGTGTATGCGGGTATCTCGGCGACCTCGGCGTCCGAGATGAGCTCACCGGTGGCGGGGTCGGGCACCGCGGTCGGGTATGTGATCTGCTGCCACGCGGTGTCGGGAATAGCGAGGACGGCCCGTTTGATGGAGGGGTTCATGCCGGTGGTGATCGAGAAGTGGGCGCCGGCCCGGCGACAGGCGGCGATGACGGCGGCGTTGTAGAACTGCGAGTCGGCCCGCAGGATACGCATCCCGGTGCAGCCGGCCTCGACGGCGGTGGCCAGGGCCTCGCTCACGAATTTCGGGGCGCCCCGGGAGTCTGCTGCCTTGCCGCGTCGCATCCGCACGGTGGCGATCACCGGCCGGGTGTGGGGGGTGCAGATGGTGGCGAGGAGGGGGTGCAGGGTGCGGATTCCCTTGAAGCGGCCGTACTCGGCGCCCTGCTTGGCACGCCCGTAGACGCGTTTGTGGGTGGAGTCGACGTCGATGAACGCCATCGCGTCCGAGCCGGGCAGCAGCGGGGTGTGCGCGGCCAGTGCGCCGAGGAACCTGCGGTGCACGGCGTGGAGTTGGAGAGCGTGTCCGTGGGAGAACGCACGCAGGAACGTACCCAGCGTGGACGGGGCGCGAATACCGCCGAACACGGCCGGCATCGCCCCGTGCCGCAGGACGTGGAGGTCGTCGATACTGTCCGCACCCGCAGCCATACCCGCCACGATGCTGGTGACCTTGGCATCTACCGCCGCACCCGCCCCGTTCTTCGCCCCGGCCAGCTTCACCTTCTCCGTCACCAACCGCGACAGCCCGCACCGCTCGGCCAGCCGCAGCACCGGGACCAGCCCGGCCTGCGCGATCAGATTCGGATCATCGAACGAAGCGGAGACCGCCGCCGGCGTATGGGAAACTTGCATCTCGGAAGTGCCTTGCTGACTATGCGTGCTGGAAGCCTGAAGAACTCCCATCATCGCAGGTCACAAGGCACTTTCTCGTTCCAAGAAGAGTTATCCACAGACATCGAATCGGTGGATCAAGGCT
>NZ_JBFAXL010000151.1:0-1682 GCF_040680795.1 Streptomyces sp. NPDC051976
TAGCCTCGCCGTTTCGGTTGGGGTGATGAGGCGTCGCTGAGGGGTCCGCTGTCGGGTGGCCGATGCGATTTCGGTGCTCGGGCATGGCGGAGTCCCGGCGCGGTGGTCGGGTTCTCCGGGGTCCTTCGGGTCGTGGCGGGCAGGGGTTTGCCGGTCAGCTGGCGGGGCGGGGCAGTGCTGCGAGGCGGTCGAAGGCCGCGGCCAGTTCGTTTCTCCAGGGCCAGGTCGCCGATATCCGCAAGCGCAGGCGGCGGCCGCCGCGGGTGAGGCGTGCGGCGACATGCAGCATCCGGTAGCGGAGCTTCTTCGGCTCGGCAGCCGCGAGTTCGCCGTCCAGCAGCAGGACGCGCATCCAGGCCAGCAGATCGACCGCCGCGAGGCTGAGTTCGAGCCAGACGGCGTTGACGTTGAAGTCGCGGGAGGGGAAGCGGCCGAAGCCGGTGTTCTTCCCGCAGCGGATATGGTCCTCGACCGTGGCATGCCCGCGGTGACGGACCTCCAGGAACTGCGCTGAGCCGCCACCGGAGTACGGGGTGTCGGTGAGGAACACTTGATGCCGCAGGCCTTCGTCCTGGTCGAAGAGGGACAGTTGGGCTCCGGGGTGCGGTCGCTCTCTGCGCACGATGATGCGGGTGCCGGCCGGGTAGCCGGCAAGGTCGACCACGCCGGTCAGTTCGGCGACCTCGGCGCCGTCTCGCAGTGTCCCGTTCTGGTCCAGGGCGGGGTGCCAGACCTGCTCAGGCAGGGTCCGGATCGCGTGGCGGACCGGCTCGGTGACCGCGTATCCGACCGAGAACCGCAGGTCCAGGCCCTGCTCGCGCAAGGTTCGGATGTGGGCGAGGAAGGCTTTCGCGGATCCGGCGCTGTCGGCGCGGACCAGGACCTGGGTTCCGTGCCGGTGAGCGTCGGGGATCTGCGCGAGGGCGTCGTCCAGCACCGCGATGTGATCGGCGGCGGTGTTGGCTCCGGAGTTGCCGGGTCGCAGCCGGCCGGACATGGCCTCGCCGGTGTTCGCGAGGAAACACAGCAGCGGGTGGAAGCCGAAGCCGCCCTTATAGGTGGGCGCGGCTTGTTCCTTTTCCGAGTGGCAGGTGATCAGCGTGGCGTCGAGGTCCAGGACCAGGCCGGAAAGCTCGCGCCCGCCGGCCCGGAGTGCGGGTATGCCCTCGCCGGTCTCGGCAGCCTGCATCCAGGCGACTTCCCGGGCTGAGGCGCGGGCCGCTCGAAGCGAAGCGAGTACAGCCTCGTCGGTGTCGGCGAGCAACCGCCAGGCGGTGGGCGTGGAGGCGACCGGGCCGAACACCTCGCGCTGGTCCCGCAGCACGGCCAGATCCGTAATGGCCTCGCCGCCATCGGCAAGCATCACCGCGAGGTCCGTCATGATCCGGCCCGGGTCGTGGCCGGTCCCACGCGGCCTCAAAGGGCGCAACGCGACGGAGTACGCACCGGTCAGCCCGGTTGCATCGGCGAGATCAGCCAGCAACCGCGATCCAGCATGTCCGATCACCCCCGCCCCATCGGCGGACACCACGAGCCTGGGACGAGAACCGATACCCTTCACGCAGAAAGTGCCTTCCTCCGGCGACGATCAAACCCCTAGACAAGGTTCATCGTCCCAGCTCAGGAAGGCACTTTCGCGTATCCGGCCAGCATCCGGACCAGCCCCAACCGAAACCGCGAGG
>NZ_JBFAXL010000152.1:0-1651 GCF_040680795.1 Streptomyces sp. NPDC051976
CCCGTTCGTCTACGCCCGCCCAACGGCCAGCATGAACGTTCGAGGCATCCCCGACACGGCCCCACCGAACACCACCCGATTCACCACCACGCTCTCAATTCACCATCAAATCGACTGCATCCCCCGGCCCCAGGTGGGACCGTAGACCCCGCGACCGACTTCCGCATGCTGGATAGGTCCCCCGCTGGGTCGTGGCGCGCAGTCGCAGTGTTCGGGTCACCGGGGTTCGAACCCGATTCTGAGGTGGTGCCATGCCGGTAGGCACAGGGGACAGAGACGAGTTCGTCTAGGCAGGGGGGAGCTGGCAATGATCACTACCGTCATTCGGAGTGAGGACATTCCGGTCTCGGAACGGTTCGCGTACTGGTACGAGCTGGTCAGCAGCCGCCCGGCGCCGAACCATTTCACCACCGAGCACACGAACGATTTCCGAGCGGACGGGACGTTCTTGCATGTGGGTCCGCTCCAAGTGTGCGAACTTTCGTTCCCGGCACTCCACACTCACCGTACGCCGGCCCTGATCCGGAAGTCCGATCCCGAGCTCTACGAACTCGGCCTGATCAAGCGAGGAGTATTCGCCGTGGAGCGGGGCCGTCGCCAGGTCGAGGTCCAGGCCGGGGACTTCCTACCCCACGACACATCCCATCCCTACGAGAGCCGTGTGGTCACCGAGCGGGCGGACATGATCGTCGTCAGGCTACCGAGAACTGTGCTGCCGCTGCGGGCCAACGAAGTGGCGCCGCTCCTTGGGCAACGGATCCCAAGCGGTGACCCTATGGGTGCCGTCATGGCCTCGTTCCTCGGCAATCTCGTTGCTGGCGCTCTCACCGGCAGTTGGACTCCGGCGGACGCCTCACGGTTTGGCTCGGTCGCGCTCGACCTGACCACCGCGTTCCTCGGTCGGCGCACGGACGCGGAGCGACGCGTTTCCGCCGAGCAAAGCCACGCGATGCTGATCCGTCAGATCCGTGCCTTCATCGAGGAGAACCTGGGCGATTCGCGGCTCACAGCGGCGGATCTGGCTGCCGCCCACAACGTCTCCGTGCGCTCCCTGCACCGGATCTTCCAGATAGAGGGCACGACCGTCGGCTCATGGGTCCGGCACCGTCGCCTGGAGCGGTGCCGACAAGATCTTGCCGACCCCTGCCTGGTCTCGCGACCGGTCCACGCGGTCGGGGCGCGGTGGGGATTCTCGAGTGGAACTGACTTCAGCCGGGCGTTCCGCGGCGCGTACGGGGTGACGCCAGGCGAATACCGGAGGACTTTCGCCTACGGCCGCGCCCCGGACCCGCAGCCGTAACCGCATCGAGAAGCACTGCAGCCGAGCAGCGCCTCCGAGCGGCTCTACAACACAGACGGCCGGCGGGACCATGCTCGCGAGGTGCCTGGGTCAGGGAGACCCGTCCACTTACTCCGTGGCCAAACCAGAAGTAGCCGTGCAGGCACCGGCGTCGGGCACCGGCACCGTGCGCTGGCTGCGCCGCGCGTGGGGCGCTTGAACGGGTGCAGCCAGGCAGAGATCCACCAGTCCACCGGCAGGTGCGCTCGAGTCGGAGGGGAGTGTCTAATAAACGGCGGATCTGTTGATCATGGAGACGCCAAGTGAGTGAGATGACGATCGAGCCCGAGTCCGTGCCTGAACCGGTCGGTG
>NZ_JBFAXL010000153.1:0-1588 GCF_040680795.1 Streptomyces sp. NPDC051976
CAGCGGTCCGACTCTTTTGGCAAGCATTCGGTACGACGGCATCCCCGCCCAGGCCCGTAACTCACCCAGCAATAGGACGAACTCCGCCAGATCCGACGCCTTACTCGGATCCGGCATACTGCCCAGCTGCCCACCCACGACGCTCACCCCCCGGTGAAGCCGCGCACCTGACAGGGAGAGTGCGTTCGGCTAGTCCTTCTCACAGCAGCTTGTTGGCGGTGGCCGCAGCCACCTTGCATCAGGTGCTCAGCAATGTGGCCACGGGTACCGGGGCCCGGCGCAACTCAGTTGCCATCGAAGGCAATCAGAGGCAGGTGCGCCCCGCCAAGAGTGGTGCAATGGCCTCGGCTGAAGTAGTGATGGCCTCCCGAGACGTCCAGCACGTATCCCGTGTAGCTGATCGACCGCACTTCATCAGCTTCCTGGATTTTCATCCAGCCTTGGTTGGAGATTGTAGTGCCGTCCCAGGCGTAGCAGTAGCGGCCGCTGTCACGGCAAGGAGTCCACATGAAGTTCGCCCGAAGGCTGGCAGCCGGGGCCATGGCGGCCGGCCTCACCACCGTTGGCTTCTTCGCTGCGACACCGGCCGGCGCCACGGGGTCAGCAGTGGGTGGGGTGCGGTCCGTCGAGGGTCCCGCCATTGCTGTAGTCGTGCAGGGTGCCGTGTGTGCCACAGAAGTTGACCACGGCCTCCGCCAGCCACTGATCCGGAGTTGCCGCATGGACGTCGATGGCGGCGGAGACATCCTTCTGCGTGTCAGGCTTTGTCGTGGGCACGCTCTGTTTGAAGCCTGCCGCTTGTGACGCCTGGACGTAGACGGTCACGCTCGTACTGCCGTTGTGGGCCTGCTGCCAACTTCCGGCCCACTGCCAGTGGGCGATGACGAGGTGCGTGCAGGAGTCGTACTGCTGCTCCACTTCGCCGACGTACTGGTTGGAGATCCACATCTGGCCCGGGTCGCCGATGTCGATGGTGGAGCAACTCGCGGGTTGGACAGCGGCGTGAGCCGTACCGGCGGCCGGGACAACTGCGGCCGCGGTGGCGGCGAGTGCTGCGGCTATGACATGCAGACGCATGGCTTCTCCTCATTCAGGGGTGAGTGATCAGTGCTTCGGCGAGTAGCGCACCAAATGGACTGCGAACGGAGGCCAGCGTGACCGAGGCCTCGTGACCTTGGGGCTCCGCGCGTCGAGTGTGTTGCTCACTTGTGGTGTCCACCAGCCCTCTCAACAAACCCAGACGACCTGGCCGGGCCGGGACGCCTCGTTACGGGGTCGTTGTGCAAGATCGAGGCTAAGAGCTGCTGTCCTAGATCCGTCCTAAGCCCGTCCTTGCGCACTCCGTTCACAAGAGCGCATGTGACAGGTCGAACGCCTTGTTGGTGACAACCCGACTGCTTCGACCGGCCTGAATCGCCAGCTCATCCCTCTCCGCTGGTGACAACTACGGTGCTTCGGCGCACAGGAGTGCTCCGGCAGCCGGTCGGGCCGGGCGACCTGGTCGGCTACGCCCGCGCGCTGGAGATCTGCGCCACCGGCCGCTTCGTGCGCGCCGACGAGGCCGAGCGCACCGGCCTGGCCAACCTGG
>NZ_JBFAXL010000154.1:0-1535 GCF_040680795.1 Streptomyces sp. NPDC051976
CGGCCCCGTGCCAGGGGGAGGCGTGGTTGGTACGCCGACGCTCATGGCCGATCCCATCTGCCGATTACTGCGGGCAGAAAGATCGTGACCGTCTGGCAGGCCGTCAAGTGCTACACGCTGTATCGCTTTTCGCCCCGGAGGGTGAGGTCACACCGCCCCGACCCACTCGGCGAACGCCGCCAGGCGCGCGTCGTCGGCGCGGGACAACCGCAGCAACGTCCCCGCGGTCTCCCTGGCCCATCCGTGCTCCCGCGTGTGCTGCGGTGCGATCCGCCGGGCCACCGTCAGCGATTCGAATGCGTCCGCGCGGCGCCCCGCCCAGGTCTGCGCGCGAGCCAGCTCGATGTAGAACCCGGACCGGCGCTCGCTGGGCATGTCGCGCGGCGGCGCCCACTCGCGGGCGATGTCCAGCGCACGCTGCACGCCGTCGTCACCCAGGCTCACGGCGAACGACAGCTCGTGGATGCGCACCGAGTCCGGGCCGAACGCCGTGCCCTGGTAGATGCCTTCGGGCGTCAGGCCGGCCAGTGATCGGGCCTCGGCGAGGTGCTCGTCGGCCCGGTCCTGCCGTCCGGCCCGCCCGGCGATGACCGCCGCCCGCATGTGCAGCGCCCCGCGTGCAGCTGCCGCAGCTCGGCCGGTCGGTCTCGGCGCGACGTCGATCGCGGCCTCGAGCGCGCGCAGGCCCGCGTCGTGCGCGTGCGCGGCGAAGAACACCTCCGTGCGCACGTAGGAGACCGTGCTCGCCAACAGCGGGTCGTCGGCGTTGGGTACCGCCCACCTCATGACGTCGACCAACCGGGCCGACAGATCACGGTGTCCTGCCTTGTACGCCACAGCGTCAGCCGACCGGTACGCCGAGACCAGGAGCGCTGCCACCTCCGGCCGTGCGTCGGCGGCCGCCTGGTGCAATGCGCGAGCCAGCTCCCCGAGAAGCGTCGGCGTGGCCTCGGCCAGGCGGACGTACTGCGCGGCGAGCCGCCACCCTTCAGCGGTGGCGACCGCGGTCCGCAGGTCGCTGATGCCGCGCACCGGGCCGTCGTCAGGCACGTCGTACGAGGCGATCGCGGCGGACAGTGCGGGCATCGCCGCGTGCACGCGGCCTGCGGCCCGGGCGCCGGAGGTTTGTAGGCGTGACGGGTCGACGCCGAGGGCGGCAGCGATCGCGTCGAGGCTGTCTTCGGAGGGGCGGCGGGCGCCGCGTTCGATGCTGCGGATGGTGACGTGGCTGAGGTCGGCGGCCTGGGCGAGGTCGCGTTGGGTCAGCCTGCGTGCGCGGCGGGCGGTGGCGATGCGCTCGCCCACGCCGCGCATGGGATCGGCAGACATGCACGGAATGTAGCGGTGTCAGAGCGTTGGAGTAAGGCACTCGGCGAGGTCGGCGAGGGAGTCGACGCGGAAGTCGGCGAGTGCGGCCACGTCGGGGTCGTTGGCCCAGAGGTGTCCCCAGGGCCCGCGGCGCAGGTGCGCGGCGCGCAGCCCGGCGGCCTTCGCGGGGACCAGGTCGTTGGCGGGGTGGTCGCCGACGTACAGGA
>NZ_JBFAXL010000155.1:0-1497 GCF_040680795.1 Streptomyces sp. NPDC051976
CACGGGACGACCCGTGGGGGGGGCCCGGCTCCCCTAAACACCCGGGCCGCCCCGCCGCATTCCCCCCCGCCGGCACGCCCGATGTCCTATGCCCTCTGTGTTGTGGTGCAGCGCTACCAGCGGTACCAGCGGTTGCGGCCCCCACTGGAGTGAGTGCCCCGCATGACGAAGCCCAGCAGCCACACCACCAGAACGATGACGGCCACCCACCAAAGGATCTTCAGTGCGAACCCGGCGCCGAAAAGGATCAGCGCGAGCAGAAGAACGAGAAGCAACGGTCCCATGTTTACCAACCTCCGAGCAGCCGTCTGCCCTGCTTCATCAGGGCCATGCCACGATCCCGGTTCGGCATTCATCCGCGGGACCTGGGCAGACGAGGCCCATCAGCCGGCGACCAAAGGTAAAGACGTGACCGTGTCCATGCAGTCCGCAAGCGCCTCCGTCGAACAGGCACAGGCCGCTCCCCAGTCCCGGAGGGTCGGTGAACTGCCGTGGATCGAGGAGGCGGGCAAGGTCGCCCCGAAGGACGCCCGTGCGCTGTCGAAGGTGTTCTTCGACCGCCTGCAGAGCCTGGAGGAGGGCACCCGCGAGTACAGCTACGCGCGCAACACCTTGATCGAGATGAACATGTCTTTGGTGCGCTTCAGCGCCCGCCGCTTCCGCGGACGGGGCGCCGAGGAGATGGAGGACATACTCCAGGTCGGCACCATCGGCCTGATCAAGGCGATCGACCGGTTCGAGCTGAGCCGCGAGGTCGAGTTCACCACCTTCGCGATCCCCTACATCGCCGGTGAGATGAAGCGGTTCTTCCGCGACACCACCTGGGCCGTCCACGTCCCCCGGCGCCTCCAGGAGCTGAGGGTAGAGCTGGCCAAGGCCCGCGACCACCTCACCAACGTCCTGGGCGCACCCCCCACCGTCGCCGAACTCGCCGCCTACCTCGAACTGAGCCAGGACGAGATCATCGAGGGCCTGGTGGCGGCCAACGGCTACACCGCCGGCTCGATCGACCTCCCCCAGGGCGACGACGACCACCCCGGCTCCGAAAGCGGCCGGTCCTTCGCCGAGACCATCGGCGCCGACGACCCCGAGATGGCACTCATCGAGGACTTCCAGTCGCTCGCCCCGCTGCTGGAACGACTCGGCGAGCGCGACCGTGCGATCCTGCGGATGCGCTTCGGGCAGGAGCTGACCCAGTCCGAAATCGGCGCCGAAATCGGCTGCTCCCAGATGCACGTCTCCCGCCTGCTCAGCCGGATCCTCACCAAGCTCCGCACCGGCATGCTCACCGACCGCTGACCGCTGACCGCCGCCGCAGGCCACTTCGCGGGCGGCGGGCTGACCCGCCGCCCGCGAAGTGAGCTGGCGGCCCGGCTGAGCTCCTGCGGCGCCCACGACGGATACTTCCCCCCGTTCGGCGGGACGGTGCCGCGTGGCCGGTGAAGGGCTCCAAGCTGGGTAGCGCCGCAGGCCGCTGCGGGTGCCCCCCATACGGAT
>NZ_JBFAXL010000156.1:0-1452 GCF_040680795.1 Streptomyces sp. NPDC051976
CCCTAGTAGTGCTTGGTCAGGTTGGTTGTGATGTTGCGTGTCCTTCGGGCTCGGTGTCGCGTTGAAGGTGTGTGACCCCGGAGGAACTCGTCGCAGTGCGTGTGGAGTTGGAGGCGTTTGCGGCGGAGGTGTTCGAGCCGTTCGCGCGCAACGATCAGCGTCGGTGGGGGCAGGTCTACCTTCGAGGGCTGCTGACGGATGGGAAACGTAAATCGGTCGAGCCGATGGCTGCCCGACTCGGGGTGGACGGCAACCGCCAGGCGCTGGCCAACTTCATCACCACCAGTCCGTGGGATCCTGCGCACGTCCGTGCCCGGCTGGCCTGGCGGATGGAATCCGAGATCCGTCCGAAGGCATTGATCTTCGACGACACCGGATTCCTCAAGGACGGCCACGCCTCGGCGTGTGTGTCGCGGCAGTACACCGGCACCGCGGGCAAGGTCACCAACTGCCAGGTCGGCGTCTCGTTGCACCTGGCCTGCGATCACGCCTCGGCGGCGGTGAACTGGCGCCTGTTCCTGCCTCCGGCCTGGGACCCGGCATCTCCCAAGGCCGATCCCGACAAGACCCCCCGCCGACAGCGGTGCGGTATCCCCGACGACATCGGGCATGTGGAGAAGTGGCAACTGGCCCTGGACATGATCGATGAGACCCGCTCCTGGGGGATCGAGGTGCCGCTGGCCATCGCGGACGCCGGATACGGCGATGCCGCCGCGTTCCGCTTGGGCCTGAACGCCCGCGGCCTGAACTACGTGGTGGGCATCTCCACCACTATGACCGCACAGCCCGGCCAGGCAGTCCCTGTGACACCGCCGTATGGCGGGACCGGGCGCCCACCGGTGCCGTCATACCCCGACCCCGCCCAGCCGGTGAAGCAACTCGTCATCGCAGCAGGCCCCAGAGCCGCACGACCAGTGCAGTGGCGGGAGGGCTCCCGGCCTGGCACCGGCCGGTCCGGGCGCAAACGGATGTACTCCCGGTTCGTGGCCTTGCGGATCCGGCCTGCCGGACGCGAAATCCGGCAGGCCACCGACGGCCCCGCACTGCCCGAGTGCTGGCTCCTGGCTGAGTGGCCCACCGGCGAACCAGAGCCTGTGCAGTTCTGGCTGTCGGACCTGCCCGCCGACACACCCCTGACCACGCTGGTCCGGCTCGCCAAACTGCGCTGGCGCATCGAGCACGACTACCGCGAGATGAAACAGGCACTCGGCCTGGCCCACTTCGAGGGCCGCACCTGGGGCGGCTGGCACCACCACGTCACCCTCGTCTCAGTCGCCCACGCCTTCTGCACCCTGCAACGACTGGCACTGACCCCAAAAGACCCAGCGCCAGCCTGAGCCTCTACCAAATCGTCCGCGAGCTGCAGACCCTCCTCGCACTCTGGGCCGGCGCCTGCCCCACCTGCCACCAAGACATACCCACCCCGATACCAACCTGACCAAGCACTACTAG
>NZ_JBFAXL010000158.1:0-1426 GCF_040680795.1 Streptomyces sp. NPDC051976
CTGAACGCCTTCCAGATCGCCTTCGAGGGCCGGCTCACCCCGGCCAACAACTGAACCCCAACAATCAAGATCAGCCGTTAACTGGACACACCCCCCCAGCCCTAGCTTCGTCCAGGTCTCGTGATCAAACCCAGTAAGGCATTGCTGACCGCCGCTTACTGCGCAAGGCCACGCTGTTGATGGCGAACCATGTAGCGAAGCCGATCATCCACAATCGCAGAGAGGGTGACCACGTCGTCGTCATCAACAGAGAGTTCGTCGGGATCGCACCTGTATACGAGCCGGTACCTTCCTACCCGTAGTCGGTGCAATCTTGGACGCCCGGAGAACCGCGCGGCGTCCACTCCATTGAAGGTGGGGTTTCCGTCTCGGCTTAGGAGCGTAGTCAGCAGCAAGATTGCATCTTCCCTAGGAAGAGCGAGAAGGGCATGACGGGCACTCTCGGTTATGCGGAAGCGATTATTCAGTTTCTTTCCCGTCTCGTATGGCGGGAAGTTATATGGCCACCCGTAATTGAATATGTACGAGCTCATGGTTGATCACTCGCTGCGTCCTGGCGCCGGGTGAGAGCACGCCTGCCCGATGAGGCAGGGGCGGCGATGGTCTTGCTAGCCGTGCTGTTAGGGGGCGGATGGAGAAGGTCTGCAAGGACATCCACCAACCCGTAGTCCGCATCACCAGCGTGTGCTTCAGACCTACGAGCGGCCATCTCGTCGGTTGCATCGTTGAGGGCGTCGAAGTCATCAATGGGCACGATGGCGGCAACGGCGAGGCCGTGTCGGTGGAGGATGGTGGGGATCCTGTTAGTTACTCGGTCTAGGAGCTCGGGAAGGCTGTGCCCGAGACCGTAGATGTTGAGGTGATCGTCCACCCCCGCGACGATCTCTAGCCGATCCGGATGTGCTCCCATTACCATGGCGAGTTGGTCGGTAAGCTGCCTGTGCTCTTGTTGGACTAGTTCCCAGAGCTCATCGGCGTTGATGAGGTCGCCGCTCATGGTTTCAGTCGTTCCCCCCTGCGGCATGTCCGCACTGCTCATCGCGGGGGGATGCCCGCGGCGCGTATGTGGGCGAGAACGTTCTGCTCGATTTCGCGTGCCAGTAGGGTTGGCGGGGTCAGATGCTGTAAGAGCCATCCTCGGCCGACGTGCTGCTGGATTCGAGCGTTACCCCCGACGCCAACTTTCAAGACATTGTGGACCGCATGTTTGATGATGTACACCGAACTCGCACTCTGAAACGGCATTGCATCCGGCACTGTATGTTGCAAGTGCTCCTCGCGAGTTGGTATGCGGCCCAACTGTTCGCGTCGAGTTGCTCCTGAGTTAGACCGCTAGTGTCGCGTGAATGAAGTCCTTGGACGAAGAGTCGGAGTGCGGTTGAATGGCGTATGCCTGTTGCTGCGCCGTTGGTCGTGTCCGATGCGG
>NZ_JBFAXL010000159.1:0-1391 GCF_040680795.1 Streptomyces sp. NPDC051976
CAGGGACTTTGCGTGTTGCGCTTCTGTCCGGTTGAGCACGTGAGTCCTGGTTGATCACGTCCATCCGAGTGTGGCCAGAGGGCGGCCTGGGCGGCGGGCATGGTGGCGGGTGGCGGCGGCGATGTTGGTATGGCCGTCCTGCCGGCAGACGCTGATGGCGAGGTTGCGGAGGCTGGCCATCACGCGGGGCAGGCTGCCGGCGCGGATGGCGGAGGCGTCCTCGGCGAACGTGGTGTCACGGACGTGGTGGAGCTGGTTCTCGATCTTCCAGTGGCCGCGGATCCAGGCCGCGATCCGGGCTCCGGATGCCGCGCCGGGTGGGAGGCTGCTGACGAAGTACAGCCGCTCGATCGTGAGCTTGTTGCTGGCCAGGTCCTTGCGCCAGCGCATGACCCGCAGGGCTTGGCGGGCGCCGGGATAGTCGAGGTGCCGGAACGCGGCTGTCTTCAGGTGACGGACCTCGAGCCGGCCCCGACCCCTGGTGCGGTCCTTGTGGTCCAGGGCGACGTCGGCCCACGGCAGTTTCCTCAGCTGCTTGAGCAGCCCCGGATGGTTGCCCTTCACGACAGCGATGTAGTGGATGCCCTGCTCGCGCAGCCAGAGGCCGTTGGCGTGCTGGGTGTGGGCCGCGTCCGCGGTGACGACGGCGTTGTCCAGGCCAAGGCCGTCCAGAAGAGGGATGAACGCGGGTGTCTCGTTGCTCTTGGTGTCGATCTGCCGCTGTGCGAGGACCGTTCCGTCGTGGTCCATCGCGGCCAGCAGCCACACCGCTCTCCCGCCGGCCGCTCTTGATCCGCGCAACTGTTTCCCGTCCACGGCGACTGCCTGCCACCGCGTCTCTTCTGTGTCCAGACCAGCGGCTCTGGCCTGCAGAAACGCGCTCACCGCGGCGTCGAAGGCATCGCCGTCGAGGCGGCTGAGCAGCCGCATGACCGTGGTGGGATGCGGCACCGTGACCGCCTTGCTGAACGGGTCGAACGTGAAGCCGAGAGCCAGAAGGACCCAGCGGGGCGCATCCGCGACCCACTCGGAGATCGCGGTCAGGGATCTCGCACCGGCCAGGACGCTTGCCGCGGCGGCCGTCACGATCGCAGCCAGCGGGAAACGCCGGCCACGGCGGTCGCGTGGATCCGGCAGGCCCGCGAGAAACCGGGCCAGGCACACCGCGTCGGGCAGCGGCTGCGGTGACAGGGTACGGGCCAGTCGCTCCAGGCCCGACGGCATAGGAGAAGATGAGGCAGCAGGCACGGTCTTCGGTTGTGGTCACGTGAACTCGACACTCACATGATCAACGAGGCCGTGTCTGCACCTGCATCCGGGCCCTCCACAACGCGACATGACAGCCCATCACTGGGCAATCTCACCCAACCTACGACCTTGCAAAGTCCCTG
>NZ_JBFAXL010000160.1:0-1369 GCF_040680795.1 Streptomyces sp. NPDC051976
GGGTGTGTCCAGTTAACGGCTGATCTTGATTGTTGGGGTTCAGTTGTTGGCCGGGGTGAGCCGGCCCTCGAAGGCGATCTGGAAGGCGTTCAGGGGTGCCTTCCAGCGCATGGTCCAGCGTTTGCGGCCCTTGCCGGTCGGGTCCAGGCTCATCAGAGCCATGTAGACGCACTTCAGGGCGGCGGCCTCGGTGGGGAAGTGCCCGCGGGCCCGGACGGCCTTGCGTATCCGGGCGTTGACGGACTCGATCGCGTTCGTCGAGCAGATGACGGTGCGGATCTCGACGTCGAAGGAGAGGAAGGGCACGAACTCGGCCCAGGCGTTCTCCCACAGGTTGATGATCGCCGGATACTTCCTTCCCCAGGCGTCCTGGAACTCTCCGAATCGCTCTGCCGCCGCGCTCTCGTTCGGTGCGGTGTAGACGGGCTTGAGTGCCTTGGCGATCTTGTCCCAGTCCGCCCGCGAGGCATACCGGAAGCTGTTGCGCAGGAGGTGGACGATGCAGGTCTGCACGATGGTGCGGGGCCAGACGGTCTCGACCGCGTCGGGCAGGCCCTTCAGACCGTCGCAGACCAGCATCAGCACATCGTCCAGGCCGCGGTTCTTCAGCTCGGTGAACACCTGCAGCCAGTACTTGGCGCCCTCGCCGCCGTCGCCGGCCCAGATGCCCAGGATGTCCCGGGTGCCCTCGACGGTGACGGCCATGACCACGTAGACGGGCCGGTTCGCGACCTTCCCGTCCCTGATCTTCACGTTGATGGCGTCCACGAACAGGACGGGGTAGACGCGGTCGAGCGGCCGGTTCTGCCATTCGGCCATCCCGTCCATCACCTGGTCGGTGATGGTGGAGATGGTCTGCTTGGAGACCTCGGCGCCATAGATCTCGGCCAGGTGGGCGGAGATCTCCCCGTGGGTGAGGCCCTTGGCGGACAGCGACAGCACCATCTCGTCCACGCCAGTCAGTCGGCGCTGCCGCTTCCGGACGATCTGCGGCTCGAAGCTGCCCTCCACGTCCCGGGGCACCTTGACCTCGACCGGCCCGACGTCGGTCAGCACGGTCTTCGTCCGGGTGCCGTTGCGGCTGTTGCCGCTGTTCTTCCCCACCGGATCGTGCTTGTCATAGCCGAGGTGGTCGGTGATCTCGCCCTCCAGAGCGGACTCCAGCACCCGCTTGGTCAACTGCTGCAGCAGTCCGCCCTGACCGGTCAACTGCATGCCCTCGCTCCGGGCTCGTTCGACCAGCATCGCGATCAACTGCTCGTCCGACGCGGCCACACCGACCGGTTCAGGCACGGACTCGGGCTCGATCGTCATCTCACTCACTTGGCGTCTCCATGATCAACAGATCCGCCGTTTATTAGACACTCCC
>NZ_JBFAXL010000161.1:0-1274 GCF_040680795.1 Streptomyces sp. NPDC051976
TGGACCGAGGGCCGGGACCTGTGGTGGCACGAGACCGTGGGCCGCCAGTCGGTCGAGCACACCCCGCAGGCGTTCAACGCCGAGCACCCGCTGTTCATCCTCTACACCTCAGGCACCACGGGTAAGCCCAAGGGCATCCTGCACACCTCCGGCGGCTACCTCACCCAGGCCGCCTACACCCACCACGCCGTCTTCGACCTCAAACCGGAGTCGGACATCTACTGGTGCACCGCCGACATCGGCTGGGTCACCGGCCACTCCTACATCGTCTACGGACCCCTGGCCAACGGCGCCACCCAGGTCATCTACGAGGGCACCCCCGACACCCCCCACCAGGGCCGCTTCTGGGAAATCATCCAGAAGTACCGGGTCACCCTCCTCTACACCGCCCCCACCGCGATCCGCACCTTCATGAAATGGGGAGACGACATCCCCGCCAAGTTCGACCTGACCTCCCTGCGCGTCCTCGGCTCCGTCGGCGAACCCATCAACCCCGAAGCCTGGATCTGGTACCGCGAACACATCGGCGGCGGCACCACCCCCATCGTCGACACCTGGTGGCAGACCGAAACCGGCGCCATGATGATCAGCCCCCTCCCAGGCGTCACCCACACCAAACCCGGCTCCGCCCAGACCCCACTGCCCGGCATCGCCGCCACCGTCGTCGACGACGAAGCAGGCGAAGTCCCCAACGGCTCCGGCGGCTACCTCGTCCTCACCCAGCCCTGGCCCTCGATGCTGCGCACCATCTGGGGCGACGACCAGCGCTACCTCGACACCTACTGGTCCCGCTTCCCCGGCCGCTACTTCGCCGGCGACGGCGCCAAGAAGGACGACGACGGCGACATCTGGCTCCTCGGCCGCGTCGACGACGTCATGCTCGTCTCCGGCCACAACATCTCCACCACCGAAGTCGAATCCGCCCTCGTCTCCCACCCCAAAGTCGCCGAATCCGCCGTCGTCGGCGCCACCGACGAAACCACCGGCCAAGCCATCGTCGCCTTCGTCATCCTGCGCGGCACCGCCCAGGACAGCACCGACCTGTCCGCCGAACTCCGCAACCACGTCGCCAAAGCACTCGGCCCCATCGCCAAACCCAAGCGCATCCTCATCGTGAACGAACTGCCCAAGACCCGCTCCGGCAAGATCATGCGCCGCCTGCTCCGCGACGTCGCCGAAAACCGCGAACTCGGCGACGTCACCACCCTCACCGACTCCACCGTCATGGACCTCATCCAAAGCAAACTGCCCTCCGCACCCACCGAGGACTGACC
>NZ_JBFAXL010000162.1:0-1153 GCF_040680795.1 Streptomyces sp. NPDC051976
GCTAGTGCGTTGGCCACGAACGTTGCTGGGGTTGGTTAGGCGGCTTTGGGTCGTGGGCGGCCCCAGCGTTGCTGGCGTTCGCTGCGGATCTTGGCGCGTTCGCGGCGTTGCGCGGCCAGGACGTCGGGGTGGCGGGCGTTGGCGTTGCGCCATCGCAGGTAGTCCTGGAGTCTGCGGGCGAGCACGGTGTGGTTGGGGTGGTTCGAGTTGCCCATGACGAAGTTGCGTAAGGGGCCGAACTGGGCCTCGATCGGGTTGGCCCACGATGCGCTCGTCGGCGTCAGGCACAGCTCGACCTTGTTCTTCTTCGCCCAGGCCCGGATCGCCGGGGTCTTGTTCGCCGAGAGGTTGTCCATGATCACGTAGATGGGGGCGCCGTCGGGCCTGGCTGCCCGGATCGACTTCAGCGCCGCCAGGCTGTGGTCGCCGCCCTTGCGGCGCCGTGTCACGCCCCACAGCTGGTCGTCGCCGAGGGAGTAGCACCCGTGGAAGTACCGGATGCCGTGGGTGCGGTGGTAGGTGGCCGGCAACCGGTCGGGCTTGTTCTTTCGGGCCCAGCCGGTGCCGTGGCAGGGGCGGATCGACAGCGGGCCGAACTGGTCGAAGGCGAAACACCGGTGCGGGAAGCGGCTGGTCACGTGCTCGATGCGGTCGAGTTTGGTGTCCTTGTCCGGGTCGGCGGACTCCTTCCAGGTGCGGGTGCGCTGGAAGGAGATCCCGTGCTCGCGCAGGATCTGCCGGAGTCGTTCGCGGCCTATGCGCACCCGGTGGCCGGAGTTGCGGGCCAAGTAGTCGGTGAGTTTGCGAAGGCTCCAGTGCGTGAACGGGCGGCCCAGCGCCGCGGGGCGTGTCGTGGCCGTCGCGATGATGAACCCACGGTCTTCATCGCTGATCAGGCGGGGACGGCCTCCCGCCCACTGAGGGTCCAGGGCGGCCAGCCCCTTCTCGTTGAACGCATGGATCACGTCCCGGACGGTGTCCTCGTGAGCGGCGACCAGCTGGGCGATCGCCGGCACGGTAGTGCCTGACGCCGACGCCATGATGATCAGTGCGCGACGGACCCGCACCGACTCATGACGGCCCCGCCGAACAATCTGCTGGAGTTTCTGTCCTTCTTCATCGGTCAACCGCCGCGCTCTGACCGGCTCTGCCA
>NZ_JBFAXL010000163.1:0-1137 GCF_040680795.1 Streptomyces sp. NPDC051976
CTAGTGTCCTGCGCCGGGAGTTCGTTGAATTAGTAGGCTGTGTTCATGGCGAAGATGGGGCGGCCGGTGGCCGAGCTGGTGTTGTCCGAGGATGAGCGGGCGACGCTGGTGCGCTGGTCGCGCCGGGCGAAGTCCTCGCAGGCGCTGGCTCAGCGGTGCCGGATCGTGCTGGGGTGCGCGGACGGGAAGACGAACCGGCAGGTTGCCGATGAGCTCGGTATCTGGCCGCAGACCGTGGGCAAGTGGCGGCGGCGTTTCCTGGAGCGTCGGATGGAGGGGCTGGTGGACGAGCCCCGGCCCGGTGCTCCGAGGAAGATCACCGATGACCGGGTCGAGGAGGTGGTGGTGAACACCCTGGAGCGGTCACCGAAGGACGCCACCCACTGGTCGAGGGCTTCGATGGCGGCCGAGAGCGGGCTGTCGAAGTCCACGGTCGGCCGGATCTGGAAGGCGTTCGGCCTCAAGCCGCATCAGGTGGACACGTTCAAGCTGTCCAACGACCCACAGTTCATCGACAAGGTCCGTGATGTGGTGGGCCTGTATCTGGATCCGCCGGAGCGTGCCCTGGTCCTGTGCGTGGATGAGAAGTCCCAAATTCAGGCGCTGGACCGGTCCGCGCCGGTGCTGCCGATGATGCCGGGCATGCCTGAACGCCGCACCCACGACTACATACGTCATGGAGTGACCACCCTGTTCGCCGCCCTTGACGTGGCCACCGGCGAGATCATCGGTTCCATCCATCGCCGCCACCGGGCCGTCGAGTTCAAGAAGTTCCTCACCAAGCTCGACAAGGAAGTCCCGCCCGGCCTCGACGTCCACCTGATCTGCGACAACTACGGCACCCACAAGTCGCCGGCAGTCAGGAAGTGGCTGGAGGCCCACCCCCGGTTCCACATGCACTTCACCCCCACCTACTCCTCCTGGCTCAACCAGGTCGAGCGCTGGTTCGGGCTCCTGACGGACAAGCAGATACGGCGCGGCACCCACAAGTCCCTCCACGCACTGGAGAAGGACATCCGAAACTGGATCAAGACCTGGAACGAGAACCCCCGTCCCTTCGCCTGGACGAAGAGCGCTGACGAGATCCTCGAACGCCTCGCCTCATATCTTGATCGAATTCCTGGCGCAGGACACTAG
>NZ_JBFAXL010000164.1:0-1134 GCF_040680795.1 Streptomyces sp. NPDC051976
CTAGTGTCGCGTGAATGAAGTCCTTGGACGAAGAGTCGGAGTGCGGTTGAATGGCGTATGCCTGTTGCTGCGCCGTTGGTCGTGTCCGATGCGGACCGTGAGGTCCTGCGTTCATGGGTGCGCTCGCCGTCGTCCCCGTCCGGGTTGGTGACGCGGGCCCGGATCGTGCTGCTCGCTGCCGAGGGCGCCTCGAACACCGATATCGCGCGGCGGCTGGAGTTGTCCCGGCAGACGGTGGTGACCTGGCGGGGCCGGTTCCGGTCGGCCGGCTTGGTGGGGCTGGAGGACCGGCCGCGTTCGGGCCGGCCCGGGACCGTGGACGAAGTCGAAGTAGTAGTACGGACCCTGGAGGGCCCGCCGGACAAGCTGGGGGTGACGCACTGGTCATCCCGGTTGCTCGGCGCCGAGCTGGGTCTGTCCAATGTGGCGGTGGCCAAGGTGTGGCGGAAGTGGAAGATCCAACCCTGGCGGAGCGAGACGTTCAAGTTCTCCACCGACCCGGAGTTGGAGACCAAGGTCCGTGATGTGGTCGGGCTGTATCTCGCCCCGCCGGAGAAGGCGGTCGTGGTCTGCGTCGATGAGAAGTCGCAGATCCAGGCGTTGGACCGGACCGCGCCGATGCTGCCGGTGCGGCCGGGCCTGGCCGAGCGCCGCACCTACGACTACGTCCGCCACGGCACCACCACGCTGTTCGCGGCCCTGGAGGTCGCCACCGGGAAGATCACCGCGGACGCCTGCTACGACCGGCACCGCAACGACGAGTTCCTGCGCTTCCTCAAGCAGGTCGCCAAGGCCCACCCCCGGGTCAAGCTGCACGTGGTCGTCGACAACTACGCGACCCACAAGCACCCCCGGGTGAAGGCGTGGCTGGCGAAGAACCCGCGGATCACGCTGCACTTCACCCCGACCTCCTGTTCATGGCTGAACCTGGTGGAGATCTTCTTCGGCATCATCACCCGCCAGGCCATACGCCGCGGCACCTTCACCTCGGTCACTGACCTCACCGACGCCATCCGCCGCTACATCGACGCCTACAACGACCGCTGCCAGCCCTTCACATGGACCAAAACCGCCGACGACATCCTCGAACACGCCACCCCCAAACGTCCAAGGACTTCATTCACACGACACTAG
>NZ_JBFAXL010000165.1:0-1116 GCF_040680795.1 Streptomyces sp. NPDC051976
GACTGCCGCCTCGATGCCGGGCCGGTGCGACTGCGGGATGAACACCTGAGCAGGCCCCCGTCCCTCCTCCACGCGGGTCTGCGGACGCCGGCTGGTCGACGAGTTCGGCATGGAGGGCATTTCGTACTCCCTCGTGCACGACTACGTCGCCCGCCGGCGTCCGCAGACCCGCGTGGAGGAGGGACGGGGGCCTGCTCAGGTGTTCATCCCGCAGTCGCACCGGCCCGGCATCGAGGCGGCAGTCGACTTCGGCGACGTCTACGTGAAGCTGGCCGGGGTCATGACGAAGTGCTCGCTGTTCACCTTCCGCCTGGCGTACTCGGGCAACGCGGTACACCGACTTCGCATCCGAGGGGCAGGAGGCGTTCTTCGAGGGACACGTGCACGCCTTCAGGGTGCTGGGTTCCAGCGGGCAAGGTCCGCTACGGCAACCTCAGCTCCGCGGTCGCCCAGGTGCTGGGCTTCACCCGGGCCACGGTTGAGACCCAGCGGTGGACCGCCTTCCATTCCCGCTACGGCCTGGAGGCCTTCTACTGCTAGCCCGGCCTGAAGGGCGCCCATGAGAAGGGCGGCGTCGAGGGCGAAGTCGGACGGTTCCGCCGCGACCACCTGGTCCCCGTCCCGGAGGCCGCCACGCTGGCCGAGTCGAACGCTCGGAGCGACCAGTGGGACGAGCCGGACGACCAGCGCCGGATCGGTGCCCGGCCCCGGAACCGTGGCCGGGTGCTTCGCCGCCGAACAGCGGTTGCTCAAGGCCCTGTCAGACGAGCCGTTCGAGACCGGCCGCTGGTCCAGCCCGCTGGTGGACCGCTACTCGACGCTCAGCATCCGTACCAACCGCTACTCGGTGCCGGTCCGGCTGATCGGCCAGCGGGTGCGAGTGCTGCTGCACGCCTCCGAAGTGGTCATCTACGACGGCCGCACGGAGATCGTCTTGTGACCAGGTCTTTCGGGAGCTGTAACTGGGTGTCCGGTGTGGTGGGTTGTGTGTGTGGGTGAGGGTGTGTCGGGGTTTGTTGCCGGGTTGATCGGGCCGGAGTGGGTCTCGTGCACACGTCTTGACAGGGGTGAATCGTAAGGGGAAACATCACTCTGCACCCGTCGGGAGAGCGCTTT
>NZ_JBFAXL010000166.1:0-1049 GCF_040680795.1 Streptomyces sp. NPDC051976
CCCGAGTTCGACAGTTGGTGGGCATACGGCGGTGGTGAATCTGCGGGCTGACCTGCGGTGATGGGCATGAAGGGGCTCCGGGGCCGTTTGCCCACGGCTCCGGAGGACGTTTTCCCAGCTCAGGTGCTATTCGTGGGCCTTGAGGCCGCTCATCTTTGGCGGAAGTGGCACGCCGCAGTCCTTGAAGACTTTCGCCTGCGTGTCGGTGAGGCGGGTGGTCTGCTGGAGGCTGCCGGCGGGTCCGGAGAGGGTCACCTGGTGGATCCGGCCGAGTTCGGTGGCGATCTTGGGCCAGGTCTGCTCGGTGCGGCGTTCGGCAACGCGGATCAGCAGCAGGGCGAGCCAGCACAGCAGCACGTGGGCGCGTATCCGCTCGTCCAGGCGGTGGTAGACCGGCCGAAGGTCCAAGGTCGACTTCATCGTGCGGAAGGCGCGTTCGGCTTCCAGCGAGTTCTTGTAGCCGAGCGCGAGGTCCTCGGCGGACAGGTCCGGGTCGCTGGTGGCCAGCAAGTACTTGCCGTCGAGCCGGGCCTCGGCGGTGACCTTGGTGGTGTTGATGGACAGGCGTCCGGTGGTGGGGTGCTGCTTGAGCCACCGGCCGAGCGAGGGATGGTCGCGAAGCGCGCACTCGGCCTTGCGGTGCGGCGCGTCGCAGGGGGTGACCTGGCGTCTGTCGTTCTTGGCGGCCTTGGCCTTGGCCTTCTTCTCATCGGCTGCGCGGGCGGCCTTGATGCGCTCCAGCTCCTCGCGGATCGCGGTGAGTTGGTGTTCTCGTCGGGCGGCGTCGCGTTCGGCTTCGGCGGGGTTGTGGCAGATGATCCACCGTCGGCCATCGTCCCCGTCGAGGCGGACTTCCTTGACGCGCAGGTTGTCGCGGACTTGCTGGTAGCGGCCCTGGCGTGAGAGGGCCTGGTCGGCCCTCTTGGATCCCTCGCGCATCTTGACGCCGGTGATGTAGTGGCCGCCCGCCCTGCGCAGGTAGCTCTGGTTGGCCTCGGAGGAGAACCCGGAGTCGGCGACAGTGACGACCCGGCCGAGCCTCCAGTCGC
>NZ_JBFAXL010000167.1:0-1035 GCF_040680795.1 Streptomyces sp. NPDC051976
GGTGGCGCGTTGGGTGCCGTACATGCGGATGTAGCGGGCGTTGCCGTTGAGGTTGATGGTTTCGGTGCCTCCGGCGCCGGTGGTGGTGGTGTAGGCGTCGGTCCAGGTGGTGCCATCGGTGGACAGTTGGATCTTGTATGCCTTGGCGTAGGCGGTTTCCCAGTTCAGGACGACCTTGCACACGGTTTGTGTGGTGGCGAGATCGACCTGGAGCCATTGGGCGTCGGAGGCGGCCGATGACCAGCGGGTGCCGTTGTCGCCGTCGACTGCCGCGGTGGCCGGCGTGCCGGCGTTCTCGGTGGAGGAGGCGGTGGCGGTCTTGCCCTGGGCGGCGTTGTCGGTGCCGCAGATGCTGCTGTTGGTGCTGCCGTAGACCTGGAACTCGTAGAGGGAGTAGCCGTATCCGGTGGCGCGTTCGGTGCCGTACATGCGGACATAACGCCCGGAAACGTTTACGGGGATCGTCTGCACGCCACCGGTCCCTGTGGTGGTGGTGTAGGCGTCGGTCCAGGTGGAGCCGTCCGTGGACGTCTGGATCTTGAACGACTTGGCGTACGCCGCCTCCCAGTTGAGGGTGACGGAGGTGATGGTGTCGGTTGTGGTCAGGTCGACCTGCAGCCACTGGGGGTCGCTGAACGCGCTGGCCCAGCGGGTGCCGTTGTCGCCGTCGACAGCCGCGGAGGCGGGGGTGCCGGCGTTCTCGGTGGAGGAGGCAGTGGCGGTCTTGCCCTGGGAGAGCAGGGTGTCGGCGGCGTGTGCGGTGCGGGTGGGAACGAACAGCAGCAGGGAGGCGACCAGGGCGGTGATGACCGCCGCAGTGATTCTTCGCCGGGGCGGCGCAGCGAGTCTTGGCACCAGGGCCGGACCGGAGGGGGAGGCGAGCATGGGTAACTCTCCAGGGTCTTGAGGGTGGGAGGGACCGCGTCGGGCAGCCCATGGGAAAGCGCTCTCCCGACGGGTGCAGAGTGATGTTTCCCCTTACGATTCACCCCTGTCAAGACGTGTGCACGAGACCCACTCCGGCCCGATCAACCC